>NZ_JBFTLC010000015.1:0-110355 GCF_056396245.1 Arthrobacter sp. 05T423
TGCTGATGTCGCGCGGCTTGCTGTCGAAAACGTTCCCGCTCTTCTGCTTGTAAGAGGTGGGGCCGGCGGGACCGAAACCGGCGGGCACGGGGTCTGCATCGTTGAAGACCGGCGTGGTGTAGCGGGGGAACTTCTGATCAGCGGCGCCGAAGGTCTCACGGCCGGGAATCAAGTTGTTGCAGGATCCGTCGACCGTGCGGAGGCCGTACGAGGTCAGCGCGTCGGGGATCTGGTTGGGGCCCGTACCGATCAGGGCGCCACAGGGGCCAGTGGCGGACGTCGTGTTGGCCACATGGGCTTCAGCGATCTTGATCTGCTTAAGGATGAACGCAAGGTCTGACGCCGTGACGGTGAAGCCTTCGCCCACCGGGGCGGTCACCGCCTGGGCCGCCATCATCGGCAGGCCGGCGGCGATCGGAAGCGCCAGGGCTGTCGCCGCGCTGACCAACCGGAACATGCCAGGGCGCTTGGTGCCGCCGCGTCGCTGCGACCGCGAGGGAAACGGCACACCACGGACCGGAGATTTCCGGTGCGCTGCCGAACGGTTCATGTCGAAGAGTTTCATCTGAAACCTGCCGATAAAAGGGAATGGGACGCGCCCATCGTCGGGTGCTCCCCCCCGGAAAACCTTGGACCAATGGCGCGATACCCCAAAATGGTCCCCCAAATCCGAGGGTCCCCAAGACAAATACAAGATGCCCATGCAGCCGTGGACAGCGCCGCCGGTGCAGTGCGGGGCAGCGTTCCCCGCCGCTCGTGCGAGTTCCCGCCCCCGCGGCCGGGCCATTTGCTCAACCGGCGGGCCAAGCGCAAGCTGCGGCCAGGAGTCTGACAAGCACCGCCCGCGGGCTTCACTGACAGCAGCCGGGCGTTGTGGAAGAGGCCAATTTCGGATCGTTGATTTAATCTTTTGAACCATCGTTTTGGCAGGACAGGTCCGAAGGTGGTCCACTTCCGCAGCTGATCTGTCCGTCCTGGACGCTGCCAATCACGGGCCGCCATGGGGACCGATCGCCGGCACAGGAAAAGCCCCGGGCGCCTTCACGGCGGTCCGGGGGCTTTCCCAGCGGCAGGTCCGCCAAGCGAGTGTCCAATGCCCTTGGTGGTCCTGACGCCAGACTAAATACGGTTCCTGAGTTTTCCCTCGAAACTCAAAGGAAAATTGCCCAGACCCGAGCCGGTCCATCCAAGGACGTCCACCTTGAACGCCACGTCCCGCAGTCCTAATTCAGTGGACAGCGCGCCAGGAGACCCCTTGCTCGAGGTCGGCCGGACGAAGCACGATGACTCAACGCCAGTGCCTCCGTCTGGAGCCCGCAGCATGACGACCTCCCTGCGGGAGCCAGGACTGCCGATGACGGTGCCCACGACGTCGCCCTGTCGAGGACAGCAACCGTGATGCCCACCGGGTCGAAGCGTTGCACGTGTGAGATGAGGTGTAGCCTCCGGTTCTCCTTGGCCAGCACTGGATCCACCGCGGCTACGCCACCTCCCGCACTCGCTGGCGCAAGTGGCCCGGCGCCCGCGTGACGCCCGGTTCTGCGGGGTGTCTGACTATGCTGGACGGCATGGCTAATTTACCCCGCCGCAACGATGCTTGGGCACAACTGTGACCGGGAACCCCTTTCGCGGGCTCAGACGGGCCCCCGTCCTCGGAGTTTTGGGCGTGCTCTGTGCCATGGCGACCTGCGTCTCCAGTGCTGCTCCAGGCAGGGTTGTGGAGAGCTCACCGCAGCATACGCTGACTCAGCTTCGCGCCTTAGAAAAACCGCCACCGGAACGCGTGCTGGTGGTCGGCGATTCCCTCAGCACCGGCCTCGGCACCACCGCCGAGGAAGCATGGCCCAGCCAGCTGAGCAAAGATCTGCAGTCCGGGCAGCAACCGGTCACCGTCATCAACGCCGCAGCAAATGGGGCAGGGTACCTAACCGCCGGCGACGGAGGGGCGACCTTTGAATCACAGATCGCAGCCAGTCTTGATGCCTCAACCGACGTCGTCGTGGCTTTTGGTTCTGACAATGACGCAGGCCACGACCCTGCAAACCTCAAAAAGGCCGTCACCGACACGCTCGAAACGATCAGTGCCCGGGCCCCCCAAGCCCGCAGGATCCTGATTGGCCCGCTCCCGTCCTTCACACCGTCAGACACTGAGCGCAAATTGATCCGAGACCAGGAGCAGGCGGCGGCCAGTGACACAGGCGCGGTGTTCATTGATCCAATCGAGGAGGCGTGGATACCGGGGCCGCGCTCTGTGCTGCTGGGCCCGGACGGCGAACACCCAAGCCATCAGGGGCAGCAATTCCTCAAGGAGCGGATCAAATCAATACTGATGACTGGAGAGGGCTTCTGCCCACCGCCGGCCACTGCCGACTTCAGTCCGGTATTCAGGTGTGCGTGACAGGGCCCTTCGTTCCCACCCGGGACCAAGGTACCTGGATTCCCCGGAGGACCTGGAACCCTCTCGCCCGGCATGTCAGGCCAACCGTGGATGCCCCGTTATTCAGACAGTCCCGCAGCCCCGTCACCAACCTCTCAGGCCAATACATTTTAGCGGGCGTTGAATACGTCGGGTCCGAAGCTGTTGACACCCGGCGCGCCGGCGTAGCCGAGGCGGGGCAGGGAGAAGATGTCCTCGATGGTGGCCAGGAGACTGTAGTGGCTGTAGGTCTTCTCCGATGTGGTGCCGCCCCTGACGAAGGGTGAGAGGACCAGGGCGCCGACCCGGCCTCCGGCGGTGCCGCCCGGCACTCCTTTTGGCCCGGCCCGGTTGCCTTCGGCCTCGTCGAACGTGATGACCAGGAACCCGTCCTGTTTGAAGGCCGGGGAGTCCAGGATTGTGGGGATGTGTTTTTTCAGCCACACGTCGGCGCTGACCAGGCCGCCCTCCCTTCCGTCGACGCAGGGACTGTCGTGCCCGTCGTTGCACAGGTTGGGACTGATGTAGGACAGGTTCGGGGTCGTCGCGGCGGACTGCAGGTCCTTGGCGAGTTCGGTGAAGTCGACGACGTTCTGCCGGCATTGCGGGGATGAGGTGATCGCGGCGAAGTACACGAAGGGATTGTGCCGGGTGCCGTACTGGTCCCCGGGTGAGGCGTCCTGGTCGTTGTCCTCCGCGCCCGGTTCGGGGTGCCGGCATGGGGTGCCCATGTCCTCCATGTAGCCTCTCCAGGTCTTCCCGGCCGCGGTAAGCTGCCCGGCGACGGTCGGAACGGTTGCGGGGTAGATGCAGCCGGTGCCTTTCACCTGGCCAGGGGAGGCGGTGCCGGTGGGCGTGAACGGGAGATAGGTGCCGCAATCGTTCCGGGTCGCGGGGTTGGCTGCCTGCCCGGAAATCTGCGCGATGTAGTTGGGGTTGGAATGGTGGGCGATGGCGTAGTACTTCGAGAGCAGCACCCCCCCGTGAGCGGAGCGTTTCGGACAGGTAGGGTGCGTCCGAGCCGGGGCCCCACGTGGTGTCATAACCCTTGTTCTCAAGGTTGATGACGAAGACGTGCCCCGGTCGGCCCGGCGCGGTGCCGCCCACAAAGGGAGGCGCGGGCGACGGGGCCTGGCACGCGGCAACAGCCCAAGCGGCCGCGGCGGCCAATGCCAGCAGCCCGACGCGCCGCCGGTTTCTGCACCCCAATGCCTTTCTGACGTCCATGCCCATGCCGTCCAGCTTTCTCTTTGCCCCCCAGCATCTTCGAACATCCACCGCAGGTTCCCGGCAGCTGAGAGAAGCGGCACCAGGTGGCTGGGACCAGAATAGGTCGCAAACCTTGGGCTCCAGCACGAATGTCGCGGTCTGAATGCTCTTGGCGCCAGCACGGCAGCCACAGGGCCAGGATGAGGAGGGCAACGCCTCGGTCCGGTCCCGCGGTCCGCCCGGCATCCCGGGATCCTTGCTGAGGCCGCCGGGATCTGGCCAAGGCGCAGCGTGAGACTGCTGCAGCTTCGTTGTCGTCAATGGCGGCAACGGATACAGACTGCTGATCCGGCGCCAGCCACCCATGGCTGGCAGGAAGAGGTCCGCTGCCACCGACAGCGGACCTCTTTTTAGGAACGTCAGCAGGTCGTTATGGGCCTGTCGTGAAGCTCCAGGAGGTGTTGATCAGTGAGTTGCCGGCAGCGTCGCGGATGCTGGTGGACACCGTTGCCGTATACCTCGTGTTCGGAGCCAAAGTGGTATTCGGGTTCAGCGTTGCCACGCGGGTGGTGACGTTGTAGGTGATCACGGCGGCAACGACGGGTGTGGTGCCGGCCTTGCGCAGGGCGAACGTGGCCGTGTTGACCCCGGTCACCCTCTCGCTGGTGGTTGCCGTAATGTTTGCCGTCCGGCTGACGCCGGTCGCGCCCGCCGCCGGCGATGTGGCGGACACAGTGGGCCTCGGCCCGGTGGTGAATGCCCAGGACGTGGGGGCGAGCGGGTTGCCTGCGAGGTCGGTGATGCCGGCGCTAAGGCTTGCGGTGTGCCGGTTGTCGCCTGCGAGGGTTGGCGTCGGATTCAGCGTCGCAACCTGTGTGGCTGCGTTCCAGCTCACAGGGGCGGCGATGACGGCACTGGCGGCGTTCTTCAGCGTGAAGCGGGCAGCGCTCAAGCCCGAAATGGGCTCACTGAACGTCGCCGAAACGTTCGAGGCCTGGCTTACCCCCGTTGTGTTCAGCGCCGGAGCCTTGCCCGTCATGACCGGAGCAGTAGTGTCGACGGTGACCGTGAGAGCTCCGATGCCCAGGGTTGCGGTACCTGCAGCGTTAACCTCGCCGGCTGTGATCGAGTGAGGACCGTTGGTGAGCGCGGTCGTCGCGGTCACCGAGTAGCTGCCGTTTGCAGCGACGGATGCGCTCCCGTTGAGGGTGCCGTCGACGTACAGGTTCACGCTGGCGGCATCGGGCAGTCCGACGGCGCCGGTGAACGTGGGCAGTGTAGTCCGGGTGATGTTGTCTGTGCTGGAGCTACCCGTATCCGATGCCGCACTCATGTCAGGAATGGATGGACCCTTGGCAAGGGGAGCCGTGCAGGGTGCCGTTGGGCCGCCGATCTGGGCAAATTCGAAGGTCGTGTTTTCACTGGCAGCTGCGGGAACGATTCCAAGCCACATTCCGCGGCTTTCGCTGTTGACGGCCGAGGTGGCCCTGTCAGCGTCCGAAAGACCGTCCGCCGGGTTGACGCCGGTCAGCCCGGTCCACGTCGCGGTCCAGATGGTGAGCCCGGGGCCGTCATAGGAAATGCTCCCCTCCTTGCCAAGACCGGCACGGAGTGTCCTTTTGCCGCCGAGGACGAACGACTGATTCTTGGCCACGATCCGTGCCTCGAGCTGATCAATCGGGTACTGGCCGCCGCCGGGGGCGACGGCCGTTCCTTTCATCACCACGGTCCCCGGGCCGGTCTTGGTGGCCGGCTGCGTGACTGTGACATTGGCCGTGGTCGTCTGGTCCCCGACACCCGGCGCGGTCAGCACCTGGACGACGTCGCCCGGGCGGATATCGGGGGTGACTCCGCTCCAGCAGCCTCCGCCAGGGTGGTTGACCTCCACGAGGCCGTCGAAAACACCGGGGGTGGCGGGGTCGTCCCGGGGGATGATGTTGGCGGCAGTGCCCACGACGGCACCGCCTCGAATCACTTGGACGGTGGCCACATCGGTCCTGGCATACCCGCTGGCCGACACGAAGTCCCGAACGGGAAAGACAAAAATGGAATGCGGTGCCGCGGGCGAAGGATTGATCGCAGCGAAGACCGGCGCTGCCCCTGTTTGAACAGCCAGGACTGCCAGCGCACCGGCGGTGATTGCCGCAGAAATGCGTCGACGTTTCTTTGCAGATTTCATGGAAAGCTCCCCTCAAAGACACCAGACCTCACCCAGCCGAGACCCAACGAGGGTGACGCACCACAGGTCCACGGCCCCAAGTGGATACCAGTATCGGGAAGTGACCATGCAGAAACCTTTGGCCCTAATCCGGCCGCACTCGACTGGAAAAGTCAGGCACACGGCGGATTATCGGCGTTTTCGCGGGCAATTCCCAAGGAAGGGTTCTCAGCAAAGGCCTGCTGGGCAACGAGCGTGACGCTCCTGCCGCCGGAAATGAACTGCAGCACGCAGGGACAGGCCAGAGCACTGGTCCGGACGGGGCGGCGAACGCGGCTGTCCCGCCCCCTGCCCTTAGCTTCTACAGCCGACGCCGATCACTCCTGGGAAGTTGCAGGCAAGTGTTACCAGGGAGGGGCCCTATTCGGGCCCCTCCCTGGGGTCATGCCCCGATGTCCCGGCAGGTTCCTGAATCCCGGCGGTAGCTGCACTGTGGTCGGCAATCGCGCCGGTGTACGGCTGGCCAGGCCTGCTGACAGCATTCCGGCCACAGCCGGCGGCGTTCCACTCGTCGGCGCACGTGAGCAGGCCCTGCTTTCCGCTACCGCGGGTCCCCCCAAGGTGACCCTCCGTACCGCCGCCGGCATGGCAGCCTGATGGCGCAGTTGAACTCTGTCATCGCCATGGCTGGGACCACCACATGCAGTGGCTCTGACAGTGCAGATAAAGTTCACTAGAAGGCGACGTCGCCTTCGGCCAAAAACTTCATGCGCAGGAACTGCGCAAGTGGCTCGCCACTACGCTTCACTGGTGGCTGCACGCTGCCGGGAAGGAGAAAAAGTGGCAACGGCCACCGAAGAACATGAGGCGGCCCTGCCGTCCCGGAGGGCCTTCTTCACGTCAGTAGGCGCAGCCGCCGTTCTCAGCGGCTGCTCATCCGCTGACCATCGGACCGACGTTCCGGCTAGTTCCGACCCGGATCCGAGCGCGGGTGCACGCGGGGCGGCCCGCGTCGGCGCCGTCGCAGCGGCGCGCTCATCCGCCCCTGCCACCCGGACCCAGCCAACACGAAAAGACATAGTAGCTACCTTCGCGGGACGCGAAGCCCGGTACTGGGGTCTGCAACCGCCCGGAGTGGCCCTTGGCCTTCCCAAGGGAAGCCGGGCGATGGCCCTGACCTTTGATTGCTGCGGCGGACCCGGCGGGGACGGCTTCGACCGGACCCTGCTGTCGAGGCTGGAGCGCCACCGCATCCCGGCAACATTCTTCCTGAACGCCCGCTGGGCGCGCGCCAACCGTGCCCTGACCCGGGACTTGGCCGCGAACCCGCTGTTTGAGATAGGCAACCACGGAACGAACCACCGGCCACTATCGGTCACCGGAAGATCCGCTTACGGCATCCCGGGAACGGCAGACCCCGGCTCGGTGTACGACGAGATCATGGGCGCCCAAGCCGAGCTGACCACGGCCACCGGCAGTGCCCCGCGGTTCTTCCGGTCTGGAACAGCCCACTACGATGAGGTGGCCGTCCAGATCTGCCGGGCTCTTGGCCTCGTGCCGGTGAACTTCACCGTCAATAGCGATGCGGGCGCGACCTACCCCGCGGCCGTCGTCACGAGCCAGATCCTCTCAGCCGGTTGGGGCAGCATCATCATCGCCCATGCCAATCGGCCAGAAGCCGGAACCTGCGCCGGCGTCACCGCGGCCCTCCCCGCGATGAATGCCAGGAGCACCAGGTTCGTCCGGCTCTCTGACGCCCCTCCCCGCTGACCAGTCAGCCGACCGGGTCCTTGGCCTCCAGCCACTGTCGTGGTGAATCGTGCCCCGTCCTGACTCGCGGAGAAACACCGGGCTTCCGTTCCTTCGGTTCAAACTTCAGTTGATGTCCCGTTTCCCTTCCGCTTGCGAACGGGGCGCCGCGTTTGCAGTGACGCCGGAGGCGGTGCTGGTCGAATGTGCCCGGCTGGGAGGTGCTTTCCGGCTGGTGTATCGGAAGAGCGTGACCTTTCGGGCCGCCGGGGCTCAGGGGGCGATTAGCCCGAAGCGCTGGCAGAGGAGGGGAATGCCGGTTTTTACACCGTATTCCAGGGCGTCGGCCCGGTGTCCGATGCCGGGACCGATGAAGCGGCGGGTGGTCATGCCGGCGGCGGCGGCGTCGGCGGCTGCTGTTGCGGCCTGCGGGGTGTAGACAGGGTCGGCTGAGCCGCTGGTGAAGATGGCCAGTTCGTTGGAGTACCGGTGTCGTTTGAGGATGTTGGCCGGTTCCTCTGCCGCGAATGCCTCTTTGTTGCCCTTGAAGATGGTGTCGATGGTGTTCGCCTCGGTACCGGTGAGGGGTTCCAGTTCGCCGGATATGTCCAGGATGGATCCGAAGAGGTCCGGGCGCTTGGCGCCGAAGGACAGCGCGCATTCCCCGCCGTTGGAGTATCCACCGACCGCCCACTGAGTCCGTCTGGGGTCAACGTTGAGGTTTCTGCGGATGAAGGTCACGACGTCTGTAGTCACGTACGTGTAGACGTGGCCGCTGTCTGAATCGACGCACACCGGGTTTCGGAAGGGGCTGCCGAGCTGGTCAATGGTGAGCAGAATCGGGGCCAGGCCCTGGTGGGTCCGGGCAATGTTGTTCAGCTCCCTGACGGCGGACCTGTCCTGGTCGGGGCCGCCGGGCTGGCCCATCATCATGACGAGGACGGGCAGCGCCGGCGGATTGGGGACCAGCGCCGCCGGCGGAAGGTAAAGGTGCGCGTCCCGGGCGCGGAATCCGGAGGTGGTGGCGGGGATGATCACCGGTCCGTTGCGGCCCACTGGCGGCATGCCGGCCGGAGCCTTCCAGGTCTTCCACAAGGGGCCGCCGGGGATCTGTTTGGGATTCAGAGGTGGCAGTGCCACGTGCTGTCCCGTGCTGAGGCCCAGCAGGGTCCCGAGGGTTGGGTTTAGACCGTAGGCCGCGTTGATCCCCAGGGTTGCGGTCACGACGAAGATCAGCGCGGAGCCCAGGGCAGCGAGCTTGCGCCGCCATCGGGTGTGCACCAGGTTGGCCAGCGCCGCTCCGACGGCAGCGAAGGTGGCGATGACCCAGGCATGGGTGTCTTGGTCCAGGGGAAGCCCGAAAATGTTGTACCAAGCCTCGCAGACATACAGGGTGATGGCGCCGATCAACGCTCCGCCGGCCAGGGCAGCCACCGGGATTAGCAGCTGACCGCGCCGCCGTGACTTCTTGGGGCGGCCAGGGCTTCCCGGGTGTACAGCGGGGGCTGAGGGCGGTGCGGCACGGGTCAGCCGGAGCGGCCCGGCGATGAGGTACGCCAGGGCCAGCAGGCTTGCTGCGTCAAACGCGTAGAGCAGTGGTTTCTGCAGGATGTTCAGGTTCAGCAGCGGCTGCATCCCGGCTCCTTCGACGGCTCAGGGCAATACTAACCCTGGATGGCAGCATCGTTTGGTGCCGGGTTGGGGTCGGCACCAGGCGCCATCTGACGTGGTTTCACGCAGCCCAATGTAGGTCCAAGCAGGGCCGGGACTCAGCGGTGGGCGTGGCCCCGGGTTCTCAGCCACGGTTCAGCATTGGAGGGTTACCGTGAAAACGTAGCCGGTACGGTGCATTCAGGTGCAGGGACAAAGGGGTTGCCATGAACGAGGCGTTTCCTGGCGACGTTCCACTTTTGGCCCGTACTCAGAGGAAGCATTCCTGGACCGCGCTGAGGTCTGTCGGGAACGCAGTGGGCAGGGTTCCCTTGGCCTCCTGGCTGACCGCGCTCATGTGGGCTGCGGCTGCCGGAACCCGTTCCGTGGTTTCCGGTCCGCCACCCGAGGTGCGGCCATTCGTGTCGGAAAGCCTGGCCGCCGGTGCCCGAGTCGAGTGGTGCGCTCCGGTCTTCTCGATCTTTTTCACCGGAAATCTGGCCTCCTATATTCTCGCGACCGTCGTGATCCTGGGTGGCGTTGGGCTCGGCGAAGTCACGATGGGCACCTGGCGGGCAGCGCTGGCCTTCGTCGTTGGTCACTTGGCCGGACTCGTCCTGCTTCTCACCGTGGTCGGCGCCGGATCGGCGCTTGGGAGCGACTGGCTGGCCAGCATGAAGACTGCAGTGGTGATGGGCCCCTATGCGGGGTCTTTGGCGACGGCGGTCGCCGCCAGTTCCTTGTTAAGTCCCCTGCTGCGCCGCCGGCTGCGCTATGTGACCCTGGCGGTGACGTTAATGCTTCTGCTCTACCTCGGGCACCCACCGGCGCTGAACGCTTTTCTTGGTGTCCTTGCCGGGTCTGCCCTCGGCAGGATCATGCATCCGCCCCGGGCCGGCGCTTCCCGGGTTCCCCGTTCCGCGGGCCGTGAGAGAAGGGCACTGCTGTCAATGATGGTGGCCGTCTTCGCCGCCGGACCCGCGGTGGCAGCAGTGGCCCAGGCACCGGCGGGTCCGCTGGCGCTGCTCCGGGACATGATCGTCAACCCGGTCCCTACGACCGGCCAGCTTCGGGCCAACTGCCGCGCCGCCGCCGACCTGGACTGCGCCCATGTCATGCACAGCGCCGGTCTGGGCGGAGCCGGCGGTGTGGCGCTGTCCCTGATCCCGCTGCTGCTGCTGCTGGTCTGCGCCGAAGGCCTGCGCCGTGGAAACCGGCTTGCGCTCTGGGTGGCCGTCGGAGTCCACCTGGTGATCGGCGTCCTCTCGGCGTTCCATCTGCAGATGTTTTCCCTGTTCGGAACACATCTGCGCACGGACGGCAGGGTCCTGCCCGTGGAATCGGGCATCATCGAGGTCCTGCCCGTCGTCCTGGTGCCGGTCGTGATTGCCGCCCTGCTGCTGGTGAACCGGCGGCACTTCATCGTCGATCCCGATCCGGTGCTGCGCCGGCGAACACTTGTCTTGCTTCCTTCACTCCTTGCCGTCTTTGTCCTCGCCTACGTGATCGCGTGGTTCGCGGAGGAAAACTACCGCCGGAAGGCAGGACTGCTCGCCCTGCTGGCCACGCTGCCGCGGATGTTCCTGCCCTACCCGTTTTCCTTCCGGTACTCCGTTTCCGTCCACCCGCACGGACTGTTTTCCGCACTGATCTTCAGCTACGGCGGCGCCGCGTTCTGGCTCGCCTGCATCGTCAGCATGTTCCTGCTCTTTCTCAGCCGCAGGTTCAGAAACGCCCGCACCGAAAGCGACGCCGCCACTGCCCGCGAACTGGTCAGGCACGGCGGGACGTCGTTGTCCTGGATGGCCCTATGGCCGAACAACAGCTACTGGTTCAACTGTTCCCGCACTGCGGGCGTCGCCTACCAGGTCCACAACAGTGTCGCCCTGACCCTGGGCGGCCCGTTCGGGCATCCTGAGGACGCCGAGAGTGCGGCCAAGGAATTCACACGCTATTGTGCGGCCCAGGCCCTGACCCCGTGCTGGTATTCGGTGACCGACGGCACAGGGGATCACCTGACAGGGCTTGGCTTCCGGCGCGTCGTGGTGGCCGAGGAGACGTTGCTGCCGATCCGCGGCCTCGAATTCAGAGGCAAGGAATGGCAGAACATCCGCACCGCCCTGAACAGAGCACGCACGTTGGAAATCAGTGCCCAATTCTTCACCTACGGCTCCCTGAACGCAGGGC
Source organism: Arthrobacter sp. 05T423 (assembly GCF_056396245.1). NCBI lineage: Bacteria > Bacillati > Actinomycetota > Actinomycetes > Micrococcales > Micrococcaceae > Arthrobacter > Arthrobacter sp. 05T423. The sequence goes on from NZ_JBFTLC010000015.1 coordinate 11,370, forward strand.
TCCGCGCCCAGGTCCACGAGCTCTCCGAAGCGTGGGCCTGTCAGAAGGCGCTGCCCGAGATGGGCTTCACTCTGGGCGGCCTTGAAGAACTCAAAGACGACGATGTGCTCCTTGGTCTCGCTGTGGACAGGAACGGGAAGGTACAGGCGGTGACCAGCTGGCTGCCGGTATTCCATGAAGGCCGAGTCGTCAGCCGGACCCTCGATGTCATGCGCCGCGGCCCCCAAGCCTTCCCCGGAGCGATGGAGTTCCTCATCGCCTCGGCCGCGATCCACTTCAAAGACTCACTGGACGTGCTTTCACTCTCAGGATCCCCGCTGGTCAGGACCGTAGGCTCATTCCCGGGGCCCCAAGGGTCGGTTCCGGGCGGCGAAGTCATGGACAGATTCCTCAACCTGCTGGGAAATGCCCTGGAACCGGTTTATGGTTTCCGGTCCCTGGCGGCATTCAAGGCGCGTTTCCGGCCCCGGACCCGCAAGCTCTACCTGCTGTACCAGGACCCGCTGCGGCTTCCATCAATCGGCCGGGCCCTGGCCCACGCATACCTGCCGAACATATCCATGCGGCGGACCGCGAAGGTGCTGCGGCAAATCACGAGCTGACAGACCATCAAGCCTATGCACGGAGGGGAACCTAAACAAGAGCAGGGGCTGTCAGAGGCGGTGGCCCGGGTGATGTGACGTCGCAGCCGAGGCTGCTGTTTTATGATGGCGGTTGTTTTTGGCTCGGATCAGGTCCACGCTGCACGGTACCTACGGCGGCGTTTAGGTATCAGCGCGGTGTGGTCGGCAAAGGCGGACGATTGCGTAAGAATCTGTTCTGCGTGGCCTACTTCCCTGGCATGAGAAAGCGGATTATCCCGAGCCGGGCGCGGAAGACAAACGACCAGGACGCCTCACCGGGCGACCAGTACCCAAGCCGGCATGGCCCCTTCGCGTACTTCACGCCGATCACGGCATCCCCCCGGCAGAATATCTGGTCCTTCACAAAGCTGAACGCCTTCGCCAGGAAACATCACGCACTGGCGCCGATCGCTCACCATCGACCAGTTGGACGACCCGTATCGGGGCCCGCTGTGCATCGACTTCATCCGAGGCAGCGTGTAGCACTACGTCACGACCGATGTGGTGAGGTACGTCCGGGAAAACACATAGGGGGGGGCGTCCACTAGCCGCGGCGGCCGGGGGCGAAACCGGCCTTGACGGCTGACAGTTCTCCACAGGTCGACACCGAGGCCTCCGATCAGCCCGGTTCCCGCCCCCGGTCCGTGGCCCTCGCCGCCATCGTTCTACAGGAAGCCCATCCGCTCACCCCCCGGATGGGGGGGTGGCAGGCCACTGCGAGGACCTCCGTCTTCAAGGTTTTCCCAAGTTTCCTGGAAGATAATGTGGCCCTCACAAGTCTGAGGCAGTATCTGTCCGGTCCCACGCAGCGGCTTGGAGGTCCAGCCAGTAAATGCCTCTGCACCCCATCTCAGTGGGGGCTTGGGAGAAAGGTCACCGGACATGTCCCAGGAGCCTTCAGCCATCCGGCGTCGAATATCTGTGATTGCGGTACTTGCACTTTCCTTCCTGGCGCCACTGGACTATTCGTGGCCAGCGGGGAGCAGCGCCGGTCCTGTCGGTGTTGCCGTTGCGGCAGCGTCGATAGCGGCTACCGGTTCGCTTAGCCTGTTCGATGTGACGGCGGAAAACCGTCGCGCAGGTACGCCCCGCGGCCGGGTCCCGGGGCGCTGGTCAACCACAACGACCTTGGAAGGATTCCTGGGCCAGAACGCTTCGACGCCCCGGCGGCGGACTGTGGATCTGTACATCAGCTCCACCCTGGGCAGCGTCCGGATCCGGGCCTTCCGGGTCGGGTACTACAACGGCGCCGGCCAGCGCCTGGTCTGGGCATCAGGACCCGTGCGCGTCCGCAGGCAGCGCCCTTGCACGCTCCAGCGCGGCACCCGGATGGTCTCATGCCCGTGGGCTGTGACCACCAGGGTGAACACCCTTGGCTGGGTGGAGGGGCTTTACTATCTGATACTGACGGGCGGCTCGGGCCAGGCCCATATGATCCCCCTGGTGGTCGAGTCCGCGTCCGTAAAGGGAAAAGCTGTGCTCGTCGTCAATGACTGCACCATGGAGGCTTACAACACGTGGGGCGGCTACTCCCTCTACACCGGGCCGGGAAACCGATACCGGACCCGCTCGTACAAGGTTTCCTTTGACCGGCCCTACAGCAACTTCGCAGAGATCGATGAGCGCGACTCCCCGCTGGTCCGTGCCGCCGAAGCCATCCGTGACCCTGGCGTGCGCCTCGCCTACACCACCGAGGCGCGCATCAGCTTGAACCCGTCCCTGGTCAAAGGGGCTGCCGCCGTGATCTTTTCCGGACACTCGGAATACTGGTCTCCTGCGCTGCGCCGCAACGTCGAGACAGCCCGGAACCACGGCACCAACATCGTCTTCTTTGGGGCGAACAACGTCTACTGGCGCACCCGGCTGGAACCGTCCCCGGCCGGGGCTGGGCGCGTCGAAGTCTGCTACCGCGAGGCGCAACTGGACCCCCTCCGGTTCAGCCACCCCGAGGCGGTGACCACGCAATGGCGCCAGGGACCCCGACCGGACGCCGAGTCCACCCTCACCGGAGCGGTGTACGGAGACCTGCACGCCGCCGGAACGTTCACCGTCACCGACCCCGGCTTCTTCGCATTCGCCGGCACCGGCGCATCCAGGGGCGCCACCTATCCCGGGCTCGTCCAAGGCGAAACCGATCAGGTCTACCCGATAGCGCGGTACCCGCTGCTGCGGCACCCGGCCAGCCTGCACGTGTTCGCGCATTCCCCCGAATCCGGCCGACACACCCGCCACGGCTGGGCCGATTCCACCTTCTACACCACCGCCTCCGGCGCGGGCGTACTCGACATGGCTTCCATGGACTGGCTCCGCGCCCAGACCGAGGCTACCGTCCCCGCCCGCTCGCGTGCCTTCGCCAGCCATGTCACACAAAACATCATCGCCGCAGCCGCCACAGGCCCCCTGGGCCACCGGCACGGCTAGGGCCGGCTCCCGATGAATCCCAAAGCACGGACCATGCGCTCATTTCCGGCGGGTTCCCCTCGGGGCGGCAAGACGGCTCGCCCTGCGTTCCTTCCGTTCATCCTTGCCCTCACAGCCGCCGCCGGGCTTTGCGTTGACCAGATCACGCCGGTAGCCTTCAGCGATCCCGTAGCGGCGCATGCATCGATCAGCCCTATCACACGGCGCTCTGCTGTCGACCCGATGCCGCCGCTTCCACGCGTTCCACGTATCAGCGCAGCAGAACGGTACAACATCCCGCACTTGTACTACAGAGGGCCAAAGGTCCGCCTCACGTTTGATGACTGCGCCACGCCGACAAGGCTCGACGGGACCCTGAAGTGGCTGAAGGCCTACAACATCCAAGCGGTCTTCTTCTTTACCGGGCAGTGCATGCTGGCGCATCCGGGCTACAGGACCCGGCTGATCAGCAGCGGGCAGCTGCTCGGAAACCACAGCTATGACCACGGCGATTATTCGCGCATGACGGACGCCGCGATCAGGAATGAAGTTCGCCGCCCCGGCAGCGTCATCCCCACGACGGCTCCCAAGTTGTGCAGACCCCCCTACGGCGCCGGAGCCTTCAGCGTCAGGGTCTACGACGACCTCGCCGCCGCCGGCTGCCGGCCGCCTTCTGGACTGTTGACACCCGTGACTGGGACGGTTCGTCGGCGGCCACCATCATCCAGCGCGTCACGTACGGAGACGCCACAACCCCCCGCGTCTACGCCGGCGGAGTCATCCTCATGCACGGCACCGGCCCACATACCCTCGAGGCGCTTCCCGGTGTCCGGTCCGCACTGATCTACCACCGCTACGCCACCTTCAGCATCCACTGACGCCCGGACCCGAACGGGTCACCGCCTTGGCTGCCAGCGAGTTGCGGGACATTGCCGAAACGCGGCGACCTACCGATCGACCGCCCAGTATTTCAACCGCTTATCACCGGCAGCGGCCGAACACGCCGGCCATCCCGGCCCTTGAAAGGAACGGGCTTGCACCAGCCGCGCACTTTACCCGGCTGATGCCAGCACCGAAGCCTCCCGAGTTCGGAAAACAGATCCCACCCGACGAGGACGTCCTGGCGTGTCCTGTCCTGTCAAAGGCATCAACGCCTGCACAAAGGGCGCCCCGCAGGCATCCGGCATCTTCGACGCAGGCGTCAACACCGTGCTGAAGGCCCTCCTTGGAGGACAAAGCGGTTTGAAGGCCGCCTCAGCAGTAGAAGCCCCAGCCGCTGACGTTCAGGACTCTGCGGCCTAAGACTCTGCCGGCGCGGCAGCCGAAGCGGAGGCATGGCGACGTCGGACAAGCGCAGAAACTTCAGCCCGCGCCGGCGCAGCACAGGAACGACGGCTTTAATTCCGTCTGCGGTACCACCGCGGGGATGATTGGCGTGGGCGATGACAATGTCCCCGGATACCGCTGTGGATACTTCAGCCGCGACCGCCGATGCCGGGAAGGTCGCCCGCCGTCGCCATTGACACTGAAGCCCACCGGAAGCAACCCCATCGTCTTGCTGATCTCAACGGAGACGTCGTCGAAGAAGGCCGTGCCCGGCCGGAAATAGCGCGGGGGTTTGGGCATCAGGCCAGCCAGGTATTCCTGGTTGATGCTCACCTCGTCGAAGCAGGAACCGGCGTCCTGCATCCCGGCAATACCGCAGGCGTTCCGTCCGCTCACTGACAACGGCCGGTGCGCTGACCCGTGATTGGCAACCTCGAACAACGGGGTTGGCGATCAGGCTCCGGCGGCGCCTCGGTAGGCATGCACCCAGCGGTAATTGAGGATAATGTAGCCGCGACATCATTGCGCTCCAGGAAGTCGAGCAGGTCCCTGTCCACACGCTCCCTCCGCGGCCGCCGCAAGTAACCTTGATCCCGGGCGTGCCATAGCTTCTCCTTCGTGTGCCGGGGATGAGGCGAGTGGCCGAATGGAGCAAGAGTCGTTTCCGGCCGCAGGGGCTCCTTTTGGCGTGAGCTCTGTTCCCGGCTGGCTCCCAGACACTTCGTGCATTATTGGTTCGCCCGGGCGCGATCTGGCCATGACGTCACGGGTCCGGCACCCCTCATTGCCGGTGCCGCGCCAGGGCTCCCCCACCTGCAGGAAGGCAATGTGCAGCACATCCTCGCACTCAACGTTGTCCACAAGTCCGTCCTGTATCCGTTTTACGCCGGCAGTCTTGGCGCTGTGGTGTTCCTGGTCCTCCGATCCAGCCTGATTCCGCGTCGCGTGCTGGCTGCGCTGCCGTGGTCCAGCCGCATCGCCCCCGAACGTGTTTCGGCACGGGCGTGGGCAGTTATTGCCGGGGCCGCAGTGCTGCTGGGTGCCCTCGTCGGTGTCATCACGATCTTTATCTGTGAATTCGTTGTCGACGCCTTTGGCCAGCGGTTGGACACCGACACGCGCGCTTGGGCGGTCGCAGCCTTCGCGGCCACAGCGTTGGCCGTCGTCAACCTTTGGCGCGCGTCCTGGCTCCGCCGGACTGCCGCCGTCCTGGCCGCGTCGCTCTTCCTCACGACCGCAGCGTTGGGGATCAATGCCGGCTACGGGCTCAACACCACACTCGGCGAACTGTTGGACGTCAGCACCTACCGTCACCTGACGCTTCCGAAGCTGACGCCGGCCCGGCTGCGCCGAGCAAACGAAGCCTTGTGGAAGACATGGCGTGCACCGGCAGGCATGGCACGGGAGGGGGAGGACGGTCTCGTGACCATCCCGGCCCCGGTGTCTGGGTTCAAGGCCCGCGACGCGTTTCTTTACCTGCCGCCGGCAGCCCTGGTGGCCGATCCTCCCGCGCTTCCGGTCCTCATCATGATGATGGGACAGCCAGGAGGCCCCCAGCAGGCGAAGCTCGCCGTTCCACAGTTGAATACCTTCGCCAAGGCTCACCATGGGCTGGCTCCGATCGTCCTCACGGTAGACCAGTTGGGGAACCCCTACAAGAATCCGCTGTGCGTCGATTCCGGCCGCGGCCATGTGTACACCTACGTCATCACCGATGTCGTGAACTTCGTACGCCGCCAGCTTAACGTCGCCTCCGACCGCAGGCTGTGGGCGGTCGGCGGCTATTCTAACGGCGGCGAATGTGCACTCGCTTTCGCCGCCAAGCGACCTAACCTGTTCGGGTCCGTTCTTGACATCTCCGGCGAGATCGAACCGCGCGACGGCTCCGTGGCCAACACCCTCCGCGCGGGGTTCGGCGGCAGCCAGCACCGCTTCGACGCCGAGAAGCCCGCGAACATCCTCCGCCGGCACCACTATCGCGACGAGCTCGCGGTGTTCACCAGCGGGAGCTTGGACAAGTACTACACCAAAGACACCAAGAACGCGGCCGCCGATGCGCGCGCCGCCGGAATGACGGTTCACCGGCTGACCGGCCCGGGCGTGGACCACCGCAGCTCCGCCATCGTCTTCGGCGCCCAGGTCGGATTACCTCTTCTGGGCGAACGGTTCGGACTCACCCCCTGGCGGTCGATGCCACGGACGGAACCTCGGCGGTCTCCACGGCACGCATCAGCAGGAATGAAATTCCGGCCGGTGCAGGTTCACAGGAAAGCGGCAGGTGAGCCCCAACCAGCCCGGGCAGGCGTGGCCTATTCTTAGTCGCACCCTGGGCACGGGATCGAGCCGAGAGAAAGCCGGGACAGATGCACCGACGGCGGAAAAATCGGCGCCCTGATCCTATCCCCCTTCACCAAAGGCACGACAACATCGACCGTGACGTACAACCACTACAGCCTGCTGGCCAGCGTCGAGGACATCTTCTCCCTGCCCCCACTCGGCTACGCCGGGACCCGCGGCGTCAAGACCTTCGGAACCAACGTGTTCAACGCCCGATCCTAAACGCGGCGCAGCCGATGCTTCTGCGGGAGCACCCGCCGTTTCCCGGCCCGGATCGCACGCGCATATGTCTTCAACGGTGTGACTGCCAGCCGTGAAGCCCCCCGGCCAGCCAAGGCCTGGCCCGATCCCAGTTCCTTGGATTTAGGGAACCCTCTAAGGGATAGCGGCCCCTGCTTTTACCAAGCCCGGCCGGACTGTGGGTATCTTCACCGAGCCTGGGAAGCTGATAGATAACCGGAACTGCCGTCACCGGCGCCTGGAATCCCGATCAGGCACCGTTCCAGCGACGTTTAAACCAGGTTCACTGGCCTGCCGTGAGCCAGAAATATCATTCGTCAGGGAAAAGATCAGATCCTCGCGGCTACAGTCCACACCCACACATAAAGCACCCGGGTTTGGCCGATTCTTCCGGCGAGCGTCCTTAGCGGACGCGGGCCGCGCTTCTCTGGCGCGCGATGGACAGGTAGGCAACCACTGCCGCGATGCACACGGCAAGGCCAAGGCTGACAAATCCGGTCCCCCACCCAAGACCGCCGCGATCGAAGGAAACGGCTGTCCAGTCGGCGAAGGACGCCCCGTGCGGCCGGTGAGGATGGACGCGAACCAAAACGCCGGAATCGGCCCAAGCCGGGCTACGCAATGCCAGAGAGCAACCACGGCGATCACCGCGACGAACAGGGCGCCCGAAGCAAAATAGCCAGCCGAACGCGGCATCAAGGCCACCATCCCGGAGAAGACTGACCAGGCAGCCAACCGGAAGAAGAAGGGCTCCTCCGGCAGGCGCCCGCCAGCGTTCGACGCCGAGGCGTACAAGGGCTGAAAAACCGTCGTCGAGCGGGGTTTTAGCCAGCTCAAAAACTGGCGGGATCTGGCAATGAGGTCCGATAAGACTGCACTGACCTATGGCTGCCATTCAGCTCGCCGCATCACTTGCATGGCTAAGAGCGAGCTTTAGCAACACTCCCTAGGCCACGCTCCGAGTAGCTTTACGGAATCTGCATTATCGGCGTTTGAGAAACGGCAGGGGAGTGGCCTTAGAAGGGGCTGTTTCCGGCAGCCGGCTCCGGCATTTCTCTCGCAACTCGCAGGGCACAGGCGGCAACGATGGTGTCTGGCTGAAGGACGGGAATTTCCAGGTCGGCCAAGGCTGCCCGTGCCGCATCACCCTTCGCTCCGCGGACCGGCTCGGCTGCATCGCTGGTCTTCACGTAGCGCCAGCCTTCGGCCAGCGTCGTTCGCACATCTTTGAGCTGGAGGATGACCCGAAAGCCCGGCGGCGGAAAGCTGCGGTCACCCCTTCGCCGACAGATGCGGCCAGGGAGAACGCCTTGTCCTGCAGCTCGTTCAGCTTCTGCTGCGCGGCGTCTATTTCGACGATGTCTTCTGCGGCGTTGGGCAGTTTGTAGGCGCGGGCCATGGTTCTCCTGGGGTTGTCCGACAATTCCCCGCTCATGCGTGCGGAACCGGGCCACTGGCTTCCCGCCTTGCCCCCGTCCGTTGTCAACCGTGAAAAGGCCAGGCCTGCCCGTTCCACCTGCCTGGAGGGGTCCTCCTGTCAGCCGGACATGACTTCAGACCTTCGGATCTAGGGAATTGACCGGACCGTGCGGCCGCGGCGTGTATTTAGATCGTCATTTTCTCCCGGCCACTTGAGTGCGCCAACGCTGAAGGCCGGACAGACGCCGTCAGGACGTTTGCGACGCCGCCGCGGACGGTTCCAGGTCGGCGAGCGTGAGCCGGTGGGCCGGTTGGTCCGGGAAGGGAAAGGTGGAGGTCACCGCCAGGTCCGGGCCAACGTGCACCAGCTCCCCCGGTGCCAGTGCCCGCCAGCGAGGATTGTGGTCCATCGGTTCTGTGGCAAAGAGGACCGAACGGGAAACCGACAGTTCCGTGCTTCGCGAGTGGATCCGTCGGCTTCTGGCATCCAGTGGTGCCACCGGAGCGGGCTCGGCTGACGGGTCCCTTTCCAGGATGTACAGCGCGTGGGTGGCCGGGTAGCGGAGCGCCCAGACGTCGGCCGCTGTCGTCACAATGATGTTCAGGGCCAGCACGGGCAACTCGGCGGCCACCCAGCCCACCCCCCGGGAGATGCCTTCCGCTATGTCCCCGCCGGCCCTGCGGCTCTCAGCCGTGATCAGGGCAAAGAGGCGTTCACTGTCGGTCTGGCCGTGCACCAGTCCCGTCACACCAAGTTCACGAAGTCGCTCGTCGAGGCGGTCGAGGCCGTGGAAGGCGCCGTTGTGGGCGAACAGCCGGCCGTCCTGCTCGAACGGGTGCGTGTTCACCATGGTGTGCGCACCCGTGCTGGCGTACCGGACGTGGGCCAGGAAGGTGGTGCTCATCAGCTGCCGCGCCTCCCGTGCAAAGGCGTGGTCCTCCCACGCGGCGAGCGGCCGTTTGGTGATCCGCGCGCCGCCGTCGGGATCAAAGGTGCCGATCCCCGCGCCGTCGGGCTCCCGCCTGCTCTGCTGAGACAGGCTGTCCGGGGCGTCCAGGAGCCAGAAGGTTGCCCGGACGGGCCGGGACCCGGCGTGCAGCCCGAACAATCGGCACATGGGACGCTCCTTCTACGCAAGGGGCTAGTGGTGGAACGCTTCCTTCTGTTTCTCGGCGGGCAGGGGCGCCGCCAGGGCGTCCAGGTAGGCCACCTCCTTCTTGAGATCGGCCAGGAAACTGGCTGCCAGGTCGCGGGTGAAGCCGTTGCGCACCACGATCCGTTGCACCGTGATGTTGCTGAGCTCTTCCGGCAGCGGGTAGGCCGGGACCAGCCAGCCGTTCATGCGCAGGCGTTCGGAGAGGTGGTGCAGGTTCCAGTTCCGGGTGTGGCCGTCGGTGAGCTGCCAGGCGAAAACCGGGATGTCTGACCCGTCGCTCCACAGCGTGAACGCGTCCATCTCCCCGATCTCGTGGGAGAGGTACAGGGCCACGTCGCGGGAGCTTGCCTGCACCGACCTGTAGCCGGCAAAACCCAGCCGGAGGAACAGGTAGTACTGCAACAGCACCTGGGCGCCCGGCCGGGAAAAGTTCAGGGCGAAGGTGGGCATGTCCCCGCCCAGGTAGCTGACGTGGAACACCAGGTCTTCGGGGAGGGCCTGTTCGTCCCGCCACACGATCCAGCCCAGGCCGGGATACACCAGCCCGTACTTGTGGCCGGAGGTGTTGATGGAGACGACCCTGGGAAGCCGGAAGTCCCACACCAGTTCCGGCTGCAGGAACGGCGCCACCATTGCCCCCGAGGCACCGTCCACATGGATGGGGATGTCCAGGCCCGTGCCGGCCTGGATCTCGTCCAGTGCGGCGGAGATCAGCTCCACGGGCTCGTATGCGCCGGTGTAGGTGACGCCCATTATGGCCACCACACCGATGGTGTTCTCATCCACGTAGCGTTCCAGGTCATGGCCGTCCAGGGTTGGGCGTTCCGCTGACACCGGCACGTAGCGGGCTTCCACCTCCCAGTAGTTGCAGAATTTCTCCCAGCACACCTGCACGGCGGAGCTGAGGACGATGTTTGGTGCGTCCGTGGGCTGCCCCGCGGTGCGACGGCGGTGTTGCCACCGGCGCTTGAGGGCCAGGCCGGCGAGCATACACGCCTCAGATGACCCAACAGTTGAGGTGCCAATGGTCGCCGCCGGATCCGGGGCGTTCCACAGGTCCGCGAGCATCCGCCAGCACCGGGTTTCGATCAGCGCGGTCTGCGGGTACTCGTCCTTGTCGATCATGTTCTTGTCGAACGTTTCCGCGTAGAGCTGGGAGGCTTCCCGTTCCATCCAGGTCCCCACGAACGTGGCCAGGTTCAGGCGGGAGTTGCCGTCCAGCATCACCTCGTCGTGGACTATCTGGTAGGCGGTGGACGGCAGGGACTCCCCGTCCGGGATGGTGAAGCGCGGAAAGATGGTGGACTCCCCCGGCCGGCTGAACAATGGGTTCAGCTCAACACTCGATTCGGGCTCATGCCGTACGCTCCGGTGCGACCTCTTCATATCCAGTTCCTTAGCCAGCCGTCACTGCAGGCACACGCCTGCCGCTGAATTTCCGCTGCTCTCAGCACTCCGTATTATTCATGCACCCGCAGCAAACGGCAGTAGGCCCGGTGGCGTGGCGAGTCAGAAGTACGACGGCGGCGAGCACCAGCAATCGGGAAGCTTCACCGTTGTAAGGGCTTGCCGGAGAGCGCGGGGCGGTTCGAACGGGCGTACCAAGCAATCATCAGAACGGCTTTGGGGGCAGGGAGCCGATGCCGATGAGGAAACGTTCCGCCGATGCCGCCGAATGCGCTTTCCCCGTAATCAGGCCGGAGCATCTGGACGGGCGAGACCACGGAAGGCACAGCCATCATGATGCCGTCGGCCACCGGGAGGATGCCGCGCAGCCAGAGGTTCCGGGCGGAGCTGGTGAGGGTTTTACGGAAGAGCCAGGTGCAGGCAAAGCCGGTGAGCCGTAGGTCACCTGGGGTCAGGCGCTTACGGCTTCCGGCTCCGCAGCCGCCGCGGTCCCGGTTGTTTCGCGGCCGGACCAGGTCTTGATGACGGTCCAGCCGACGGCGGTGATCGGGACGGCCAGCAGGGCCCCGGTGATGCCCACGAGCATGTCCTAGCGGCGAGGGCGAGCAGGATGGCCAGACCGTGGATAGCGAGCACCTTGCCCATCAGGACCGGCTGAAGGAAGTGATGCTCGGAATAAATGGAGTCCGCCACCGCGGAAGCGTCATTCCCACCACGATCCCCAGGTTATGCAGGCCCCCTTACGGCGCAGGAGGCTTCAACACCAGGGTCTACAACGCCATCGCCGCAGCCGGCTGTCGGCCGGCATTCTGGACCGTGGATACCCGCGACTGGACGGTTCCCCAGCACGCACCATCATCGAACGCGTCAAATACGGAGACGCCACAACACCCCCTCCACGCAGGCGGAGTCATCCTCATGCACGGCACCGGCACCCACACCCTCGAGGCCCTGCCCGGCATCCGCCTGGCACTAATCGATCACCACTACACCACCTTCAACATCCACTAGCGCCGCCCGGGCCTCCCACTTCCTCACGGTGATGGGGCTGGTCATGGCCGGGCTCGAGGTCGCCGCCGGTCGGATCCCCAAGGTTAGGGACGAACACGCCGCGTGGGTGGCCGATATCACCGGCTCCGATGCGCCCTTGTGATCCCTCAGGCACTGCGGATTTCCGAGCTGAGTCAACAACATGGCAGAGGCTCAACAGCTCTGGGACGCTACTGCACGAGGCTGATTACTCTGCCCTTGCCTCAGCCTCAGCTGCCAAGGCGCAGCACTGGGAGATCGAGGCGGGTGATCCGTTTGGCGGCCGAGAGAAGACCACGCCGCAAACACCCTCAGGGTGTAACAAAAGGGCCTACCTCATATGGAGCTCGGCACCTCTGATGTGCAATGTCCAATAGGTCGTAAGGGGCAATTCCGTGGCCATCTACTGGCGGTTTTCTCTAGCCCCTGACACCCCGGCCGGTGTTAATCCGAATGGTGCGTTGTCTGTGTCTAAGACTTGACGCTGTTGTTGGGAGAATCAGCCTATGTTCTATCCAAACCTTGCGAATTTGTCAGGGACACCTTGGCGACTACGTACCGCCGGCAGCTTGATGTCGGCGCCGGGGTGACCCGGTGCCCGCAATGGTGGAGGCACCCCGAAGCAATCAGCCGCTTGGAAGCACTGTGACGTGCGCGGGAATTCCTGCGCCTGGACGAAGACACAGGTATGAGTGTGTGGTGGCGCGATCACGCGGACCATCACATGTCCGTGCTGCTTTCGACGGACGGTCCATTTCACGGGTGCAGCCCGACGGCGGGCACCGCGCCAAGGTCGCCCCCTCTGCCCTGCGAAGAACCCCCAGTTACCTTTTTCTGATCGGCAGCGGTCCCAGCGTAGCGGGTTGACTGAACAGGCCGGACTCATTGTGGCCACGGGAGGCCAAAACGCCACGGTGGGATGACTGCAATGACCATCGGGTCGACAAGGAGAACTGGTTCCAGTTCGGTAGTAAACAGGGGACGAGAGAAGTCTTGGCCGGCGGCCGAGGGCTTCACAGGGTCCACGCGGCCGCTCGACGGCGCGGTCACCTTCAGCAACTTCCTCGGCAACCCGAATACCCGGACGGGACAAGAGTAGCTGTCGGAGTCCCGCACGCTGTTGTCCCTACTGGAATTGTTCTGCGAAGACCTAGCCAGCGTCTTGTTTTGAAGGGGGCGGGGTTGTGCGGGCTGTTGGCCCCTGTTGTGGCGTTGGCTGGAGCGCGGAGATGGCTTGGCTGACGAGGGTCAGATAGGAGTCGTCGGTGTAGAGGCCATGTGTGTAAAGCTCCAGGGCGGGCACTGCCAGACGGAGCAGCATCTGCTGCTGTGAAGCGGGAACACCGAGTACGCGTTCAATGTGTGGAGTTATGGCCACCATGCCAACTACCGTGGTGGCGAGGAGGACGGCCAGGGCGCGCGGGTCCTCGGAAGGGCGCATGGTGCCGTCGAGGATCCCGGCCCGGATGATGGATTCGCTTTCATTGACCAGGACGTCCATGAAGCGGGGCGCGGCGGGCGTGTTTTCTGCCACGACGCGTCCCAGATAACCGATCTGTGCCTGATAGGCGCCGGGGTCGGCCATATAGGAGCGCATGACCTCGTTCATGCCCTCCAAGGTGGCTTTTTCATGTGCCCACTCAACCAGGGCCTGAAGCACGAACTCGTCACAGGCGTGGCGGAGTGCTGCTTCGTCTCTGAAAAGCGCAACCATGTCATCTGTCGACAGGTCAGCAGCGCGTGCGATGCTGTCGAGTGCAGGATGGCTGAACCCTTCGGCCGCGTAGTAGGCGACCGCGGCATCGAGGACTCTTGCTCTGGAATCGTCGTCGGGCATTCCCCCGGCTGCGGGTGGAGTGCCTGCCTCGCCGGCGGCCACCAAGGCCCCCTGGACCAACATGCGGAAAATATTGTTCACTGCGTCCGCGCTCCTCCACGCATTCCTTGACTCCAACCCGATATGGACTCAGTGAAGTCCTTTCCGCGGTCCGGCGGCAGAGAACAAAGTCCCGTTCCCCTCCGCCGTCGCGGCCGTCGGCAATAGACATCAAGCAGCGCCAGTACCTCACCGTTTCCGTCCGAGGTCCAGCCGTCGACGGCACGCATCTTGTTTATTGTGAGCGTCCCGGTCTTGTCCGTGCAGATCACGCTCGTGGAGCCCAGAGTCTCCGAGTTGACCTTTTTTGAGGGCGCCTTAGCGGGCCAGGATGCGCACGCCGACGGCGAGGGCGATGGTCGGCGGAAGGCCTTCGGGCACGTTGGCAACGAGTAACCCGATGGCGAACTTGACCGGCCAGATAGCCAACGCGCCCGACCGTCATCATGAAAGAAAACGCCCTTCCCGGTACAGGTCAGGACTGGGATGGTGCGGGGGCGGCGTGCCCCCGGCCGGGCCGGGCGACTTCTATCTCGATTTCGGCTAAGGTGAGCGGTCCCACGGCCGGCGAGGCGTCGACCGCCTGCCGGAGTGAGTGCCGCGGTGAGCCCGGAGCCGGCCAGGTATGCCGCCCGATAGTTGACTGAGCTCTCTAACCTGTTTCCACAGAACCGTCGCTGAGGGAGGGCGCGCATGGCGGCCGGAGGAACTCCGGATTGAAGCTGGTGCAGCCGAATGAAGCAAAGTGACCGGCCTTGGGACCAAGTGCCCTATGGAAGGGAAGGGAAACTAGCGACGCTGGGTGTGGCAGGGCAATCCACGCCGAAGGGAATATGGCCATGATGTACGGATGGGACGGAAGCTGGGGCATCGGCGGCTGGATCGCCATGGGTCTGATGATGTTGCTGTTCTGGGGAGGCGTGGTCACAGTGGTGGTCCTTCTGCTGCGGGGCAGTCGCTCGGGAGGCCGCGGTTTCTCCGGGCCACCCCACGATGATCCCGAGCGGATCCTCAATGAGCGCTTTGCCCGAGGCGAGATCGACGAAACGGAATTCAACGCGCGCCGCACTGCTCTGAGGCGGCGACCGTGAACAGACTTTCCAGGGGGGGGGGCAGGTCCTGCTCGGAATCGCTGCGACCCCGATCCTGAAGGGGCCGTCTTTGCTCGCCGTGGCCCTCGTGGGCAGCGGCACGACCCGTGGCGGGTGCCGGTTCCCGGCTGCCGCCCAGTGCAGCACCCCGGTAGGCCCGTTCAAGGCTCGTGGTCCTGTTCCAGGTTGAATGCTAGACACACTCATCCCAGAAGGCCATGGGCCCTAGTCTTCAACGACACGAACTCAATTCCCCACCACCACGAAGAGCCACGAATCGCGGCTGGGTCTGGCAGTACTGTGAGGCAAGGGTGTGGAGGATCCTGGAGATCCACGCTGTCGAGGCTGCGTCTTGAAGTTCAATCTGGTCCCTGTCCACCGCCTGCCTGTCCGCGAGTCTTACCCCGTTGGGTAGAGTCCATTCTTCGTATCCTTCAGCATGACCGGCCCTCCGGTCGCCGGATAAGGGACCAAAGACCCGGCTGTGGCTCGGCAGCCCCCTCCCCCGGGCCTTAGGGATGTCCGCTGCAGGTGGCGGTACACCCCCAAACTGTGGCCCGAAGCAACCCGTTGACCTGTAGAGAGGGCTGGGCGGAGGATCGCCCCAGCCCTCGGCTGAACATGCCTTGTGAATAGGACGAGGGGTGTCGCATGGCCGGTTCGATGACTTTTGGCCCTAGGAGATCCGCAGCGAACGGGCCACCTTGGAGTCATAACCGAGCGAAGGAGAGGGGACGGGTCATGACAGGAAAACAGGCACCGAAAATCATTGTTGGCGTCGACGGATCCGCGGCTTCAGTCGAAGCCCTGCTCCAGGCGGAGAAAATCGGCCAGGCCATCGGGGCCAGCGTTGAAGCCTGGACGTGCTGGGACTTCCCTGTCGGGTATGAGGCGTATCTGGCTGCCGGTATCGACGGTTTCGCTCATATCGAGGAGGAATCCCTTGACCGTGCGCTGGTCAAGGCATTCGGGTCCGCCAAGCCGCCCAACATCGTGCGGCGTCTGGTCCACGGCCCGGTACGGTCCACCCTCATTGACGCCACCCGCGATGCCGTCATGCTCATCGTGGGACGCCGGGGACACGGCCCTTTCAGCGGGATGCTCGGTTCGGTCAGCTCTGCCTGTGTGGCACACGCACACTGCCCTGTCCTTGTGGTTCACGCACCCGAAGGGGAACAGCACGATCACGCGGGGCATGATGTGACGCCGAGGGCCTACGGCGCGGCCCGTCCCCTGGATGGGGCGGAATGAATCGATGGCGCACATTGCCATGAAAGACGGACTCCCTTCCCGCCTTCGGGTTCTGGGGGGCACGAGACATGGTCGCCAGCTACGATTTCTCCTCCACGGCGAGCCGGAAGCGTCCGACGTCCTCCGCGTGGTCATCAAGAGAGACCCCGGCTGGAGCGCCAGAGTGCCCGGGTACCTCGAATCCGTCAGCCTGGACAAACCGCGTTGACAACTGAACCATTCACCGTCCAAGGAGGCACCGGTGGCTCTCACTGAATACGAACAACGCCAACTCCAGCTGCTGGCGGATCAGTTGCTCAGCGACGACCCCCGGCTCGCCGCAAGACTCGGACCAGAATCCTTTCCGCCTCCTTCCTCCGCGCGCACCAGGACCGGTGCGTTCGCCCTGCTGGTAGGACTCCTCGTCTTTGCGGCCGCACTGGCGGCGCGGACTCCCGCGTTGGGCGTCCTGGGACTCATTCTCACCGGCACCGGGGTGTACCTGGTGACCTTGGGTTTTCACCTTCTCCGAGACCGCTGCGGCGACGGCCCTGCACCGGGCGGCTGACGGGCCCCGCACGCCGCCACCCTCCCCCACAGAAGCCTAGGATCATCATGGAACGCGTTATCGACAAAGTAGCCCTCGTCAGCGGAGCCGCGCGGCATAGGAGCCGCTATCGCCGCCCGCCTGCACGGCGAGGGAGCCAAAGTAGTCCTCGGCGATGTGCTCGACGACGAGGGACAATCAACCGCCGAGCGCATCGGCTCAGACGCCAGGTACGTGCATCTGGACGTTACGAGTCCCGGAGACTGGGACTCGGCGGTGAAGACCGCGGCCGATGTCTTCGGAGGGGTCCACATCCTGGTCAACAACGCCGGAATCGTGAACTTCGCCCCTATCGAGGATTACACCCTGGAGCAGTGGGACGCCGTGATCGCGGTAAACCTGACGGGAACCTTCAACGGAATCAAGGCCTCCATACCGGCCCTGAAACAGTCCCGGAACGGATCCATCATCAACATCTCCTCGATAGCAGGCATCCGCGGATATGAAGGAATCGCCGGATATTCGGCGTCCAAATTCGGGGTACGTGGCCTGACCAAGAGTGCGGCCCTTGACCTGGGCCGATACGGCATCCGGGTCAACTCGGTGCACCCGGGCGTGATCTCCACCCCGATGACAGCAGGGATGACCCTGGACATGACCCACACGCCCCTGAACCGCGTCGGGCACCCGGGCGAGGTGGCAGATCTGGTTCTGTACCTCGCCTCCAATGAGTCCCAGTTCATCACAGGCGCCGAGTTCATCATCGATGGTGGGGACACCGCCGGCACGGTGACCCCGACCCCACCGGCCTGACCTCCCGCGCAGCCCATTTCGGCAGGGATCAAGCCCGGGCGAAAGCCCCCGCGGCCAAATGGGACACTATGGCCCTGCAGCCCAGGCGGCCCCACCGGCATTCACCGCCCACCATTACCAGGAAGAAAACCCCAAAGGACCGGCCATGAAAACCAAACCCATCGCTGTTGCTACCAACGATTCCGCGCAAAGCCAGGCCGCGGTGACATGGGCGGCCCGCCGCGCCGAACGCGACAAACTGCCGCTGACGATCCTGCACGTAGTCGACGACCGGTGGCTCGCCGAACCAAACCCCTGGATCAAAGGCCTGCAAGAGGCAGGCGACCGGCTCCTGCAGGGGGCGGCCTCCCGCGCACGGGAGGCCTTCCCCATCAGCATTACCGCACAGCTCCTGACGGGCAGTGTAGGGCGATCCCTGGGGAAGTACTCGGGCAAAGTTTCAATGCTGGTTGTCGGCTCCGGCAGCGGGCACCTGGGAGGATCCCTGGCTGACCGGGCCCTGCAAGTGGCCGCCACATCCAAATGCCCCGTGGCCGCCGTCGGAACACAGGATCTTGATGGGCGACGCGGCGTCGTGGTTGGCGTGGACGGTTCGGAAGAATCGACCCAGGCCGTCGCGTTCGCCGCAGCCGAGGCGGACCGCGAGGGCCAGGAACTCACGGTGCTGTATGCCTTTGTCCGCCCCGACCGCCCGGAAGACGCCGGCCTCACCCCCGCCAACCTCGCCGAACTCATCATGGAAGAAGAACGCACCGTCCTTTCCGAGACCGTGGCCGGGCTCGGGGAGGACTATCCCGACCTCAAAGTGCACCCGGTGCTGGAAACAAACAAAGGCCCGGTGGCAGCGCTGGTGGAAGCGGCTACCGAGGCACGGATGCTCGTGGTCGGCAGCCGGGGCCGGGGTGGTATCAAACGGCTCCTGCTTGGGTCAACGGCCCACGGCGTGCTGAGGCACCTGCCGTGCCCTACCGTCATTACACGGATCCAGCGCATCAAACACACCAACTAGCGGATGGGCGCCGCTATCGCGCAGTGATGATAGAGAGCCGGATGATAGAAACTGGTCGCTCGTCCCGGCCAGGGCTCGTGCCGCGGCTGGATGGGGCCGGATCATGAAGAAGTCTGCTGCGCTCGACGCCGGTGCGAACTTGATGCTGCGGTTGAGTCTGCCAACTGGCGTGGTGCGAGGACTTCCACGGGGACAGTGGAATGTTGCTTGAGCACGAGTGCTGGATCCCTGAATGTTTTTCCTGTCCCCGCTCCGCACAGCCCAGCCCAGCCCAGCCCAACCCAGCCCAGCCCAGCCGTTACAGCACAGCACACCCTGCCGCCGCCGTGAACCGGCGCGCAGAGTGTCCGGTCCGGTCCCGGATTCCGGCGGAGGCCGTTAGGGACCTTCAGCCCTAGGCGCAAGGCACCGTTGCACCTATGGTCGCAGCATGGGTAGTTTGAACGCAGACCAGGCATCGAACGTCCTCAGTGTCCACGACTGCTGGGAGCACCTGCGCTCTGCTTCAGTCGGCAGGCTGGCGGTGATACTCGACGGCGCACCGGAAATATTTCCCGTGAACTACCTGCCCGAAGATGGAACGGTGATCTTCCGGACAGGCCCGGGTACCAAAATCGACGCGCTGGCCGGAGGAGGAGCCGTCGCACTGGAAGCGGACGGGCTGAACACCTACGGAACAATCGCTTGGAGCGTTGTCCTCAAGGGCCAGGCCGAGATCGTGGACCTCAACGCGGACGGTACGGTGCCGGAGCATCTGCCCTCCCCCTGGGAGGAAGGCGTGAAGGACCGGCTCGTGCGGATCACACCCGGCGAAATCACCGGACGCCGCTTCGTCGTCACGAGTACTCCCACCCACTGGTGGCAGCCGCGCAGCACAACCTCCGCGGACGGCCGGACGGGCCAGTAGCTGTTCCTGTCCAGCATCCCAGTTGCCTGGCCGGTTTCAGAGTGGCGCCCTTATATGTTTGGGTGACGGTTGCCGGTCGTGATGGTCGCGGCCGTATGCTGAGGTTCCCGTTTCAGGGCGTTGGGCCCGGTCCCCTTTTTCCCCGCCATGGCGACCGTCCGACGCCCTTCGCTGTGCTATCGCTCGAAGGTGCGCCGGATGCTGTGCGGAGGCGGTCCGGACGCGGGTGCAGCGGGCCGGGTGACAATGGTGGGGCACGGGAGGTGCTGGAGGACTTTCGCGGCAATGGCGCCAACCAGTTTCCTGGCGCTGCCGCCGCCCCTGCACCCGATGACCAGCAGCCGGGCATCCGCTGCGGCCCGGATAATGGCGTCTGCGGGTGAATCCCCCGGTTCAAGCAACTGACGCACGTTAAGGCCAGGGTAGAGTTCCGTGACTTCACCGGCGGCAACGGAGAGCAGGAGGTGGCCGTCACCGCTCTGCCCGTCGCGGACCTGCACGGATTGGGTGGGCGGCACGGAGGCGTCAGGGGCAGCAACGACATGAAGTACGACCAGGTCCTCGCCGGTCCGCACAGCTTCGGCCGCGGCGAACTTCAACGCGACCCTTGAGTCCCCGGAACCGTCGACGCCCACGACAACTCCTGACTTCCCGGCTGTGGCGGCTGCCGGAACGACTGCCACAGGGCAGCGGCTGCTCACGGCCGTCTGGAAGCTGACCGAGCCAAAGCCTTCGCCATGACTGTCGGGGGCACGGTCGGATCCAACGACGACGGTCTCGGCCGTCTCGGAGAGCAGCCTCAGCACAATGGGCGTCTCCCCGGTACGACGCGTGCTGACGACCACCAGGTCCGGGTTCTGGGCCGACAGCCGGGAGGCTTCTGCCAGCAGAAGATCGCTCGCCCCTTCCATCGCCTCACGGTATTGGGCTGGCCGTCTGAACGCCCAGGGGCCGGGAACAACCCGGACGATGTTCAGCCGGACCCCCAGAATGTTTGCCCGTGACGCGGCCCAGTCCGCAGCGTTATGCCCGGCGTCCGAGTCATCAACCCCGGCGACAACCTCCACTACGCGCATGTTCCGTTCCCTCCCCTGTTGCTCAGCGAGAATGTGATCAGTTTTCCGCTTCCTGCGGCCTTTGCCCTGCCGGCTCAGCCGAACAGGGCGGCCGCTTCCTGGTAGCGCTCTTCGGGTACGGTCTTGAGCGTTCCCAGCGCCAGTTCAAGGTCCACGGTCAGGATGTTGGTGCCGCTGAGCGAGACCATGGTTCCCCAGAGCCCATGGGCTGCTGCATCGACGGCGGCCATCCCCAAGCGTGTGGCGAGCACCCGGTCGAACGCCGTGGGCACGCCGCCGCGCTGGATGTGACCGAGGACGGTAGCCCGGGTCTCTATTCCTGTCAGTTCTTCGATTTCGCGCCCCAGGACAAGGCTGATGCCGCCGAACCGGGGTCTGCCGAACGTGTCTATGCCGCGTAGGGGGACAGGGGCCGGTCTGCCCTCAGGTACGAACGCTTCTGCGACAACGACCAGAGGTGCCCTGCCCCGGCTGCGGGCGGACCTGACCCAGCCGATAATGTCCTGCAGCGGAACCTTGTGTTCAGGTATGAGAATGGCATGGGCACCGGAGGCAACACCGGACTCCAGGGCGATCCAGCCGGCATTGCGGCCCATCACTTCAGCGATCATGCACCTGTGGTGTGACTCGCCGGTGGTGCGGAGGCGGTCGATCGCTTCGGTCGCAATCTGCACGGCGGTGTCGAAACCGAACGTGTAGTCGGTGGCGTTGAGGTCGTTGTCAATGGTCTTGGGCACGCCGATGATGTGCAGGCCGGCGTCGGTGAGTACCTTCGCTGCAGCGAGGGTCCCTTCCCCGCCGACGGCTATGAGTCCATCGAGTTCGAGGCGCTCCATGGCCGCCGTGACGGCGCTAAGTCCGCCGTCACGCAGCGGGTTGGTCCGGGACGTCCCAAGAATCGTTCCGCCCTGCTTCGAGATGCCCCTGACCGCGTGCCGCGGAAGCGGTACACCGTCACCCTCGAGTACTCCCCGCCAGCCGTCCAGAAAACCGAAGAACTGCTGGTCGTGGGCCGCCAGCCCCTTCAGGACCGCACCCCGGATTACGGCGTTGAGTCCGGGGCAGTCCCCCCCGCTGGTGAGGATCCCGATCCTGTCCATCTTCCTGTCCTCCCTTCCCTGGGGAAACTGGTTTGACTCACCCTGCAGCCTGGGCTCCTGACCTTCCCTGGCACGGGCAGCACGCCGCGCGGCGGCGTCAACGGCTGCTGTCGGGCACGGCGGCGACCACGAGGACCGGACAGTGGGCGTGGGCGAGACATGCGGAGCTCACGGACCCAAGCAGCAGGCCTGCGAAACCTCCGTGTCCCCTCCTGCCGACGACCAGCATGTCCGCATCCTTGCTGGCCTCGACCAGAACCGACCGCGCAAGCCCCTCAACGAGTCTGGTGTGTACGTTCCGGGGACGTTTCGGACCGAAGGCCGTCGTCAGGGCCTCCTGCAGCATCTCCGCCGCGCGTTCGGGAAACCCTCCAATGCCCGTGGCCACGTAGGTGTCGTACATGTTCGGGTATCCCCAACAGCCAATGGCTTCAACGTCTGCCCCGAGCGGCACCGCGAGCCGCTGGGCCTCCCGCAATGCCTCCACCGACGGCGCCGAACCGTCGACACCCACCACGATCTTCCTGGAACTGTCCGTGCCCGCCATGGATGACTCTCTTCCTTCCCACATCCGGTCCCTGGCACCAGCGTCCTGCCGGATCCGGCGGCCGGGATAGGGCCATTGGTCACCCGCCCTCAGCGGCACGGGTGATGGCGGGATCTTGTGGCCTGAGTTCCGTTCCCCAAGAATTGAACACACGAAGAATTGAGCACGCGTACACGCCGGTGCCGGTCGGGCCGGCTCCGCCGATACTGGGAGGAGGGGTCATGGACAACCCGGTGCAAGTGCCCGGCACGCCTGCCCTGCCGCGTCCTGAACCGACCCGGGTGTTCATATTGGACGACCATGAGCTGGTCCGGCGGGGGCTGCAAAACCTGCTCGAAGACGAGGGGTTTGTCGTCGTGGGCGCGTCAGGATCGGCGGCGGAAGCGGTGCGGCTGATACCTGCCCTGCACCCGGACGTCTCGGTCCTTGATGCCCGGCTGCCGGACGGTACGGGGATCGAGGTCTGCCGGGACGTCCGGTCAATTGATGAGACGCTGAACTGCCTGATTTTGACCAGTTACGACGACGGGCAGGCGCTCCGGGGGGCCGTGCTCGCCGGTGCACGCGGGTACGTGCTCAAGGAGATCCGCAGCCTGGACCTCCTCGGCGCCCTTCACCGCGCGGCCCGCGGAGAGTCCTTGTTTGATGCTGCCCTCAAGGCACGGGTTGTTGGCGGAATTTCGCAACCGGAGCCGGTGGATCCCCGGGTGGCGGCCCTGACGCCCCAGGAGCGGAGGGTCCTTGACCTGGTCTGCGAGGGGCTGACCAACCGGCAAATCGGCCAACGCATGGCCTTGGCTGAGAAGACAGTCAAGAACTACGTCTCGTCACTGCTTGCGAAACTTGGTTTTGAACGACGGACCCAAGCCGCAGTGCACATGGCCCACGAGCCGCCACCCAGCCCCTGAGCCGTCCACGGAAGCGTCGGGGATCAGGCCTTTATGCCCTGTCCTGGCCCCAGAAGCCTGGCGTAGTGTCGGGCCATGATCGATGAGGCATCAACACCCAAGGCCGAGGTTCTGTCCAGCAGCGAGTGCTGGAAGCTGCTGCGGAGCGTGTCGGTTGGTCGGCTGGCCGTCTGGGTCAATGACCACCCCGATATTTTCCCGCTCAACTATAAGGTGGATCACGGAACGCTGGTCTTCCGTACCGGTGCCGGCACGAAGCTCGCCGCTTCGCTGGCCGGTCCGCCTGTCGCGTTGGAGGCCGATGGGGTCAACGCTGATGATGGCGTCGCGTGGAGCGTCATCGTCAAGGGTCATGCCAGTGCCCTGGAACGGACCCAGGAGGTGCTGGATACCGTCGGGCTGTTGCTCTTCCCTTGGGAGACTGGCCGTAAGGACCACTTCATCCGCCTCGTTCCCGACACGGTGACTGGCCGGCGGTTCAAGATCGCCCCGCCGTTGACGTGGTGGGGTCCCCTCGATGACGCCACCCGCGCCGGGCTGGAGTAAAGCGTCCCGGACCGGGCACGGAGACGGGACGGTCCCTGATGGTATTGCTCTCTGACCCCGGCCACCGCCGCCCTGTGGTCCGCCGCCGGGACCCGACGGGCCGCTGGGACCTTCTGGGGCGCACGCTGGGCAAGCGCGTCCTGTTGGTGGGCGTTCTTCTGTCAGGGGCCATCATCGCTGCGCTTTTGGCGGGCGGCCAGGAAGGCGCGGCCCAACTGGTGGCGAGTGTATACGCCCTGGCTGCGGCGGCCTCCCGCGCTGCGTCGATGGTTAGGCAGATTCTTCGTGGCCGCTGGGGCATCGACCTGCTGGCAGTGACAGCGATCCTGAGCACCGTCGCCGTGGGCGAGTACGTAGCTTCACTCATCATCGTGCTGATGCTGGCCGGCGGCGAGACGCTGGAGGACTATGCCGAGGGGCGGGCGGTCCACGAACTTCGGTCCCTCCTTGAGAGGGCGCCGCAGATCGCCCACCGCGCCGGTGACGACGGCGGTTTGCAGGATATCGCCGTCGGCCAGGTCTACCCCGGTGACGTGCTGGTGGTCCGTCCGTCAGAGGTTGTCCCCGTGGACGGACGGCTGCTGTCCGCTGCCGGTGCCTTCGACGAGTCGGCACTGACCGGCGAAAGCCTGCCGGTAGACCGTCAGGCCGGAGACATGCTGCTGAGCGGATCGGTGAACGGCGATGCTGCGATCCGGATGCAGGCCTCCGCCGCCGCAGCAGATTCCCAATACAACCACATCCTGATGCTGGTGCAGGAAGCCTCGGCCAGCCGGGCACCGGTGGTCAGGCTCGCCGACAGGTACGCGGTGCCGTTCACCGCCTTGGCGTTCGTGCTTGCCGGGGCCGCCTGGTACCTCAGCCAGGACGCCGCACGGTTCGCCCAGGTTCTGGTGGTCGCCACGCCATGCCCCCTGCTGCTGGCCGCGCCGGTGGCCTTCCTCGCCGGGATGAGCCGCGCGGCACGCTCAGGCATCATTGTGAAGAATGGCGGCACACTGGAACGGCTCGCCCGGGTCAAAACAGCGGTCTTTGACAAGACAGGCACTCTGACGCAGGGCAGGCCCGCCCTCAGCGAAATCAGAATGGCGGCAACGGCCCGCATGACACCGTCACGCCTTCTGCAGCTCGCCGCGTCCGCCGAACAATATTCCTCCCACGTCCTGGCCGCATCGGTCATTGAGGCTGCCCGCGCACAAGGACTCAAGCTCGTGCCCGGGCATGCGGCCCAGGAACATGCCACCCAGGGCGTGAGCGCGGTGTGTGACGGCCACAGTGTCGCCGTGGGAAAACCCTCGTTCATCAGGCTGGGCAGCTCAGGTTTTGAGGAGGCAGAGCTGACCGGTGGGTGGCTGGGGATCTACGCCGCAGTGGATGGACGGTTCAGCGGAACGCTGATCATGAGCGATCCCCTGCGGGACAACGCCGTCACCACCTTGGCGCGGCTGCGGGACTTGGGCATACAGGAAAGCCTGCTGCTGACGGGAGATTCACTCTCCACTGCGCTGCACATCGCTGCAGAAGCAGGAATCACCCGGGTTCAGGCCGGCTGCCTGCCGGCAGACAAAGTCACGGCTGTGACAACGCTGACCGGCCGTCCCGTGATGATGGTGGGCGACGGAGTCAACGACGCACCGGTCTTGGCCGCCGCCGACGTCGGCATTGCCATGGGCGCCAAAGGCTCAACAGCCGCCAGCGAGTCAGCCGATGTTGTTGTTATGGTGGATGACCTGGCCAAGACTGCCCTCGCCGTGGAGATCGGCCGCCGGACTACCCGGACAGCCCTTGAAAGCATCTGGGTCGGAATAGGGCTGAGTATCGTCCTGATGGTGATGGCCGCGGCCGGCTACATCCCCGCAGTGGCCGGGGCGCTGCTGCAGGAGCTCGTGGATCTCGCCACGATCCTGAACGCACTGCGGGCCCTGAAACCCGCCGGCCACGCTGCAGCCGTGAAGAACAACCGGGCCCGGTCCGCGGCGCCACAGCATGGGCTGGCCCCGTGACCGGGGCTTTCGGCCCTGTCCGTAACGACCTGTTCAGCCAATGCTGGATGCCAAAGGATGGCTGGCGTCCTGCCGCCGGCGGTCCGCCTAACCCCGAACGGAGACGGTTATGCGCGCCTGGTGGGTCCAGACCCCCGGTCCTGTCGCCTCGGGCCCGCTCCGATGGGGTGAGCGCCCCGATCCCACGCCGGGTCCGGGTGAGCTTCTGCTGTCGGTACACGCCTGCGGTGTGTGCCGCACCGATCTGCATCTTGCAGAAGGAGACCTCCCGCCGCGCTCACCCGGGCGAATTCCAGGGCACGAAGCCGTCGGTGAAGTCATCGCCACGGGCCCGGACTGCCACCGGTTCCGGGTGGGAGAACGCGCGGGCGCGGCGTGGCTGGCCGGTACCTGCGGGGTGTGCAGGTTCTGCCGGCGGGGAGCCGAGAACCTGTGCCTGTCGCCCTCGTTCAACGGCTGGGACAGGGATGGCGGTTACGCCGACCTGATGTGCGTGCACGAGGACTTCGCGTATCGCATACCGGAGACGTTCACCGATGAACAGGCGGCACCCTTGCTGTGTTCGGGCATCATCGGCTACCGCGCCCTGCGGCGGGCCAGCCTTCCGCGGGGCGGAAAACTCGGCATCTACGGCTTTGGCGGATCAGCCCACCTGACCGCGCAGATCGCATTGTACGAAGGCGCCAGCCTCTACGTGATGACCCGGTCGCCCGCAGCGCAACAACTGGCCCTTGAGCTGGGGGCGGTCTTCGCCGGCGGAGCCGAGGACGTGCCACCGGTCCCGTTGGACTCCGCCATCCTCTTCGCGCCGGCAGGAGAGCTGGTGCCGCCGGCTCTTCGCGCCTTGGACCGCGGTGGGACGCTGGCCATTGCCGGGATCCACCTGAGCGATATCCCTGCACTGCACTACGACACAGAACTCTTCCAGGAACGGCAGCTGCGCAGCGTAACGGCCAACACCCGGGCGGACGGCCAGGAGTTCCTCGACCTGGCCGGGCGCATTCCGTTACACGGCACCACCGTGTCCTACCCCCTGGAGGAAGCCCACCGGGCACTGGCGGACCTGTCCCGGGACAGCTACACCGGAGCGGCGGTCCTTCTCAGCGGCTCGCCCCGGCAGGATTGAAGGACATGACGGGGGCCGCGGGCCTCAGCACCGGCCAGGCGCAGGCTCTGCTGTCCAGTACGGGACCGAAGCGGATCCCCGAGGCGGCATCCGTTCCGGCCTGGCGGCGGTTCATCGCGGAGTTCACCCACTTTTTTGCCGCCCTGCTGTGGGGCGCGGCCGCGTTGGCTTTCCTGGCCGGCATGCCGCAACTGGGGTTCGCCGTAGTGGCAGTGGTCCTCATTAACGGCCTGTTCTCCTACGTCCAGGAAGAACGTGCAGAGCACGCCGCGACCAGGCTCCGCGCCCTGCTCCCGGCCAAGGTGACGGTCCGCAGGGACGGCCGCCTGGCCCGGGTGGACGTTGCAGACCTCGTCCCCGGCGACCTCGCTGTCCTGGCAGCAGGAGACCGTATCCCGGCCGATCTCCGGTTCACGGACACGGACACCTGCACCGTGGACGAATCCATGCTGACAGGAGAAAGCGATCCCGTCCCCAAAAAACCGGCCGACACCGGAACCGGGGGAACGTTCCTGGTGAACGGCGAGGCCGAGGGGCTCATCACCGCCACCGGGGAACGGACCCGGCTGGCAGAACTTGCCGCCCTGACCGCTGCCGTGAAACCCCCGCAAAGCCCCTTGACCACCGAGCTGCGGCGCATTGTGCACATCATCGCCGCCCTGGCCCTGGGGGTAGGAGCTGCGTTCTTCGCACTGTCAGCGCTCATCGGCATCTCATGGCAACAGGCATTCCTGTTCGCCATCGGGGTCTCGGTAGCGCTGATCCCCGAAGGCCTCCTGCCCACGGTGACACTGTCCCTGGCGATGGGAGCCCAGCGGATGGCCCACCGGAAGGCGCTGGTCAGGCACCTGCAGGCCGTCGAGACCCTGGGCGCAACGACGTTCATCTGCACCGACAAGACCGGAACGCTCACACAGAACAGGATGAGCGCAGTGCAGGTCTGGACGGCCCTCGGCACGGTGACGGTCTCCGGTGACGGGTATGAACCGGTGGCCGCCGTCGCCGGGAACGGGGAGACATTGGCCCTGGCGGCCCGAACCAGCCTCGCAGCTGCAGCAGCGTCCCGCGGAACCATCACACAGCGTGACGGGCACTGGTACCCGGAAGGCGATCCCATGGAAGCCGCCCTGAACGCGCTGATGCGCCGCCTCACCGGGGCCACGGAAGCAATACCCCAGGGCACAGGCACGGGCACGATCCGGTTTGGCTTTAGCCCAGGCCGGCGGCGTGAATCCGTCATCGTGGGAGCGGCCCTGTCAATGAAGGGAGCGCCGGAGGCCGTCCTGCCGCTCTGCACGGCGGAGGGGGCCCAGGGTCACGGAATGTCCGGGCCCGCTGCCGGCGGCTCTCTGGAGGTTCAGCAGCAGATCCAGGTGATGGCTACCCAGGGGCTTCGTCTTTTGGCCGTCGCCGGCCGCTCCCTTTCCCCGGCCGAGGTGAAGGGGGTTGCAGCAGGCTCGCTGGGCGCGGACGAGGTCGAGCGGGACCTGACCCTGCTGGGCTTGATCGGCCTCCACGACCCGCCCCGCCCGTCCGTCGCGGCGGCCCTTCAAACCGCACGCGGGGCGGGCGTCAGGGTCGCCATGATCACCGGAGACCACCCCTCCACAGCGGCAGCCATTGCCCGTGAAGTGGGCTTGCTGCTCGGACCCGGGCGGATCATTGAAGGGTCGGACCTGCCCGAGGACGACGAGTCCCTCGGTGCGCTACTGGACCACGACGGCGTAGTCGTCAGCCGGGTCTCCCCTGAGCAGAAACTGCGTGTCGCGAAGGCGCTGCAACGCCGCGGGCACGTGGTGGCAATGACAGGCGATGGCGTCAACGACGGCCCCGCCCTGCAGGAAGCGGATGTGGGCGTAGCGATGGGCCTGGGCGGGACCGATGTCGCAAGGGAAGCCGCAGACCTTGTCCTGCTCGACGATGATTTCGCCACCATCGTTGCAGCCATCGAACAGGGACGCGCGACGTACGCGAACATCCGCCGGTTCCTCACCTATCACCTGACCGACAATGTGGCCGAGCTGACGCCCTTTGTGATCTGGGCACTGTCCGGAGGGTCCTTTCCCCTGGCCCTGGGCGTGCTGCAGATCCTGTTCCTGGATATCGGCACCGACCTGCTGCCGGCGCTGGCGCTGGGCGGCGAACAGCCGGGCAGAGGCGTCATGCGGCGCCCGCCCGAGCGGCGGCACCTGATGGACCGGGCACTGATGATCCGCGTCTTCGCACTCCTGGGGCCCGTCGAAGCATTTATCGAAATGGCTGCTTTCGTGACGGTGCTGACCGCGGCAGGCTGGTCGGCCGGCAGCCCGGCCCCTGCTGCAGGCCTGCTCCTGCAGGCCTCCGGTGCGGCCTTCACCGCCGTGGTCCTTGGCCAGATGGCCAACGCCTACGCCTGCCGGAGCTCCACCCG
Source organism: Arthrobacter sp. 05T423 (assembly GCF_056396245.1). NCBI lineage: Bacteria > Bacillati > Actinomycetota > Actinomycetes > Micrococcales > Micrococcaceae > Arthrobacter > Arthrobacter sp. 05T423. The sequence goes on from NZ_JBFTLC010000015.1 coordinate 40,497, forward strand.
GCCCCCGTGGCGCCTGGGCTGGCTGACCAACCGGCTGCTGGTGTGGGCGGTCCTGGCTGAACTCGCCGCCCTGGGCGTGTTTCTCGGGGCGGAGCCGGTGGCCCGGCTGCTCGGGCACGCACCGCCGCCGCCGGCCGGATGGGCCCTGGCCCTGCTGGCGGTACCGGCGGTCCTCGTCGCGGACTACCTGTACAAGGTCTTGAAACGGCCAAGGCCGGGCGCACCCTCGGTCACGGTGGAGGGCTGAGCGGGAAACTGTGTGATTGTCCGGCACCGAGCAGCAGCCTGGTGCTCCCGATCCGCACCCGGACAGGTGCTGCGGCGCCGGGGGCGGTGCTCAGGGCCAGCCGGGAGTGGTCCAGGGCTACGGAGAGCAGCTGCCCCCGGTAGTTGACGGTGAACCGGACGCTGCGCAGCCCGGTGGGCAGGCGGGGGCTGAAGGTCAGTTCCTCACCGGCCATCCGGAGGCCGGCGAAGGTCCGTTGGACGGTGTCGACACTGCCTGCCATGGCGCCAAGGTGGATACCGGCGCGGGTGGTGCCGCCCTGGGTGTCATCCAAGTCGGCGTCGAGGGCTTGCCGGAAGGTCTCCCAGGCCCGGTCCGGGTCTGTGGCGGCCAGCACCGAGGCGTGGGCCATGCGGCTGAGTGTGGACCCGTGGGCCGTCCGGGCCAGATAGAAATCGACGGTGCGGACCAGGGCCCCTGGACTGACCGGATAGCCGAGGGTGCCCAGCTGGGCGGTCAGCTGCTCCTGGCCCAGCAGGTAGAACAGCATGAGCACATCGGCCTGTTTGGCGAGCATGTAGTGGTTGGGGCTGTCTTTCTCGGCCTCCAGGATCAGATCGAGCCGTTCGATGTTTCCGTAGGTCCTGCGGTAGTGGTCCCAGTCCAGCTCCTTGAGCCGGCCGTACCCTTCAAACTGGCTGATCAGGCCGTCGCCGTGGAACGGCACATACATCCGCTGGCTCAGGTGCTCCCAGGCTGTGAGTTCCTCCGGCTGGATGGCCAGCCGCTCCGTGACGTCCTGCCGTTCCGTCCCCTGCAGCACCGACCCGATCAGGTGGAGGGTGGTGGAAAAGATCCAGGCGGCCATCACGTTGGTGAAGGCGTTGTCGTCGATACCCTGCCCGGGCCTGCCTGGATACCCGGTGTGGTATTCGTCCGGTCCCATGATGCCGGGAATGTGAAAGCGGTCCGTCCCGGGGTCGGGGACAGCCAGCGACGCGAACAGGCGGGCGATTTCGACGATGAGTTCCGATCCGCGGTGAACCAGCCAGGTCCGGTCTCCTGTGGCTTCGAAGTACTGCCATGTGTTGTAGGCGACCGCGAGGCCGGAATGCCGTTGGAGTCCGGAGTAGTCTGCGGCCCAGTCCTGGATACGGGGGTTGAACACCCAGTGCGGGGTCTCTTCGCGCCCGTCGCTGGCGCTCTGCCAGGGGAACATTGCCCCGCGCAGCCCGGCTTTCGCCGCCGCGTCCCGGGCGGCATCGAGCCTGTTCCACCGGTAGTCCAGCACCGACCTGGCCACATGCGGCAGCCGTGAGGTGAGGACTGGCAGGACGAACAGCTCGTCCCAGAACACGTGCCCGCGGTAGCCCTCCCCGTGCAGTCCCCGGGCGGGCACGCCTGCATCGAGTTCGGAGGTGTGCGGGGTGAGGGTCTGCAGCAGGTGGAAGATATGCAGGTGAAGGATCAGTTGCGTTTGGTGGTCGCTGTCCAGGTCCAGCGCGAAAGTGTCCAGCCATCGTCGCCAGACTGACTCGTGCGCCGCCAGGACCTCGTCGAAACCGGCTGGTGTGCGTTGCAGCACCGCGAGGGCACCCGCCAGCGGGGATGCGATCGCTTTGTCCCTGGAACAGACGATGGCCGCCGTCTTGCAGATCGTGGCCGGAACACCGTCGATCAGGTCCAGGGCCAGTTCCCGCTCCACCCGGCCGTTCTTTCCCACGGTGAGGTTCTCTGTCCGGGCTCCGGGAGCCAGTACGCGTGCAACGGTGGCGATCCGTACGTGGCTGTTCCTGGTTTCGGTTTCGACCCAGTCGGTGTCCGGGCCCGTTGTTCCGTGGGACAGGATCCGCAGGTGGTGGTGTGCCAGGAGTGCTTCGGAGGGGACATTTGAGTTGGTGACTCCGGCGTCGATGCCGAGGCAGACGGTGACGGTGCCGTTCCACCCGCGCGCTGTCAGCGTGGTTTCCAGGGCTGCCACGTGCTGCTGCGCCGCCGAGACGACGCGGCGCTGTGTGACCGCCAGTTCCCGGCCGTCGTCATCGGCCAGCAGGACGTGCCGGGTCAGGACCGCGCGCCGGATATCCAGTTCGCGGGTCTCACTGCGCAGCCGCAGGCCCCCGACGGACCACCAGCGGCCCGGTTGCAGCGCCAGATCCAGCGGAAGCCAGTTCGGAACGTTCACCATGTGCTCATCCTCGCTCCGCTGTCCCCGGATTGTGCTGGTGAGCCTGTTGTAGACCCCGGCAAGGTAGGTGCCCGGATAGTGGACGCCGTCCGAGGAGCTCTCCGGGGACGCCCCCCTGGTCGCCATGTACCCGTTGCCCAGGGTGGTCAGGGCCTCCCGGTGGCCCTCATGGGCGGGGTCCATCCCCTGGTACGTCAGCAGCCACGGATGCGTGAGAACCAGGCCAAGGTCCAACTCGCTGACGTCGTTGAGGACAATATCAGCTCCGGCGGCCTCCAGTGCCGCCCTCTGACCCGCCCGGTCAATGCCCACAACCAACCCGAAACCGCCCCTGCGTGCCGCCTGGACTCCGGCGGCAGCGTCTTCGATGACGACCGCCTGGCCCGCCGGAACACCAGCCCTGCCCGCTGCTTCCAGGAACACGTCCKGGGCCGGTTTGCCCGGCAGTTTCAGATCCGCCGCGGCCTGTCCGTCCACGACAAGATCGAAGGCATCTGCCAGCCCCGCAGCCTCCAGCACAGCCCGCGCGTTGCGGCTCGAGGTGACCAACAGCACCAGAACACCTCCGGACCGCAGCCGGCCCAGCAGGTCCACGGTCCCCGGAAAGACGCGGACGCCGCCCTTTGCTAGCATGCGGGCGAAGATCTCGTTCTTGCGGGCAGCCAGCCCCGTGACGGACCACGTTCCCGGCGGATCGGAGGGCTGACCGTCGGGAAGGGTGATTCCCCGGGAGTGCAGGAAGACCCGGACCCCTTCCTCCCTGGGGCGTCCGTCCACGAACCGGAGGTAATCGGCATCAGTGAATGGACCCGCAGGGGCCGCGGAGGCCCGGGGATCTCTGAGGACCGCATCGAAAAGCTCTTTCCAGGCCAGCGCGTGGACTTCTGCTGTGTCTGTCACTACCCCGTCGAGGTCAAAGATGACCGCTTTGAAGGGAGACAGCGCTGCTGCCGGAGGTGCTTGTGGGACGGTGTGGCCTGTCACTGGATGCCGCTCCTTCCATCCGGCCATGGCCCGCCTTTGCGGGCCGACCCTGATGCGTACAGTGCTACACCCCTTGCAGTCGTTGGCAACAGGGGCCTTCGACCTGTGCGCGACCGCAGGGGGCACGTGGAAGGGTTCTGCGGTGACCTTCGGCCCTAGACCGGCACACCGGCCGGGGGAAGGGTAGGTCCTATGAACAACAACCAGCGCATCGTTGTCGGTATTGACGGCTCGGAGTACTCCCCCGCCGCGCTGCAGCTCGCAGGCCGGATGGCCTCGGCGCTCAACGCCCCCGTCGAAGTCATCACCTGTCTGGGATGGTCTGATTTCTATCTTCCCTCCCGCCTGCCGCCGGGCAACCTGGAGGCACCGGAACAGCTGGAGACCGTCGCCAGGCAACTGGTGGATCAGGCCATCGAGCGGGCCTACGGCGCGGACCGGCCCGCGGACCTGGCGGTGTCGGTGAAGCCAGGATCACCGGCGAAGGTGCTGGTCGAAGAGAGCCGGCATGCGCAGCTCCTCGTCCTGGGCAGGCGAGGCCACGGAGGCCTTCTGGGGCAGTTCATCGGATCGGTCAGCGCCGCATGCAGCGCCCATGCCCACTGCCCGGTTCTGATCGTCGGGGATGAGCCTGAAGCCGGCCCGGGACCCGGATCTCAGACGCCGCAAGAGCCGGGTAGCTAAACCAGCCAGGGTTGCTGCGCCCCGCTAGCGCCGCGGTCTTTGCGTGCTCCTGCCGGTCGACGGGCCCTCTGCTGACGGACCTGCCGGAGATGAGCGGCGGCACCTTCCGGGGAGGGGGTGCCGGGCTTACGCCGAGGCCTCTGCCCGGGCGATGACCTCCACGGTGCGCAGGAAGCTGTCCGGGTTCAACGATATCGAATCGATGCCTGACCGGACGAGGAACGCGGCGAAATCCGGATGATTACTGGGCCCCTGTCCGCAGAGACCGATCTTGATGCCGGCGGTGTGGGCCTTGCCGATGACCTCCCCGATCATGGAGGTGACCGCTTCGTTGCGTTCGTCAAACAGGCCGGCGAGGTCTTCTGCGTCCCTGTCGACGCCGAGGACGAGTTGGGTCAGGTCGTTGGAGCCGATGGAGAAACCGTCAAAGCGCTGCGCGAACTGTTCAGCCAGGATCACATTGGACGGGATCTCGCACATCATGTAGACCTGCAGCTGCTCCTGCCCGCGGGCCAGCCCGTTGCCTGCCATGGCCTGCAGGACAAGGTCAGCCTCGGCCGGTGTGCGGCAAAACGGGACCATGACGATCACGTTGGTGAAACCCATGGTTTCCCGGACCCGTTTGAGGGCCCGGCACTCCAGAGAGAACCCCTCCCTGTAGCGTTCGTGGTAGTACCGTGAGGCGCCGCGCAGGCCAATCATCGGGTTTTCCTCGGTCCGTTCAAACGACTCCCCGCCCAGCAGGTGAGCGTATTCGTTCGACTTGAAATCACTCAGCCTGACAATCACCGGAGCCGGATGATAGGCCGCCGCTATCTTGGCGATACCCAGGGCCAGGGTCTCCACGAAATAGTCCTGTGGGGTACGGTAACCGCGGCATAGCTCCCGGATCGTTTCCCGCTCCCGATCGACAGTGACAAGTTCGGGATGGACCAGTGCCATGGGATGGACCCGGATGAGGTTGGCGATGATGAATTCCATCCGCGCCAGGCCCACCCCGTCAGCGGGCAGCCGCCACCAGCGAAAGGCCGCGGCCGGGGTGGCGACGTTGACCATGATGGCCGTGCGCGTCCTGGGCAGGCGCCCCAGATCGACTTCGGAAGTCTCGTAGGGCACGGTCCCCTCATAGACATGGCCTTCCTCGCCTTCGGCGCAGGAGACGGTCAACGGGGCACCCTCCGTGAGGACAGAGGTGGCGGTGCCGGTGCCAACCACGGCCGGTACTCCGAGCTCCCGGCTGACAATGGCGGCGTGGCTGGTCGGACCGCCGTGGTCCGTGACGATGGCTGCGGCCCGCTGCATCACCGGGACCCAGTCGGGATCTGTCATTTCCGTAACCAGTACCGCCCCGTCACGGAACCGGCCGATATCCGCGGTGCTCCTGATCACGCAGGCGTCGCCGTGGGCTACTGCGTCCCCAATGGCGGACCCGGTTGCCAGGAGTGCGCCCGTGCCCAGAAGGCGCTGGACCGTGAACCGGGTGCTGCTCTTCCGGGCCTGAACTGTTTCCGGCCGGGCCTGAACCAGGAAAAGCTCCCCTGTCGGGCCGTCCTTGGCCCATTCCATGTCCATCGGGCACCGGTAATGCTCCTCAACGAGCACGGACCACCGCGCCAGGCGGATGATCTCGGGGTCGCTGAGGACAAGGGACCGCTGTTCCTGTGGCGAGGTTTCAACCGTTTTCGTCCGGGCGTCGCCCGCGCGGCCGTCACCGTAGACCAGTTTCCGGGCTTTGGAGCCGGTGCTCTTTTCAATGATGGGCACCAGGGACTCCTGCGCCAGCAGGGGCTTGAAGACGACGTATTTGTCCGGGTCCACGCTTCCCTGCACCACGGTCTCGCCCAAACCCCACGCGGCGCTGATCACCGTCGCCCGAGGAAACCCGGAGTCAGTGTCGATCGAGAACATCACCCCTGAAGCACCAATATCGGAGCGGACCATCTGCTGGACCCCGACGGAGAGCGCCACCTGCAGATGGTCAAACCCCTTAAGCTCGCGGTAGGTGATGGCCCGGTCAGTGAACAGCGACGCGAAGCATCTACGGCAGGCATCAAGCAGCGCCGCCTCACCCACTATGTTCAGGAAGCTCTCCTGCTGCCCGGCAAAACTGGCATCAGGCAGGTCCTCGGCCGTGGCGCTGCTGCGCACCGCCACCGGCAGATCCACGACACCGCCCCGTCGCCCCAGGTCACGGTAGGCCTCCCGGACAGAGGCAGCGAATCCTTCCGGAAAGACGCCGGCAAGAATACGTTCCCTCAGTCTCGCCCCAGTGGCCCTCAGCGATTGACTCCCGGCACGGTACCGCCCGATGTCCTCACCAAGAGCGGCCCCGATGCCGTTGGCATCGATGAACTCCCGGAACGCGGCAGCGGTGGTGGCAAAACCGTCGGGAACCCGGACACCCTCGGGGCGGAGGGACCGTGTCATCTCCCCTAGCGAGGCGTTCTTCCCGCCGACCTCGCGGACGTCCCCCACACCCACGTCAGCAAACCACACCACCTGGCGTGCACCCATCGCCTTCTCCTCCGTGCCATTTCACCCGGTTGCCGGCCGGGCAGCATAAGGCTGCGGAGTCCATCGTTCACCCCGTCCGGAACAGGGCATAGGGCACAAGGACCCGGATCCCCTTTCTTCCTCCCAAGCCCGGCGGGCGACGGGACGCACCGGACCTGGACCGGCATGCGGCACCCAGGCCGCCGCAGGGACCTTCGGCCCTACGCCCGGCCGCCCGGCCGCGACAGGATTGGGCGATGATGGACCAGCAGATCCCGCCGCCGGTGATAGTCGTTGGGGTCGATGGAAGTCCTTCGTCCCTGATCGCCCTGCGGTGGGCCGCCGCCCTCGCTCCCCCTCTGAAGGCCCACATCAGGGCGGTGACCGCCTGGCAGTTCCAAATCGCCTTCGGCACGTTTACCCCCGTCGTCTGGCGCCCGGACGAGGAGGCCCGGAGCATCTGCGCAGATGCAGTGGTCAAAGTGTTCGGCCCTGCAACCCCGGAGGGCTTGGAAATGCTGATCCGGCAAGGCCCTGCCGCGAAAGTGCTCGTCGAAGAGAGCCGGCGGGCACGGCTCCTGATCCTCGGCAGCCGCGGCCATGGCGGGTTTGAAGGCCTGCTCCTGGGATCCGTGAGCGCCACTGTGGCCGAACATTCGCAATCCACCGTCCTGATCGCCCACGGAACCTGGGTGCCCACCGAAATGCCCGCCGCCACCCAGCCCGCAGAGCCCCCGAGCCCGGGGCCCGGACATGACCAGCCCTGACAGCGTCGTCGTCGGCTACGACGGTTCCGTCGAAGCCGGCCGGGCCGCACGGTGGGCGGCGACGCAGGCACAGCTGCGCAAGTGCGTCCTGCATGTCGTCCATTGCTCCTTATGGCCGCTGCTGACCCACGACCTCGGTCCGGTGGAAGGCATCCCCGACGGCGGGCTGCAGCACTACGCCGAGGCGGTCCGCGACGAAGGCCTGGCACACGCAACCGAGGCAGCCCCGGGACTGGAGGTCCGGTCCGTCCTGGGCTACGGCTGGCCTGCAGATAACCTCAGGCAGGCCTCCGTCGGGACAGCGCTGCTGGTAGTTGGAAGCCGCGGAATCGGTGGCTTCATGGGCCTCCTGGTGGGCTCGGTCAGCCTGGAGCTTGCAGCAACCGCCAGTTGCCCCGTCGCCGTCATCCGCTCCGATGAGCATCCCGATGGTCCCGTCGTCGTCGGCGTCGACTCCTCAGGTTCTTCTGAAGCCCTCCGCGAGGCATGCCGCGCGGCAACGGCCGCCGGGAAGGCCGTTCGCGTGGTCCATGTCCTCAAAACACACTTCGGTGTGGGAAGGCCCGGCGTCGCCTTGGTCGGAGAGCGGGAGACGGCAGAGCAGACACTGCGGGCAGCCGCAGACCGTGCCAGGGCAATGGCGCCGGAGGCAACAGTGGAACAGGAACTCACCCAGGACACCTCTGTCCCCCGCGGACTCCTGAACGCCGCTGAGGAAACGGCGCTCATCGTCGTCGGAACTAAGGGACAGGGGCTTGTCCGGGGCACCGTCGGCTCGACTGCCCCCGCGGTGCTCCACCATGCCAAATGCCCGGTATTGATAGCGCGCCACCCCGACTTACCCTGAAACCCGCCCGGGCAGCTGACGCAAGCGCCTCTGCTCGCACCTCCGCCACCGGCAGGCGGACAGTTCATTGCAGTTGGCCACCGGCCGTCACAGGGAATTACGCCCACTCCACCGGTTGGCTATGGGCTGACAGAGGGAGGCAAGGCCAACGCATTCTGTGCCTGAGAGCTCCGCGTCGCGTGTTCACGCCGCTGCCGGAGGCATGAGGGCGGGTCTTTGGACCCTGCCCGGGAGCACTGGGCCGCCGTAGGATCACCGCATGAAAGACAGGAACATAGTGCCTGAAGCAGAAGTTCTCGACGCCGAAGAGTGCTGGAGGCTGCTTGGCGAAACAGGGGTTGGACGGCTCGCGGTAATCGTGGACGGCCACCCTGACGTCTTCCCCGTGAACTTCGCCGTGCACAACCAGACACTCGTGTTTCGTACCGGTAGCGGAACGAAACAGCGGGCGATTGAAGCCGATGCCGTCGTAGCCCTGGAAGCCGACTCGGTTAGTGCCGAGTTCGGCATAGCCTGGAGTGTTGTGGTCAAAGGCAACGCCGAAGAAGCCGGCGCTGGAGGACCTGCTCTGGACGAGGTCCGGCGGGCGCTGTTTCCCTGGCAGGGAGTGGGAAAGGAGCACCTGATCCGTGTGGTTCCCCACTCTGTAACGGGACGACGCTTCGATATGACCGCAATGACGTGGCAGACATCCCTGGACGACACGACCCGGGCCGGACTGGAATAGTTCTTCGGTGGCCGGGACCCGGGCAATGATCCTTCGCCAACCCCCTTGGCTGCAGGTAGCCCCGTTGTGCAGGTGCCCCGGTTTTTAATACCGCTCGGGTTCAGGTCCCAGTTCAAAGTGCCGGCCGTGCAGTCGTGTCGGTGTGATTTCCACATAGGTGTATTTGCGCGTCGGAATCCAGGGCTGTAACGGGAGCTTGTCCAGTTCGTCAATTTCCGTCTGGGACTCGATGACCCGGGCTGTACCTTCCAGCACTACGCTCCACGCCTCTGCCTCGGTGACCTCATCCACTTCAAAGGCCACCTGCCGGTTCACCACAAGCCCGGCCAGTTTGGTGCCCGGGTTTGTCCTCATGATCAGAACGCCGTTATGGCTCAGGAAATTGATGGGGTAGATATCAGGCTTTCCCGCGACGCATACGGCCAGGCGGCCGTAGCCGCAACGCTGAAGGACCTCCCATGACTCCTCGTCGGACAGGACCGTCCCGGGACGCTCATCAGTTTCCATAACGCAGACCTCCATACTGTTGTTGGCGTTTGCACCGCAGCCAAAGCACACCTGATTTCCCTAGGTTTCCGCTTTCCACGAGCCCACGACAGGGCCAGAAGTCACCACTCTGATCTTTGACTGGCCGGCAGAAGCAACAGCAGATGGTGAGCTGCCGCTGGTCGATCCTGTCCTCTTGGTCCCCCACGTTGAGAGAGGTCCCGGGACAATGCAGCGCGGGCCAGAACCTTGAATTCCGGAAAGCCCTCGCCACCAACAACGCTGCACCCCGGGGACCGGGCTCCCCCAGCATGCACTGCTGGAAGCAGGACCACGCCGGCCGGCAAGGCCAGACATGTGGGGTGCGGACGAAACCCTTCGATCTCAAGCGCCCAGGGAAGGGCACACGTGGCTGTAATCTGCAAGGAAGTCGTTGGTGCTTGTATCCCGCGGAGCAGGAAAGCCCGCACAAACACTACGGACTCGAGGCTAGATGAGTAAGTGGTAGTGCCCATTAGCGTGGTGTAACGGCCCGGCCCCGGGCGTGTTGTTCCCGGACGTGAGGCGGCCATCGCGTGATTCTTGGAAAGACCGACGAAAGTCTTCGCTCAAGGAGTTTCCACGCGATGACCGCACCCCATGTTATCGATCCTGCCCGTTTCCTGTCCGAGCAACGCGAGCAGGCCTCCCCGGATCTCATGCGATCCATGCTGACCACGTTCATCAACGCGCTTAGCAGCGCCGAAGCGTATGCGGTCTACGGCGCCGATTACGGTACCCGTTCCGAGGTCCGCAGCAACTCCCCGAACCTACTTCCCGGACTGGCTGCTGGAGCGCCGCCGCCGGGCCGAAGCAGCCCTGACGACCGTGGTCGCGACCTGTTACCTGCCCGGGGTCTCCACCAGGCGGATGGAGAAGCTCGTCGAGACCCTGGGCATCACCCGGCTATCGAAGTCCCAGGTCTCGGTCATGGCCGCCGACCTCGATGCCCAGGTCGAGGCGTTCCGCAGCCGGCCGCTGGATGCCGGCCCGTACACGTTCGTGGCCGCCGACGCCCTGGTCCTGAAGGTCCGCGAAGGCGGGCGCGTGGTCAACGTCCATGCCATGGTTGCCACCGGCGTCAACGCCGACGGGCACCGCGAAGTCCTGGGTATCCAGGCAGCATGGCTCCGTGCGTCATTGGTGGGCCCATCATACCCATGCCCATGTCTGTCTCGGTTGCCCGGACCGTGGTGCCGGGAAGTGCCGGGACGCTGCAGGCCGTTGTTCGCACGGGGCGGACCGCTCTGGGTGCGCTGAAGAGGGCCAGCGCGAGCAGGGATGCTGCGGTCAGCAGGAGCGCTGCCGCGGCAGCGACAAGGATTGTGGCTGTACCGCTGTGCCTCACGCGGCGCGGATGCGACTCTGGGACAGAGCGTGGAATGGCCGTTCCGGTGCTGAAAACGAAGGTTGAAACGGTGGGCCGCCCAGTTCTGTCGGGGCCGTGGGGCCCACTCCAGGTCTCCGCCGGGTTGCGCACGTTGGGGCAGTGCCCATCGGTCGGCGGCCGGGTCCAAAGGCCCTGTCTCATGGCGTGGCCGAGGCAGAAACTGTGTTGTGAGCGGAGGAGAACGACATGATGTACGGCTACGGTGATTGGGGCGTCGGGGGCTGGGTGGTCATGGGCATCATGATGTTCCTGCTCTGGGGAGGTATAGCCCTGCTCATTGTCTTCCTGGTCCGCGGAACCAGAACCGGCTGGGGCGGAAGCTGGTACTACCCGCCGGGCCACGGGCACGATGACCCGGCGCGGATCCTCAGCCAGCGATTCGCCCGCGGGGAGATCGACGAGGCCGAGTACAAGGCCCGCCTCGATGCCCTCAGGCGCAAACCGTAAGGGCCGGGCCGTGACCGGGGGCACAAGAGGTTCAGAAACTTCTCAATTCCTTGGCGCGCACCGCCATCGCTGCAATAGCCGTCCTGGAACTCTCGACAGACAAGCACGCCATTAACATAGTCCCCGGTTCACTCCTGGAGGATGCCAAGGACGCCTGCCGGTCATGGCCGGTATCAGAGGCCACGGCCTCGTCCATCGCACCATGGGCTCAACGGCCACACCGCCCTGCAAACACGCGCCCCGTGCTATGTGGTTCGCCGGCCACCAAGGGGATGATCTAAGCCCGAAGCGGACCGCACGGGCCGTACGGCACCGAAACAGGTGACCGCGTCAGCGGTGCCGGTAGTAGTCCTTCCAGATCAGCCGGTGAACCGGAATCCAGCGCGGCAGTGACCTCAGACCGGGGATGAACGGGACCAGCGTCAGCAGAAGCGTCAGGATGACCATGGTGAAAACCGCCAGGATGTCGGCGTCGGGTGAGGACTTATATGGTTCCACTTGGTAGAGCAGGGAGAACAGCCACAGCCAGGACTGGCCGGGATAGTTGCCGGTCTCGTTCATCATTCCCCATTGGTCACCGGTCAGGTGCTGGGCATCCGCTAGCGCAGGGAAATACTTCCCGTCCCCGAGGAAGAGGATGCTGGCCGTGTAGTTGGCGTTGTAAAAGGTCCCTTTGCTTGTCAGTACGGGGTCAAGGGCGCCTTGTTGGGCCATCTTTAGTAGCGCGCTGGCCAATGCAGGCACGGGACCGTAATCGCCTGCGGCCACCTTCGCGGGGTCGTTGTCCGGGGCTTTGTCCAGCGCATCCGTGTAGGCGCTGGCCCACCGGCTACGCCGAGTGTCCGGGGCGGCTGCCCAGTCTGCGACTGCCGCGGGCGGCGAAGGCAGGGACCGCAGCGGATCGATGGCGAATTCCTTGGCGGTATCGATGGGAAGGCGCGCCCCGGAGAGGCCTTGTAGGTCGATGGGGCCAAGTTTTTGTGTGGCGTCCGGTGTTGTGTTGTACGGCGGCCCGTATCCGGCAGTGTCACTACTCCCTGCCAGCTCGGCAGCCGCGGTCGCCACAAAGTCAAACGGGGCTGCGGTCGCCCACGATTTGAGCCTGACGCTGGGTGCGTCCGGGGAGCCCACGAAGGCCGAAAGCCCAAGAACGAGGATTCCGACGACGACCATGCCGACTGTGAGTTCCTTGAAAAGGTCGTACTCCCGCACCCTGCCATGCCAAGCGCTGCGTGCAATGTCCTCGCGCCGACGGGAAAGCTCTTGTTTGTTCCGTGGGTTCATGGCCGTGTTTCTTCCGCCCCATTGACGGGCGACCTGTCCCGAGGATGGGCGTCCGTAAGCTGGGCATCGTCCTCGCTGGCGTCCAGGGGTGGCGCCACTCCGTGTACGCGGACCAGCACCACATGCAGGACCACCACGACCCCGAGGGCCAACGGCAGCAGGGTGATATGCCACATCAAGACCTGCCCCACGTCGGCCACGTTGAACCATGCCCCCACGCCCACCGCGTTGAGCGCATCTTTGGCTTGGAACGCAATCCACTGCGAATCAAAGTTTGTTTGCACCAGGTATCCGGTAAACGCCGTTACGATCGAGGCAACAAATGCCAGCATTCCCGTGATCCAGGTCAGCACCCGCCCGCCACGCCAAGCGGCCATCCAGAACTTGCCCCATAGATGGACGACCATGAACATGAAAAAGAGCTCGACGCTCCACAAATGGGTGCTGTTGATGAAGTGGCCCACTTCCGAGACGTGGTACCAGGCGGGTCCGTTCAAGGCCAGGACCCAGCCTGAGATCAGGGTGTAGACGAGGGACGTGATCGCCCCCATGCCGAAGACATAGATCCAAGAAGAGACATAGATTGGCTGGTCTTCAGGCATAAACTTCTCCGGTGGAAGACGATCCAGTAACCATCCACGGGCCCTGCCCGTCCACGTCGAGAAACGCTGCATTTGTTCGACCGGGCCGACCTCGGAGCTCATTTCCGGCCCCTCCCGCCGGGAAACGGCAATATTAGGGCCAGAACGAACAAAACGAGCATCATCACTATGACCACCAGGTTGCCCAGCTGAATCAGTAAATCTCCCCACCCCACATAGATCCCCGGCTCCGGGACAACATCTGCCACCATCTGGAACCCGCACATCCTGGCCTCCTGCCCTACAACGGACAACTATGTATTTGTGGCACATCACCGGGGCTAATTGTGTAGCCCCACCAACACCCCCACAGGCAGATTCTGACCGGAAACCAGCCGCCCCGGCAGAGTCCAAAGTCCCCGGGCCTTGTGTCAGCGAGCTACGGCCCCTCCCCCGTCTTGCCACTTCATGTCTTTGTCGCTTCTTGTTCTTCGGGACGTGCTCCCGAACTGGGCCAGTTGCAAAGTCCTCCATCACCCCCAATCCGGCGGCACCGTGACCTTACCCGCGCCGTGACTTTAGGCACTGGCAAGATTTGCGGATCCGCTGAATCCTGACGGCAACAGAATTGGCGAAGCAAGACAGCCCGACCCCAACGGAGCGGCAAAGGACACTCGAATGAAAGCCACCATTGAGGTCTACACGGACAACGCGGGATTCTTCAGGTTCAGAATCAAGGGAGGAAATGACGAGGTTGTTGTCACCAGCGAGGCGTACTGCAGCAAGGAAGAGGCCCTCGCGAACCTTGAATCAGTGAAGAACAACGCGCCCTCTGCGCCCGTCGTGGACCTAACGGGACACTGAGACGTCATTCGCCGCGCCGGGGCAGCGCCTGGGAACGTGCCCGCAGGTACCGTTCCGCACTAGCGCTCAGTCCGTTCCGGTCCTTGTCGGCCTGTCCAGCTCATTCCACTAACTCAGCTGCCGGGAAACGGTAAAACGCCGACCGGTGGTTTGGGCGGTGTCCAGAGCCAGTCCCGGATCTCCGGGAGGTCTTCGAAGTGCTCCCGGATGTAGAGCGCATGCGCGTCCAGCTGTCTGCGGCAGAAGTCGACGAGCTCATCGGCGCCGGGGACCTGCCGGTGGATGCGCCGCAGTGTCTCCAGAACCAGGTGGTAGCGGCTCATTTTGTTCAGGACGACCATGTCAAAGGGGGTGGGGGTGGTTCCCTGTTCGTTGTAGCCGCGGACGTGGAAACGTTCCGGGCGGGGCCGTCCGTGAAGGAGTTGGTGGAGGGCGCGCGCATAGCCGTGCCAGGCCATGATCACTTCCGTGTCGGCTGTGAACAGCTCCTTGAACTTTTCCTCGGACAGTCCGTGGGGATGGGCGTCCCGCGGAGGCAGGACCATGGCATCCATGACGTTGATGACACGAACCACTAGGTCGGGTAGGTGTCTTTGCAGCAACCAAGATGCGGCAAGGGTCTCTTGGGTGGGGACGTCCCCGGCGCAGGCCATGATGACATCGGGTGCAGCGTCGGCATGCTCCTCGTTGCCGGCCCAGTGCCAGATGGAGGCCCCTGCCGAGGCGTGCTGCCTGGCTTCCTCGAGCGTGAGGTATTGCGGGTGCGGCTGTTTGTCCACGACGACCAGGTTGACGTAGTCCCTGCTGCGCAGGACATGTTCGGCGGTGACCAGCAGGGTGTTTGCGTCCGGGGGCAGGTAGACCCGGATAACGGTGCCTGAGAGGGACAGGACTGTGTCGATCAGGCCTGGGCCTTGGTGGCTGAATCCGTTGTGGTCATTGCGCCAGCAGGTGGAGGTCAGCAGGATGTTCAGGCTTGGAACCGGCTGGCGCCATTTGAGCTCGCGGGCGTGCTGCAGCCACTTGGCGTGTTGGACGGTCATGGAGGCGCTGACCATAGCGAAGGCCTCGTAGCTGGCGAAGAGACCGTGCCGGCCGGTGAGGAGGTATCCCTCGAGCCACCCCTGGCACAGATGCTCGGAGAGGACTTCCATGACCCGGCCGGCGGGTGAGACGTGGTCACCGAAGTCGGCGTCTTTCCCTTCCCTGGCGGGTTCCAGAAGGCACCGGTCGGTGGCCTCAAAGACTGCCCCGAGCCTGTTGCTGGTGGTTTCGTCCGGGCAGAAGAGCCGGAAGCGTGGGTCGGTGTCCGTGGCAGCGTAGATGTCGCGGAGCAGTTCACCCAGCGGCCGGGTGGTCTCGTGGATGATTGCTGCTCGGGGCGATGTCGGGACGGCGTACTTTTTCAGCTCGGGGATTTCCAGTGCTGTCCCGGCGCCGCCCCGGCTGTCATGGGATGTACCCATGCGCAGACCGGCTTCCGGGGCAAGTGCGGCCAGCTCGGGAACGAGCCGCCCGGTGCTGTCGAAAAGTGTTTCGGGTTGGTAGGAGCGCATCCAGGCCTCCAGCTGGGCCAGGTGTTCGGGGTTCTCCCTGACGCCTGGCAGGGGCACTTGGTGGGACCGGAAGGTTCCTTCCACGGGGAGGCCGTCAACTGCGGCCGGCCCGGTCCAGCCTTTAGGGGTGCGCAGGATAATGGCTGGCCATCGTGCTGGACCGTGCACGCCCTGGCTGGGCGCCAGGGATTGCAGTTTACGGATGTCGGCGTAGGCTGCGTCCATCGCCGCCGCGAGAGCCCGGTGGACGCGCATGGGATCGTCGCCCGAAACAGTCGCAGGCTCCCATCCATGGGCCCTCAGCAGCCCTTCGACGTCTTTGTCGGAATGACGGCCGAGCACGGTCGGGCCGGAGATCTTGTACCCGTTCAGATGCAGGATCGACAGCACGGCGCCGTCGCGTGCCGGGTTGAGGAATGACGGTGCCTTCCAGGATGCTTCCAGCGGCCCGGTCTCGGCCTCCCCGTCACCGATGACGCAGGCGACCATCAGCCCGGGGTTGTCCATCGCCGCTCCGGTGGCGTGCATCAGGGAATAGCCAAGCTCACCACCTTCGTGGATGGAACCGGGAGTGGTCGGGCCGACGTGGCTCGCGACGCCGCCGGGCGTGGAGAATTGCCGCACCAGCTGCCGGAGCCCTGCAAGATCCATCCCCACTTTCGGGTATATCTGCGAGTACGTGCCCTCGAGGTAAACGTTGGCGAGGACCGCGGGACCCCCATGGCCGGGGCCGGCAACGAACAGGACCTTTGCCGAGGTGCGTCTGATCAGCCGGTTCAGGTGGGCATAAATCAAGGACATGCCGGGACTCGTGCCCCAATGTCCCAGAAGCCGGGGCTTGATGTGGGCCGGCAGCAGCGGTTCCCGGAGCAGCGGGTTTTCCTGTAGGTAGATCTGGGCCACGGTGAGGTAATTTGCTGCGGACCAGTAGCGGTCCAGGGGTCCGAAGTCCTCTTCCTCAGTTTCAGGGAGGATCGTTGCTGTTTCCATAGGTGTTGCCTCTTCTGCCTTGGCCCGCCGGGACGCGCGCATTTTCCGGTAGGTGGACTTGTCTGGTTTCACAGTGGCAGAGTCCGGAAGAGCTGGCGTAGAGCCATTGGGCCCTTGGCTGTCGACATGGCCGCACCCGAGAATGGCTTTGACGGGGGCGCGGGAACGGTGCCGGGCTGCCGGCCGCGGCTGGAAGGAGCACTTGTGGAGTTACTTCGGACACCCCCTGCGGCGTCCGTTCCGGAAATTACCGTCTCCGATGCTGCGGGAATGACAGGCGAGCAGTTGCTCAAGCGGCTGAAGTCCGGGCCTACAGGGCTGACAACGCTGGAAGCCAGCCGCCGTCGGGACGTTAGTGGCCCGAACGCCATCCGCACCCACCGCGCCAGCCCGTGGATGGTTTTGGCCCGGCAGCTTCGGAGCGCCATCCTGATCCTGCTCATCATCACCGCAGTGCTCTCGGTCTTTTTGGGTGATCCCGCCAACGCGGTCGTGATTGGTGTCATCCTTCTCCTGAGCATCCTTTTAGGCTTCAGCAGTGAGTTCCGCGCCGAACGGGCTGCTGAGGCGCTTCATTCACGCGTCACGCACAGCGTCGTCGCTTTGCGGGACGGCGAGAGGACCATGGCCCATGTGGTTGATCTCGTTCCCGGTGACGTCGTGCTCCTGACGCTCGGGGCGGTGGTCCCCGCCGACGTCAGACTCCTGAGCAGCGAGGACCTTCAATGTGATGAGAGCATACTGAGGGGCGAATCCCTGCCGGCAGACAAGGATGCCGCCGTCGTTGCCGGCCATGATGGCGCCGGCGGAAGTCCGGGATGCGTGTTTATGGGAACAGTGGTCTCCGCTGGCAGGGGCACCGGAGTCGTCGTCGCCACGGGCTCCCGGGCCGAGTTTGGACGGATAGCAACAGGCCTGGGAACCCGGCAGCCCCAGACGGAATTCCAAAAGGGCTTAAGCCGCTTCTCCTTCCTGCTCATGCAAGTAGCCTTCGCCCTGACCGGCCTGATCTTCATCACGAATCTCCTGCTGGCACGGCCGTTGATTGAGGCACTGCTGTTCTCCTTGGCAATAGCCGTCGGCATCACCCCCCAGCTCCTGCCGGCAGTGGTCAGCACGTGCCTTGCTTCCGGCACCAGGGAACTCGCCCGCCACCGCGTGCTGGTCAAGCGTCTGGTGTGCATCGAAGATCTGGGCGACATGGACGTACTGGTTACCGACAAGACAGGCACCCTGACCGAAGGGCAAATCACCTTCGAACGCTCGATACCTGTCCGCCCGGGCAGCACCGCAGAATCGGTCCTGACCCTGGGTCTGCTGGCAACAGAAGGCATCAGCGAGCCAGGATCCCCACGGGTTGGTCTGAATCCATTGGATAGCGCCCTGTGGCAATCCGCTGCGGCCGGAACATTTGATCCATCCTCATATCAGCGGCTGGACACCATTCCGTTCGACCACCAGCGCAGAATGGTCAGCGTGCTGGTCCAGGGAGGATCCAGTCCGGCACAGGTCATCGCCAAAGGCGCGCCGGAAGACGTCCTGCGGCATTGCACCGGCACCCCTCCACAAGCCCTGACCGTCCTTCAGGAACAATTCGAGAGCGGGGCAAGGGTCATAGCCGTCGCCGGCCGGCCTGCTCCGGGACGGACCCGCTTCGCAGCGGGCGATGAGGAGCAGATGACCCTGACCGGCTTTCTGGTGTTCCACGACCGCACTAAAAGCACAGCCAAAGCATCCTTGAACCGATTGGCGGACCTCGGTGTTTCTGTCAAGATCGCGACCGGCGACAACGCGAGCGTCAGCGAGAAGATCTGCTCGGACCTGGGATTGGTATCCGGTGGGACGCTGACCGGACAACAGATCGAGGGCCTTTCGGATGCCGAGTTGGGCGAGGCCGTCTCGGAATGCGGTATCTTCGCGCGGGTCTCGCCCGAACAGAAAGCCCGGGTTGTCCGTTCTCTGCGCACCGCGGGCAGAGCCGTGGGCTTTCTCGGCGATGGCGTCAATGATGCTCTGGCCCTGCACCAGGCTGACGTCGGTATCTCGGTGGAAACAGCGACGGACGTGGCCAAGGACGCGGCCGACATCGTTTTGCTGGACAAGGACTTGGGCGTCCTTGCCGATGGTGTGACGGAGGGACGCCGGATCTTTGCGAACACCATCAAGTACGTGCTTATGGGAACGTCCAGCAACTTCGGCAATATGTTCAGCGCTGCCGCGGCTTCGGCTGTTCTACCGTTCCTTCCCATGCTCCCCGGACAAATTCTCCTCAACAACCTGCTCTATGACACCGGCCAGCTGGCGATACCTGGCGACCGTGTCGACACCGAACAACTGCACGCCCCCGCACATTGGAACATCGGATTCATCCGGCGGTTCATGATTGTCTTCGGATCGATAAGTTCCCTCTTCGACTTCGCCACGTTCGCGCTGATGCTCGGCATCTTCCACGCCGCGCCCGGGGAATTCCGTGCCGGATGGTTCATGGAATCGATTGCAACGCAGACCCTCATAATCTTCGTGATCCGCACACGCAGAGTTCCCTTCCTCCGGAGCCGGCCCTCACCGGGCCTTACCGCCGCAGCAGGCGCAGTTGTCGTGGCCGGTGTCTTCCTCCCACTGTCACCCGTGGCTGCCGTGTTGGGATTCGATATGCTGCCGGCACCGTTCTTTGTAACCCTCGTGCTCATGCTCATCGGATACCTGCTCCTCGTCGAGACAGCAAAAAAGTCATTCTTCGACAGGGTCTCCCCAGCGATCCATGCGCCCCTTCGGCGCGCCGCCGGGCACCACATCCACCGCCGGGCGGCACGCTTCAGCGCCCCGGCCCCGAAGAGGTCCCTTCGTCAGTCCAACGGACCTCCTGCCCGCTGAAGTCCAGGCCCGGATGACCATCGGGAAAGAGGACGGCAAGAGCCTCCGCGGCGCCAGCTCCTCGTCAAAAAGGGAAGGACACGAAGCCTGCCGTGTGACCTCAACAGCCCGCAGCCACGGCGTGCGGTCCCGGACCGGGCCGGACGCTCTCCCCTTCTAAGCAGACCGGGACTTTCGCCCCTTTTCCGGGACCGGGGCAGACCGCCATCCTTGAAACTAACGACGGCAAGCGGCGCCATTGACGCAGGATCAGGCCCATAACCCGCCCGCAGCGCGGGGACGCGGGCAACCTGTGTCCTCCCGGCAGCAGGCAAGGCGACCCCGCGAGAATCAAGGGAGGAACAGAGATGAAAGCAATGGTCTACGGCGGTCCGGGCAACAAATCATGGATGGACGTGCCGGACCCCAAGATACAGAACCCCGGGGACGCCATCGTCAAAGTGGACACTACGACCATTTGCGGTACTGATCTGCACATTCTCAAGGGCGACGTCCCGGCGGTGCAGAAAGGCAGGATCCTGGGCCACGAGGGAGTAGGGACCATCACCGAGGTCGGCCCCTCCGTAACCTCGCTCAAGCCCGGGGACCGGGTCCTCATCTCCTGCATCAAGTCCTGCGGCCACTGTGCCAACTGCAAGAGCGGCCTCTATTCGCACTGTCTGGGGACGGAAGGGGCGTCGGGTATCGGCTGGGTGTTTGGGCACCTGATCGACGGCACCCAGGCAGAGTACGTCCGTGTGCCCTACGCCGAGAACTCCCTGTATCTGTTGCCCGGCGGAGTCAGCGACGACCAGGCTGTCATGCTCTCGGACATCCTGCCCACCGGATTCGAGATCGGTGTGCAGTACGGGCGGGTCAAGCCCGGAGACACGGTCGCTGTCATCGGAGCAGGCCCGGTCGGGCTCGCCGCCTCTGCAACAGCCGGCCTCTACGGGGCGGCCCGGATTATCGCTGTGGACATGGACCCCAATCGCCTTGCAAAGTCAACAGAGTTCGGCGCCACCGACACCGTCCGTGCCGATTCCCCGGACTGGAAAGAGCAGATAATGGAGCTCACCGACGGGCAGGGCGTGGATGTGGCCATCGAGGCCGTAGGGATACCGGAGACGTTCACGATGTGCACTCACATCGTCCGTCCCGGAGGAAACGTCGCTAATGTCGGTGTCCACGGAAAGCCCGTGGATCTTCACGTGGAGGATCTTTGGATCCGCAACATCAACATCAGCATGGGCCTGGTCAACACCAACACCACGCCCATGCTGCTCAAGCTCGTGGCGCAGCAGAAATTGCCGGCCGACAGGTTCGCCACCCACCACTTCACTTTCGAACAGTTCATCGACGCCTACGACACCTTCGCCCGTGCCGCCGAGACAAAAGCCCTGAAAGTGGTCATCACGGCGTGACGGGAGAACCCCAGTGACGGCAAACATCGTTGACGCCAATGTGGACGGGAACTTGTTCGTGGGCAGGGACAACTATCTGCTGCCGGGCGAGCGGGCGCGAGGTGGGAGGCGGAACTTGCCGACGACGCCCACGCTTCGAGCGGTCAAGCGGACCCGCTGCCGCTCATTGGCGCGTGGTGGCGGGTCGTCCTGTAGGTGTTCGAGATGCTGAGGCCGGGCCGGACATCCAGTCAGCACGGGAACGGCCGCTAGAAAGGGTTGAGGATGACGCCCACGGACCTCGTTGATGAGCCTGCCGAGGGAGCAGATTCTGTAGTCGGGCTCTCGGACGAACAGGTCCGCGAACGCGTTCTTGCCGGGCAGACTAATTCGGTTCCCGATGATCCGAGCAGAAGTGTGTGGCAGATTCTGCGGGCGAATGTTCTGACTCTTTTCAACGCCATCGTTGGCGCAGGCTTCATGTTGCTGTTGATTCTGGGGCAGTGGCGGGATGCGCTGTTCGGTTTCGCCGCGCTGGGCAACGCAGTCATCGGCGTGGTGCAGGAGTACCGCGCCAAGTCGCTGCTGGATCGGCTCGCCGTGCTTGAATCCCCCACCGCGCGGGTACTGCGCGCCGGAAGCCTTCGCGATATCGCTGCCGCCGGCGTCGTCAGGGACGACATCCTCGTGCTGCGCGCCGGTGATCAGGTAACAGCTGATGCCACCCTCTTTGATTGCGACGGGCTGGAAATCGACGAGTCGCTTCTGACCGGCGAAGCGGACCCCGTGGCCAAGCTTCCCGGCGCGGAGGCCCTCTCGGGCTCGATTATCGTCGCAGGCCAGGGAAAGGCCCGGGTGATCCGGGTCGGCGCCGAGTCGTTTGCCAGCAGCCTCACGGCCGAAGCCAAGCGCTTCTCACTCGTCAATTCAGAAATCCGCCACGGGGTCAATAGAGTCCTCGGCTGGATATCCTGGGCGCTCGTGCCCGCCATGGCCATCGTCATCAATGGCCAGATGCAGGCCCAGGGAGGCTGGCGGCGGGCACTGGCAACGGGCGCCTGGACCACGGGCATTGTCGGCGCCGTCGGAAGTACCATCGCCATGATCCCCCTAGGACTGGTCCTGTTGACCAGCGTGGCCTTCACCGTCGGTGGGGTCCGGCTCGCGCGCCAGAAAGTACTCATCCAGGAACTCGCCGCTGTCGAGGGGCTTGCACGGGTCGACGTCCTCTGCCTGGACAAAACGGGGACCCTCACCGAAGGAAGCATCACCTTCGATTCCATTCACGGGGTGGGGACCGAACGGCCGCCGGGCTGGGAGGAGGCGCTCGGGTGGTTCGGTGCCGATCCCAATGCCAACGCCACGGCCCGCAGCCTTGCCCCACAGTTTTCAGCGGACGGCACGCCACGTCCGGCCGCCATGGCCCCGTTTTCCTCGCTGAGGAAATGGAGCGCCGCGGCATTCAGCCCGGGTCATCCCGCGACCGGGACATGGTTCATCGGCGCCCCGGAGATCGTCCTGACCGGAAACAGCCCGGTGACCGCAGGGGCTTTGGGCGCGGCACAGACCCTCGCATCGGGAGGACGGCGCACGCTGGTCCTGGCCCACACACCGGACGTGCTGCCGGTCGACGACGAGACAAAGGTGCCCCTGCCTCCCGCGCCGGCCCCCGTGGTGCTCCTGACGTTCCGGGAAAAGATCCGACACGATGCCGCCCAGACTCTGGCCTACTTCCGCCGCCAGGGTGTCACCCTGAAGATCATTTCCGGCGACGCTCCGGCCACCGTCGCAGCCGTTGCCCGGGAGATCGGACTGGGCACGGTTGAAGGATACGATGCCCGGAACCTGCCCGATGATCCGCGGCTTCTTGAGCAAATACTGGAAGGGCACTCGGTCTTTGGTCGGGTTTCACCGAGCCAAAAGAAGGAGATGGTCCTGGCCCTGAAAAGACTGGGGCATACCGTGGCGATGACCGGAGACGGCGTGAATGACGTCCTGGCCCTGAAAGAAGCAGATCTTGGCATCGCCATGGATTCGGCTGCAGCTGCCACCCGGGCGGTTGCCCGCGTGGTGCTTCTGGATGGCCGGTTCGACCGGCTTCCCTCGGTGGTAGCGGAAGGACGCCGGGTCATCGCGAACATGGAACGGGTGTCGGTCCTGTTCCTGAGCAAGACGGTCTATGCCCTCGCACTGTCCCTGTGCTTCGGTGCGCTGTTATGGAGCTTCCCTTTCCTTCCCCGTCAGCTCTCCGCCACCGACGGGCTCACCATCGGCATCCCTGCGTTCTTCCTCGCCCTGATGCCCAATGCCCGCCGGAGCAGGCCCGGCTTCCTTAGACGCTCACTGTCCTTTGCCATCCCCGCCGGGATCATCATCGCCACCGCGGTCCTGGCCGTGAACGCGTATGCCAGGATCAGCGGCGGGGCAACAGTCGAGGCCGTGCGGACAGCATCAGTCCTGACGCTGTCGCTGGTTGCCCTTGTTGTCCTTGCCGAAGTCTCCCGGCCGCTCAACCCCCTGAAGGTGGGCGTTGTCGGCGGGATGTATGCCGGGCTGGCTTTGGTCCTCACCGTTCCGCTCCTGAGGGAGTTCTTCATGTTGGAATGGCCGTCGCCCGCACTCACGGTAGCCGCAGTGGCCGCGGCCGCCGTGGGAGCAACAGCCGTCGCCTTCGCAGCCCGGTTGCACACCAAGGGGCTGCAGCAGCCCGGGGAGCCCGGATGAGCGCCCCGGTTTAGTCCCGGCCGCACGGTGAGAGCCTTTCCGAAGCGGGCCGGTTTCGGTCGCTGCCTTTGACCCGGGATTGTATTTCTGCGCTTCGGCGTCTCCTTTACACTGTCCATGAGACGTCCCCTCCTTAACGGGAGAACGCCGGTCTCCAGGCGAAGATAATGCGGTTCCCACCGGGTGGCAGGCGGAATGCCGCTTTCTGCCTACAGCATGGCCGTCCGCGAGGAGGAGGACAGGAGCACGTGAACTCGGAATCTTCATGGAGCACTCCAATGAGGGGGCGGATAGAGGACCTGTTGCGCGAGTTCGTCGCCCGCGCAGATGAACTGCTCCGCACCCAGGAGCATATGAACGGCCTGCTCGCCGCGGTCGTATCCCTTACCGAAGACCTGAGCCTGGAAGCCGTTCTGCACCGTGTCGTTAATTCCGCGCGGGAACTCGTAGGTGCCAGATACGGGGCACTGGGCGTGATCGGAGAGGATCAGAAGCTGAGCCACTTCATCACCGTGGGCATCGATGAGGATGGCATCAGCCGCATCGGTGACCTTCCCACCGGACACGGTGTCCTGGGGCATCTGATCCGGGAGCCAAGACCCCTCCGGCTGCACGACCTGAGAGAACACCCGATCGCCTCTGGATTCCCCCCGCACCACCCGCAGATGAAGACCTTTCTCGGGGTGCCCGTCCGAGTACGCGACACGGTCTTCGGGAACCTCTACCTGACGGAAAAGAACGGCGGACAGGACTTCACCCCGGAGGATGAGGACCTCGCGGTCGCCTTGGCTGCCGCCGCCGGCATCGCAATCCAAAACGCCCGCCTGTTCGATGACAGCCGACGCCGGCAGAAATGGCTGGAGGCCGGAATGGAGCTGAGCGACCTCTTGATTAGCGCCCGGCGGCCCGGAGAGGCTGAGACCCTGGACCTGGTCGCCGACACCGCCCTGAGGGTGTCGAACTCGGTTCTGGCGGCAATCGCCGTCCCGTCCGCCGACGGAAAGCTATGGTGCCGGTCGTCGGTGGGCGGGCACGGCCCGCACCCCGGAGACGAACTGCCGGTCTCAGACATCGCCCTGACAGTGATGGAGACAGGGGAACCCCGCACGGCCCGAAGCCCCGATCAGGTGTTCGGGGCCGGGGCCGGGGCGCCCGACCGGCTGGGGCCGGTGCTCGTATCCGCTTTAGGTCACCGGGGAACAAAGAACGGCATCCTGATCGTCGCCCGGCAGGCCGGCTCGGCCGACTACACTCAATCCGACGTTGAATCGAGCTCCCTGTTCGGCAGCAGGATCGGACTGGCGCTGGACCTGGCGAGCATTAATGCCCTCCGGGAGCAGAACCTCTTGTTCAGCGACCGGGAACGTATCGCCCGTGACCTGCACGACCTTGTTATTCAGCGGCTGTTCGCCGCCGGTCTAAGCATCCAAAGTCTGCGCCGCTACACGCCGGACCCTGTCGCTCACGGCCGCATCGCTGCGGTAACAACCGAACTGGACGACACGATCCGGGAATTGCGGGACACCATATACTCCCTGCGGACCGACGGCGCCGCCGAGCCGCTCACCGGCCGCATACTCCGCGCCGTGCAGGAAAACTCCCGCAGCGCCGGCATCAGCCCCAAGGTCGTCTTCGCAGGCCCGGTCGACGAAACGGTGCCGGAAGAGGTCGCCGCTCAGCTGCTCCCTGTCCTCTCCGAGGCGCTTAGCAACGCACTGCGGCACTCCGAAGCCGATGAGATCCAGATATCCGTCTCAGCAGAGCCCGAAGAGGTCAAGATGCTCATAAGCGATAACGGCAAGGGCTTCAGCGAGCCTGCCCGGACGAGCGGACTGGCCAACATCCAACGCCGTGCTGATCTCCTTGGCGGCAGCTGCACCATCGACACTGCCCCGGGAAACGGCACCAGAGTGACATGGGCTGCGCATACCGGGCACGGCAAACCGACCAGTACCGGCGAATGAGCATGTCCCCGTCCTGTCGGGCCAGGCATGCCTCTAGGTCAGGCCCGGCGTGCCCTTCGCAACGTACACCGCCGCCTGGGTCCGACGATCAAAACCCAGCTTCGCCAGAATCGAAGAGACGTAGTTCTTCACCGTCTTCTCCGCCAGGAACATGTCCTCACCTATTTGGCGGTTCGTGAGGCCCTGACCGATCAGCGTCAACACCTTTTGCTCCTGGGCCGTGAGGGCTTCCAATCGAGGGTCAGTCGGGGCGTGGAACAAGCCGTCAATGACGCGCTGCTCGACTCCCGGCGGGAAAAGCGACTCACCGGCAGCAGCCCGGCGAATCCCATCAAGGAGTTCCGCGCTCCGGATCTGTTTCAGAACGTAGCCTGATGCCCCCGCCAGAACCGCTCCCCGGACGGCCTGCTCGTCGTCATAACTTGTCAGGATCAGGCAGCGCAGGCTCGGGTCAACAGAGCGGACCTCCCTGCACACCTCGATGCCGGTTCCGTCACGAAGCCGCCCGTCAAGAATTGAGAGATCCGGGTGCAGGGCAGGGATGCGGCGGGCCGACTCCACGGCCGAACCGCTTTCCCCAACCACCTGGAATCCCTCGCCCTCCAGCAGTTCCCTGAGGCCCTGCCTGACGAGTTCATGGTCATCAAGGACGAACACGCGGATAGGCTGATGCGGCCCTTCCGTCTCATTTGCCCCCGCAGGTTCCCTTTGCACCGAATTCTCCCGTTGCTTCCCACCACAGTCCTGGACCTGACACCTGGCACTGGTTGCCAGTGCGTACTGCCCATTCTTCCCCCGGGACTTCCCCCCTGCTAGGGACCAAAGTCCGTGTGCGCAGGCCGCTGAGACGCAAGCATCACCCGGTAACTGCATTGCCACCGGAGGCCGGGCACGGGGGACGTTTTGCCCTAGTGTCTGGGGCCCCGATACTCAACAGTTAGTGCATGGCAACCAGATCGGAGCGGGGGCTGTTCCGATTCGGCAACCCCCAGTTGCCGGCAGTGCGGGCGCCGCACCGCCTCCCGGGTGTTTGGGCTGCCCTCCGGTGGAGAACGCCCTCGGCCCTGTTCGGGCCCAGGCGCAGCCAGGGGCGATGAGGATCCCGCTTGGCCCAGCCGCGTCCTTCACAGTCGGAAAGGACCGACGCCGCGGGTACGTCCGATGCGCGAGGCTTTCGCCTCTACATCCTCCCTGCCGACGATCACAGGGAATCCAGAAATCGGCGTCCCCGGAGACCGGAAATGACACCCACACAACATTTCGACCGGGTCAGCCCTGAAGACATGATGTCTCTGGACGCCGGTGGCGGCTCAGGGCCCATGCAGGTCGGGGCCATCCTCATGCTCGGCACGGAAGGCGCAAAAGACCCGGTTCCCCTGCTGAACACACTGGCGCTTCGGCCGTGCTGTTCCCCGGCTACGACAACGGCTTGTCAATGTGCCCTTCGGATGCGGCCGACCCATCTGGGCCAACGATTCCGGCTTTGATCCGGCACATCATCTGGGCCTGGTTGCCTGTCCGGCCGCCGGCGGTGAAGACGCCATGCTGAACATTGCCGCCGAAATGCTCGTCGCACCGCTGCCCCGCGACCGGCCTCTCTGGAAGCAAAGCTCATCACGGGCGTAAGCGAGGACCAGACAGCGCTTGTTTTCGTTTTTCACCACGTCCTCACCGACGGAATCGGGGGCCTGGCGGTCCTGGACGCCCTGGCAGACACAGAAGAAAGTTGGGACAGCAGGGATGACCGCGACGAGCGGGAGGCTCACTACTCCGCGCTGCCTCTGGCTCTTGATGCCGCAAGGAGCCGCTTCAACGGACCGGCCAGATTGCCCGCAGCGCTGCGGACCGCAGCCGTCGGAGCCTCCGAGCTGCGGGTGTCAGGCACGGCCCGGGCTGCCCGCAGTTCACTCAACCGCCCGACAGGTCCGCAGCGGCAACTTGCTGTCGTCCGCTGCGAGCTGGACGGAGTCAAGAAAGCGGGCCGCCAGCAGGGCGCGACAGTAAACGACCTTGTCCTCACGGCCGTATCGGCTGCCCTGCACCACCTGCTGCTGGGGCGGGGTGAATCTGTCACGGATTTCGTGATCTCCGTGCTCTTCTCGGCCGCGCCGCCACACAACAGTCACCGATCTCGGAAGCCGGAGCGGAGTAATTCCTGTACTGGTTCCAGCTGTCGGTCCGCCCACAAGACGGCTCGCGGCAGTGGCGGCAATCACAAGGACTGCCAAGCAGCATCCTCCTGGGGCATCCGCTGCAATCCTAGGTCCCATGTCTCGCTGTCTGGTGCACCTTGGCGCCTACCGCTTCTTCATAGACCACCAGCATCTCGTCCATACGTTCGTCACGAACCTGCGAGGGCCGGAACAAGCCCTGGCGGTCGCGGGCAGACCGGTCAACCGGATCATTCCGCTCGGAGTCATCAGCGGGAACGTAACCGTTGCCTTTGCAGTCCTTTCCTACGCCGACACACTGACCATCACAGCAATCGCCGACCCCGAGACATGCCCTGACCTGGCAAGACTGCGCGAGGAACTTCTCAGTGCGATACAAGCGCTGACCACATTCATAAGCTTCGACCCGGCAACAACGGTTCGTGGGTGGCGAGAACTGACCATCGGTCCGCCAAAGCTTCACAAAACCAACCCCAGCACGGACCGGACGCTGTCCCCCTCTCGGAGGAATGCTACGTCCCTCTTACGCTGGGCAGATGAGCGAAAGAAAAGTCACGTGGCATGCGCGGCACAAGGAGGGCCTGAGCACCGGTGAACGTGCGGCAGACAGCCTGCGGAACCGTATGGGCAGCTGGACGTTCGTAGGACTGTTCATCGGCGACATAGGCGTGTGGGTGCTGCTGAACCCATATCTTGCAGCAGCGCAGGCCTGGGACCCCTACCCCTATACTCTGCTAAACCTGCTCCTGTCCATGCTGGCCGGGCTTCAGGGCGCTATTCTGCTCATCGCCACTCAGCCAAGGCGGGTTGGCAAGGATTCGGCGATGCTGTCCCTTTGAGTATGTCAACGCCATTCAGGACCACCAGGACGGCCTGATCCAAGACCATGGCATTGCTGGCGCCTGCTGAATTTTCGACGTCAAGGACCTTCGCGACACCGCCCAGGTCGGCGGCTTCGTCTTCAACGAGCTGTCCGCGTTCGGGCAGGCCGGCGACGGCAGGTCAAGAAGACTTTTGTCGAGAAGCTGCCTCGAATGTCGGGGGGCTCATTCGTGCCTGGATCCGGCCTCCTCGCCGGGACAGCTGTGAAGCGCCGGAGGCAGGGCCGGATGTTCTGCGGCTAACTGAATGGGCTGATTAGGGTCCATCCTGGGTCGTGGGTGTGGGTCACTTCGATGTGGGGCCGGTTTGCCGCGAAGCGGTCGATGGTGTCCCGGCCGTTCTGGTCTTCGGAGTCCGTGTAGCAGTGCAGGATGCGCCGGCCGTTTGAAGTCTGGGTGGCGGCAAGCAGGCCCCGGGGCCCGAGGACTGCTGCCAGGTCCTCTTCCAGCCTGTGCAGGTCGATTGCTTCGTCGTAATCCGGCAGCCCGTCCGGGCGGGTCTGCGGGTAGCTGACCTGGAGGGCCGTGTGCAGATCCAGCAGGGGATGGTCGATCCACCGGAGGGGGCGCAGCGCCTTGATGATCGTGCGGGGCCCGGATGGTGTTCCGGCGTCCTGCAGTGTCCAGCGGATGTGCGCGTGCCGGGAGGTCATCGCGTCGATGATCTCGGGAAGGGATGTTGCCGGCAGGTTGTCCGTGGGTTCAGTCTCAGTGGCCGTGACGCTACCGATCCATCGCTGGATGTTGTCTTCTCCGAGCAGCCATTCCAGCAGCAGGCAAGAGATCTGGTGCCTGTGGCCGGGGGTCAATCTGGTGAAGGACGGGTGGTGGACGCTGACGTGCGCCCGGGCCCGTTCCTCGTCCAGGGTCACCGCGACACGACTCAGGCCCAGGTTGATCGGGGTCCCATCAACGTCGAAGGTGACCGCAAGCATGCCGGGTCGTTGATGTCTGGCTCCAGCGAATTCCCAGCTGGACGTGGGCGGCGGTGAAGCCCGCCGCCACCGCTCGGCCAGGACCCGCAGCCTGGGGTCCCCCCGGCCTGAGACACAGAACTGGTGCCGGGCATTCACACCCGGCGCGGTCTCCCAGCTGAGCCCCACGCCAATCGCCTTGACCATGGCATCGATGGTGTCCGGAAGGTCCCCGTAGTCACCAGTTGTGACTGCATCATGGAGGAGCCCTCCACCTTCTGCTGACCACCACCGCCAAAACGCGGCAATGGCGTGCGTCTGAACCGCATCGTTCCGGTGTTGCAGCATGCCCACCATGCCCTCCTGCCGTCGCGGCCAGTAGTCAGGATCGACTCACTGGAGGGGACTCGTCGCCTCCATCGGCCAGATGTCCAGAGCCTGCCAGTCCCTGCCTAGGAAAAGGCTGGATTTCCTGATCGTCCAGGCCCCCTCCTCGCATAGGAGCGCCCCTCCACACATTCTTTTCCCACCTCGGCTCGTTCGCCAGGAGCGGGGGTCCCGTGAGCAGCAGGCCGAAGCGGCCCGGCCTTTTCAGGCTCCCAAAGGAGCAGCCGGGGCGTAATCTGAAATCAGGCCGGCGACGCAACGAGCCGATGGCATCCCCCATCAGCCAGCAGGCTCACCCCTAGCCCGCCGCCGGTCCTGTCGATTCCTCGGCGTTCAGAACTTGAAGATGATCCAGCGCGCCCTGCCCCAGTGTGATCAGCCGGAGGCTTTATTCCGGCAAGGGTGAGCAGCGACTCCAGACGGGCCGGGACCTTCCGAACTCCCGGCCAGCGGTCCCTGCCGCCGTGGCTGCCCACGATCGGACAGGCCCGGGGGCATTGCGCGTGCGGTGTCGTCATCGAGTCCGCCGTAATTCACGCTTGCCGCCGCGAATTCATGATCGGGGGCTAGCATGAGGGCAAACCCGCCGCCCATGCAGAAGCCGATCACCCCGATGCGGCCGGTGCACCCGTTCCGTCCGGCTAGCCAGTCGCGGGTGACGTCCAGATCGCCGAGGGGCCGCCAGCCGCGGATCAGAGACCATAGGCAAGTCGGCCTGCTGCCCCAGTAGAACAGGTCAGGCGCCACGGCGAAGAAACCCTCGCTGGCCAGCCAGTCGGCTTGCCCGCGGGTATCGCGGCTCAGGCCGAGCGCGTCGTGGATGACGACAACACCGGGCCAAGGACCAACACCGGTCGGCGCTGCTGCGTAAGCAGGCATGTCACCTCGTTCAGGGCGAATACTCACATCCGTCATAACGCCTCCACGGCATATCGGACTCATCTCCAGTTGCTCATCGGTGTACCAGCGTCGCGCCATAGGCGGAAGAGCCATTGGCCACTAGTAGCTAGGAGCACCCCTGCTGCGCTTGGCTGCCCGCGTTCACTACATCCGCAGCCCGGGACGACTGACGGACTCCGGATCCGGCTACCAAGGCTGCCGCCTATGGGCGATGGCGGGCAGCTAGTTAGTAGATAGGCGACGCCTGTTCCGTCAGCGGTGGGTAGACACCGGCTCCGCACGGTAGGGCTTTCATGTGCACTCGGGCCTCGCCCGCTCTCGGCGAGGCAGGACCAGCTTGCCCGTGCTGCTTGGTCCGAGGCGGCAGGAGAGGCTCCTCACAGTAGTATCTGTGTACATGACTGGTGCATCGAAGGACGGCAAGCTTGATTTCGACGAGTGCTGGGAGCTCTTGGCCTCTTCCGTTGTAGGAAGACTGGCGCTCATCGTGGACGGCCGTCCCGAGATCTTCCCCGTGAATTTCGTCCTGGAACGCCGGAGCATCGTATTCCGAACAGCCCCAGGGACGAAGCTGTGGGAATCCACGAAGGAAGAACCAGCGGCTTTCGAGATCGACGGCTACGAGCCGGCCAGCCAGGAGGCATGGAGTGTCGTGGCAAGGGGCGCCATGGTCTTGATCGAGAACCCGGATGAGCAATCCGCCGCGGACGCCCTCGGCCTGGAGCCGTGGGAACCAGGAACGAAGTCCCACTACGTGCGCCTGTCACCGAAAGCCCTGACCGGCCGACGGTTTAAGGTTAACGCCCCAGATATGTGGAACACCAGGCTCAACGATCCGCGTCGCACGTCCTTCGAATAATCTCTCCTCCTTGAGTTCTTTGCCCAGCAGCCGGCCCCTCTACCTTTGCAGAGGCAAGCCAGCGGGAAAGGCGACTTTGTCCGGATGATTCCGGGCTGGGCTGAGCGGGGCTCCGATCCTTCCGGAGTGGGTATGCGTAAGCCCCTCTATTGATGGTGAATGTGCCTCGGAACTGGTGCCGCCCGTCGTGTCTACGCTGTGATGCCGCCGTGATGTAGGGCACCTCAGCTGACGCGAGTACGCTCGTGTGGCTGAAAATCCGGTACCCGTGCGGCTTCTGCGTGTTCACCAGGCTGCGGGTCTGGGCCGTGCTCGCTGCCCGCCGCATGTGGTCCAGGGCGCAAAGACGTTGGAGAAATGGAGATACATGTGACATAGCCACTCATTGCCCCAATCGACTTCGCCAAGTCCGGTTTCGTAGGGCTATTTCGACTATTCCAAGCGCCCCTAGCCCCATTTCCTTACCGTACGGGTGTCAAGGTGGGGTCTGAGAACTTCACGAGCCACTGTCAATGAAACTGGATTTCGCTCTATTCTGACGCTAGGGCCACGAAGGCGGTCCCTTTACGGCTACCGCAACTTTCCCTGTGCTTGACGAAAGCCGCCTCTATGGCTCCGCCGGCCAGCACGGCACTGCCACGTTGCTAGCTGCCCGGAGTCCGAAGCACGGCTGTGTTTGTTCAACGGTCCGTCGTGTAACTCCCACCATTGCCAGGACCGCAAACCTGTTTCACGGTGTCCACCGGTAAGACGGAGCTTGCGTTGGCATAGTTGACCGGCGCTCGTACCGTCTTCTTGCAAAGTTCACCCCCGAGATAAATGGCGGGGTAGGGCGCGTCCAATTCCTCCAGTGGCAGCAGCTGAAAGCCGTCCCCGGTGGCAGGGATGAGCTGCCGCACCTCTTTGTCCCCGTCGATGACCGTCAACTCCACCTTCGCCCTGCAGAACTCACCCGCTTGGGGTATGAGCTCCATAGGCAAGTACTCCTCCTCGGCACGTTCAAGGGTGATGGTCGTTGCAGGAAAGAGCGGTTCGACCGAGTGGGTGGTCGGATTGTAAATATTGGGTGCCCTCGAAACACTGCCGGCGAACAAGAAGATGACACGTGAATCCGAGACTGCTCCTCGACCAGGTGCCGTAATGGCAAGGCTCCCCCGGCTTGGCCCAGCACAATCGCTGAGCAACCGCACGTCACTTACCCTGACGCGATGAGTCCGATTTCCTTTCAGGGTCACAGACAAGCTTCGCCTACCTATAGGAATGCCGCCATGTTGTTCCAGCCATGCCCCCTGTTCAGCTGGCTTTAGCTCGTTGAGTTGTCCCAGGTCGTCCGAAGACAACGGTTTCTCGGGTGGAAGGGACATAGGCTGTGACGGCGCTGCCTGCAGCGAATAGGTAACGGATACGGGATCTCCAGTGTCCGTGAGATTGCCAAAGGTGTCAGTTGCTATGGGTTTGATCCAAGCTGTGACAAGCGGTGCCATGACCGCTAAAACAATCGTCCCTATCCAAACGACAGGCTTCCGCAGCACTGTCAGGACTTTGACTTTGATCGGGGTATTGTCGGTTTTTTTGCTATGAGAAGTCTTCTTTGGCTTCCGGTCTTTTAAGTTTCCCATTTCTCGGGCTCCGGTTCAGTCGCGAACTCCTTGAGACCTTGCGCCCATGCTAGGAATCCCGCCTTCCACCGTCAATAGCCCGCCTTGACTCGTAAAACACGAAGGTACCTACCTTGCCGGTAATGAAGCAACTCACATCATCTCCGTCACTTGCGGAGTGGGTGCTCCTTGGATACCCCGCACCGACGAAATGGCCTCAAATTCTCAAACACTCAAGCGCTGTTGCCCGTAGGTTGACGAAATATTAATTATCGGGGTTCAACCCATGGGAGTAGAAGTAGCTGCGAGAACTCCCGGCCTCGGACGTATAGGACGTTTTCACACGTAACGCAGCCAATTGGAGGACGTTCCGCTGGCCTGCCTCCTGCCAAGGCCAGGTCGAGGACGGGGCCCATACCGTCCCCGCCGCTGCCAAGGCCTTCAGAGCGAAAGGCTTACGGGCGGGTCCTGAACTCCAACCCCGTCAGCGCGGCTAGCGGGCATGCGCGGGGACGACCGCCACGATAGTTCGGGCGGTTCAGGGGTTTGTCTCGAGCCGGTGCCCGGTACCCTGGACGCCCAGGCGGTATCCAAGCCAGAAGGCCAGGGCCAGCAGACCTGCGGCAATGAGCAGGTATCCAGCCCGCGCTCCGACGTCCAGCAGGACTATCTGATCCGATACGAACGTCTGTTCAGAGTCGACAACGTATGAGAAATCAACTGTCTGCTCTCGAGGCGCCAGAACGAAGGCCGCCCGGGCGACCACCGCGGACGCTGCCAGGACCGGCCCCAGCAGTCGCCGCCAGCGGCGTGACAGGCTCGATGGATTGTTGGCCTGGTTTCCCCCATGGTCATGACATCACCTTACTGCCGCTCTCCTTGGCGGCGGGACAGGCTGCAGGTCCTGGCTGCACGATGGGTGCAGCTCCGGCCGGCGTGACGCACACCCACTGCCGGTCGGTGGTCGGGCAATCCGAAACGGAGGCAAACCGTCTCTACCTGCATCGGCGTAAAGTTGTAATCGGCCGGCGGCGGACAGCCGACTGGCGTCCCCCCACGCCAGCGGCCCCCAGCTCCGTCGTCGGTCCGCTACGCGGTGGCAGCGATGTTAACCCAGGCTAGGGACGTGGGTGGACTACCCTACGGCGGGCCCGCCTCAGGTTGACGAAATCTCGATTATGGGCGTTCGCTGGTTAAGTTTCGCCGCTCTGCGTTAGTTGGCTCATCGTTACCGCAGCCGACATATATCAGCGGCTCAAGGCCGGTCCGCTCACCGACGCAGTTGTGCGACAGCGGGGGTATTCGGGAGGATGCCGCGCAAGGTCGGCTACTCCAAGGAACGTCGCATTGGCGTCCTCAAACAGCTTTTGGAAGGGGCGGCGCCGGCCGGCCACAAAAGAAAGTCTTGACGTCTGAACTGGGATGCCCGACACTGGTTTTGGGATCCCAAGTTGGTATCCCAAGGAGGTATCCCAAAAAGGGTGCCTCTCATGGCTCGCGGTCCTGGGTTCAGGGCCGTTATGCCATTGAATATCGTCCCGAACACGTTGTTGACGCCCCTTCCCTGGCTGTTGAGGACCTCGACAGTCCAAAGACCTATTCGAGGTAAACATCATGGATACTTCAGCAGAACTTGACGACCGGCCGCTGCGTGAGAGTGTCCGCGATGCAATCCGGAACCGGATCTTCGAGGGCCATTACGCCCCCGGGATGAGGCTTGTGGAACGCGATCTCGCCGACGAATTCAACGTCTCCCGGTTGCCGGTCAGGGAAGCCCTGCGGATGCTCCGGCAGGAAGGAATTGTCAGCGAACGCGCGAACTCGCGCGGAATTATCGTCAGTAGTCTGACTCCGGAGCAGGTAGCCGATCTGTTCGACGTGCGGCTTGCTCTGGAGGTGCTGGCGAGCGAACTTGCAGCCGCACGGGCTACCCGCGAAGAACTTGCGCACCTGAATTCACTCCTGGACAGTGCACAAAACTGCCTGGCGGCCGGGTCACTGTTCGAAGCCCATGCAGCCAACAATCAATTCCACGATGCCATCACGACCATCGCCAGAAACGAGTTTTTGCGAAGCGCGTTGGAACCGCTGCAGGGACGAATGCACTGGCTGTTCCGGCATGCGACCGATTTGCCGGAACTGATTCGCGAGCACCGGAGGCTTTTCGAGGCCATCGCCAGCGGTGACCCCGCCCGCGCAGGCGCCGCATCCAGGGAACACATTCAGAAGTACCGCAAGGACTACTACCTGCACCACTGAGCCCCCCGGCTTTCGGGACGGTCCGCTGCCATGAGTCGACCGGCCCTCTACTCAGCGCACCCAAAAACAGACTGAACCCACAAAAGGAACTTCCATGCAAGACGTACCAGAACTCGTCATCTCAAATGCCACGGTCGTCAACGCCGACGGCCGGACCAACGCGCATGTGGTGGTCACGGGCGGAAAGATCGTGGAGCTTGTTGACGCCATCCAGCCGGTGCCGCAGGCGCTGGCCTCTGTAGATGCCCGGGGGCGCCTGCTACTGCCCGGCGGGGTGGACGGCCACTGTCACGTCGCCCAGGTGACTGGCAGATTCCGCACCCTGGATGATTACGCGATCACTTCCACAGCTGCGCTCTGGGGCGGCACCACAACGATCCTCGACTTCGGCATCCCGCGGGACGACTCGGAAACCCCGCTGGAAGCAGCCCGCAACAAGATAACCCTTGCCAGTGAATCGCGCTGCGATGTTGGACTGCACGCCTCCGTCATCGCGTGGGACGAAACCGTCCCCGCCCAGCTGGAGGAGCTTGCCGGGCTGGGAGTCCGCTCGGTCAAGATGTACACCACGAACCGCGGGTCCACGATGGCGGACAACGACACCATCCTGCGGGTCATGAAGCAGATGGTCCGGCTCGACGGGCTCACCTACATCCATGCGGAGCACGACGCCATCATCGCCGACTGCACCGCCGAGCATGCTGACCGGGGCGAGATCGGTATCCGCCACCTGCCCCGGACCCGGCCCGAGCTCGCAGAGGAGATCTCCGTGAAGGAGACCCTGGCGATGGCTGAATACACGGGCGCGCCGGTGTACTTCGTCCATCAGTCCACGCCGGGAGCCGTAGATCTGGTGGCCGGTGCCCGGATGGACGGGCTCGTCGCCTACTCCGAGACCTGCCCGCATTACCTGACCCTGGATGAGAACGTCTACGGCGAAAACTTCCCGGAATGGTACGCCTGCTGCCCGCCCATGCGCAGCCCGGAAACCGTGGCGGCACTCAAGGAACGGGTACGGGCCGGCGCCATCCACACCGTCGCCTCGGACCACTCCTGCTACGACCTGTCGCAAAAACTCGAACGCCGCGACGACATCCGACAGATGCCCCACGGCCTCCCCGGCGTCGAAACGAGGATGCCGGTAACCTTTACCGCCATGGTGTCGCCGGAAGGCGATGGGGTCGAGCGCTTCGTGGAGGTCTTCTCCGCCGGGCCGGCCCGGATCAACGCCCTTCCCGCCAAGGGCGTCGTGGCGCCGGGTTTCGACGCCGACATTGTCCTCGTCGATCCCGCCGAAGTGAGGCCCGTGTCAGGCGCCGCCCTGCATATGGGCACAGACTTCTCCCCCTTCGAGGGGCAGGCCCTGCGCGGCTGGCCGCAACTCGTAGTTTCAGCCGGACGGATCGTCCTGGACGAAAACGGATTCCACGATCCCGGCCCCGTCGGCCGGTTCCTCAAACGCCGCGGGTTCCGGGAAACCACCCCAGCCCCGGCACAGCTCGAGACGGCGGAACTACAAACAGCGGAACTCCAGGCCACCGGCCTACCCCGCTAACCGCACCACCTAAACCCACCGCAAGTGTTTGACAAAGGAGTCATCATGGAAAGCAGCCACGAGTCGCTGGCCGCGCTCGATCCGTCGGGCCGGCTGTACAACGAGGACCTTGCCCCGGCCACGGAGCGGAAATGGACCTCGTACAGTTTCTTTGCCGTCTGGATGTCGGCGATCCACAATATCGGCACCTACACCTTCGTAGCGGGCCTGTTCGTCATGGGCCTCACCGGCTGGCAGGTCCTGGCAGCAATCCTGATCGGAACCGCGATCCTCTTTTTCGGCATGAACTGGGCCGGGAAAATGGGGCAGCAAACGGGTGTCCCATTTCCGGTGATGGCACGCATCAGCTTCGGGATCTGGGGCGCCAATATCCCGGCACTCATCAGGGCCGTCATCGCCATCTGCTGGTACGGAATCCAGACCTACCTGGCCTCCATGGCCGTCGTCGTCCTGCTCCTGAGGATCGACCCTGACCTGCAGCAGTGGCAGAACCAAAGCTTCCTTGGCCTCTCGCTCCTCGGGTGGGCCTGCTTCATCCTCCTCTGGATCCTTCAGCTCGTGGTCATCACCCGGGGCATGGAAGCCGTACGACGCTTCCAGGACTGGGCCGGCCCAATTGTCTGGGCCGTCATGCTCGCCATGGCCATCTGGCTCTTTAGCCTCGCCGGCTGGAATATCCCCTTGGACCTGTCCATCAACCCGCTGGCCGGCGGGGACGCAACCCGGGGCGTACTGACAGGCGCCTTCCTCCTCGTAGCCACGTACGCCACCATGCTCCTGAACTACTGCGACTTCACCCGCTTCGCTAAGTCAGCGAAGTCGGTTGTCCGCGGTAACTTCTGGGGAATACCTGTGAACTTCGCTGCCTTCGCTGCCATCAGCATCACCATGACGATTGGAACCGTCGTCGCGTTCGGCGGAGTTATCACCGACCCCGCACTGATCCTCGCTAAGGTACCCGACACTTCCATCCTGGTCCTGGGCGCCGTGATGTTCATTGTGGCCACGATCGGCGTGAACGTGGTGCTGAACTTCGTCTCCCCCGCCTACGACCTGGCCAACGTCTGGCCCAAGCGCATCAACTTCAAGCGCGGCGGCATCATCAGCGCAGTGCTGGCCCTGCTTGTTATGCCGTGGAACCTGTACTCCAACCCCGTCGTTGTCAATTACTTCCTGGGCGGCCTGGGAGCCTTCCTCGGACCATTGTTTGGCATCATGGCCGCCGACTACTTCCTCATCAACCGCGGCACCGTGAACATCAAGGACCTCTACCGGTCGGACGAAAACGGGGAGTTCTTCTTCCGGAAGGGGATCAACCCCAAAGCCCTCGGGGTCTTCGTCCCGACGGCCGCCCTCGCCGCCACCATGGCACTCGTGCCGTCCCTCGGCGCAGTGGCAGCCTTTGCCTGGCCCGTGGGACTAGTCACCGCCGGAGTCAGCTACTTCTTCGTAATGGGCGGCCAGAAGAAAGTCTCCATGGTGACCGAGGAAGCCGAAGCGCTTCTCGAAACGGCGGAATGACAACCACAACGAGTCAGTCCTGGATGTGGCGTCGTTCGCCGTGAAGCACCACCACGCTGACCACCGGGAGTACCTTCGGATGCTATGCGTCCGGCCCTAGCCGCCGTCCCCAATTCATCGGCTTTGTACAGCATCTCAGT
This sequence comes from Arthrobacter sp. 05T423, assembly GCF_056396245.1. Taxonomy (NCBI): domain Bacteria; kingdom Bacillati; phylum Actinomycetota; class Actinomycetes; order Micrococcales; family Micrococcaceae; genus Arthrobacter; species Arthrobacter sp. 05T423. The sequence goes on from NZ_JBFTLC010000015.1 coordinate 79,179, forward strand.
CCTGCCAAGCATGGCTTGATGTTCCGAATCCGGCCCTCGCCCGGCTGGATGCGAAGCGGTGGCGGTATAGGTGAGTGAGGCGAGTCGATGAAGGCTCGCCCCACTCACTCCCAACGCCATCGTCGTTGACACGGACGGGCAACCACCACAAAACGTCACCGCCACACCGCTCGCCGGCAACGCCACCAGGAGACTGGCTTGTGCTCGGCGGATCCCTCCCCGCGACGGCGCTGTTATGGGGATTAGCGGCTTTAGCCCGCCGTCAGTCTGAAGTACACCCCAACCTGACGTCAGCCGGGCCATCAGAAAGCGTCAGGATTGAGCGTGGATCATAGTTTCCTGACACCTCGTAGCCGAAGTCTCAGAGCTCAACCTGACACCCGAGATGTCAGAGATCGAGGGATGCTTCCGGGACCGGGCATGCGCCGCCGGTCAACAAATACTGGGACAGGCACATAGACGGAGAAAGCTGTCCGCTCCAGGGCAACGACGGTCAAGACCATAGAACAAACGACAAGGAGCGCCCAAGCAGAGTCCTCCCTCCACCACGGCCGGACGACATGGCGTTCATTGCCATACTGCGGATCCCTCACAACATGGGCCTAGGCATTGCCAGCTCCGCCCGGGGGCTGGGTACGTTCCCCGGTACAAACCGGTTTTGCTTGTTTGGAGCCTCAGTATATCCATGGGTGGGTGCTTGCAACCTCGCGGCACCACGAGGCGTAATCGGCACAGCCCTGACGACCCCACATGGCGCTTCCGACCAAACCAAATGCGCGTCGATGCCAAAATACCTATATGACCCCACGGCTCTTCGACCTCAATTCCACTTGGCACCTGCCAGCCACTCCCGAGCAGGTGTGGGCGATAATCGCGGACGTCGACATGAGCTGGCCCCAGTGGTGGCCGAAATGCAGCTTCGCTGCACCGCTGAACCGCACCAAGGCCACGAGCAACTCCCAGGAGGACATCCTCAAGGCGACCACTGCCTACCTCAACTTCAAGGCGTCCCTGGGTTATACCCTCACTATCAGCATCCACCCCACGGAAGTCGTCGCGCCTCGCGAAATCGACTTCGACGCCGGCGGCCACCTGCACGGTACCGGAAGGGTAACGCTCCTCCCCGAGAAGCAAGGGCAAGCAACCCGCATGGACATCGGGTGGAAGGTCCGCCCGACGCAGCGCTGGATGAACTTCCTGACGCCGATCGCGGCCCCAGCCTTTACGGCAGCACATGCCCTGATGATGCGCCAGGGAGAAAATGGCTTGATCAAAGCGCTGGCGAAGCAGATACCCGAAAGCGCAAAGTAGACCCGTCTACATTTGACTAGTCACGCGAGTACAACAGTCCTACCATGGAACAAGGTCAGCCGAGCTGGGGAGCCGCCGCACCCCATGTTCCAGCGCGGGCTTTCAGCCATGAAGAACGGGGGGACATTGAGCATCCACATGAGCCTCGCTGACAGCCTCCACCGCCAGGAAACTGCCAACCCCGATGACTGGGAAGCCACGTTCCGCAACATGGCTCTCTTCGATCTGGCCGCAGACATGGAGCTGGGCTTTTTCCTCTCGTACTACCGCAACTTCGCCATCCCGAGCATCGCTGCCACTCTTCACGCCAACGGTGAAATCCAGCAGCGGCCCATGAAGCGCTCCTACGACACCGCGATAGTCATCTACGAGCTCATCGCCACCGGTTTGGACAGCGACCGCGGCCGCGAAATGATCAGCCTGCTCAACCACGTGCACCGAAACGTCCCGGGCAGCAAGGACGATTTCCTCTACGTCCTCCTCACCCTGCTGGTAGTGCCGATCCGATGGACCCAGCAGCATGCTTGGCGCCAGCCAACAACAGCAGAACTCGCCGCGGCCTCACGCTTCTTCACCGAGCTGGGGTCCCGCATGAACGTCGACTCCATGCCGGGAACTTATGCCGAGGCCGAGCAATTCTTCGACCGCTACGAAACAACGTACGTAGCACCGTCGGCTGAAGGCCAACAGCTCATGGCCGCCACCGTCCAAGTTTTCCAAGGGCGTCTGCCGCGACCTCTGCGCCCGCTCGCCGGGCAGATCATCAGCGGAATGCTCGACGACGGCCGTTTGGTCTCAGCGCTCGGCCTCCCTCGCGCCACTCGGCTCTCCCATGCCGCCCTGAAAGGCGGGCTTGCGATTCGCAACGCCGTCCGCCGCCGTCGGCCGTTGGAACAGAAGCCTCATTTCACGCCCGGCAAGGCCGGTTCGTCTCTGTACCCAAACGGATACTCCCTGGGCCAGATCGGCCCGATAAATGTTCCGCCCTCCCCCGCTCGCACGGGCAATGAACTATCGTGAAGCCCGAAAAATAGCGCGCAGGGCGGAGCACAGCTTCGGCTTGCCGGGCGACACCACGCTTCATTTCATCCAGGACAAACTGGAGATGCAACGAAGCAGGCCCATCACCATCGATGAACTCCCCGGCCTGGCCGGATCGGAATTGTGTGGGGTCTGGCTCATCTGCGATGACCATGACATAGTCCTCCATGCGCCAGTGAAATCCATCTGGCACCGGCAACAAATCATCCTGCACGAGTTCAGCCACATGATCCTCCTTCACGATCTCGAGATATCGGATGAAGAGCTGGTCCTCACGTTCCTGCCAGACCTCGGCGTAAACGTACTCCGCGCGCTCGGTCGCAGCAGCTACACCGACGACGCGGAACTCACTGCGGAGGCCCTCGCCGACCAGCTGGCAACGCGCATCATCAACAATGAAGTCGGCAGCACGCCCGAGCCACTGGCCTTCCGCCGAGTGTTCGGCTGATGGAAATCGTTCCAGCGGTCGCCCTCTGGGTGCTGACTGTCCTCAGGCTGCCAGCAGCCTTCGACCCCGACCGCGGCAGCGTGTTCCGAGCGACCATCCTGGCCGCGATCGCTTGCACGCTGTACGTTCCCGCCGTCTATTACGGCGTCGATCCCCTGCTCGGCGGTCACAACCGCGTCGGACTGGCCACTCTCTTGTCTCTGCTGCTGGGATTCTGGCAGTTCCGAACTGCGATCTTGCTGGCCGCGGTCGCGGACACAGAAGTACGACGGCGGCAACTCGCCTTGGGACGGTGGGCGGCGGGCGCCGCTTGCTCGGCAGTAACGGGAGGCTTTCTCGCCAGCCGTGTCGACATTACCGATCCGAACCTGCCGCTGACCTACGGCGACCAGCCCGGAATGGCAGTGTTCCTCTGGACGGGCTCGGCGTTCATCACGTGGATCTGCCTCGATATAGCCCGCGTGTGCCGCAACAACATTCCGCACATGCGCGCACCCGCGTTCCGCTCGGCATTCATCCTCATCGCTGCCGGCTGCATGCTGTTTGCTCTGGTCCTGCTCGACCGACTGCTCTATGGCGCCGTGGTTACCGTCGAGGGGACAGCGAGTCCGACTGCAGCCGTCCTCACCAGCTTGTATTGGATCGGCGAAACATCCGCTGTTCTCCTTGTCAGCCTCGGGCTACTTCTCCCCCGTTTGGCGGGTCATCTCGAACATGGCCCCTTCGGACTGCGTGTCAGGCTGTTGCTCTTGGAGATCGGGCCCATATGGAACCGCGTAGCCTCCGGCCAGCATGACCTCATCCTCGAGCACCGACGCGTTGGCCGACTCAACTTCTTCTGCCGGCATGCAGAAACACAGCTTCACCGGCGTCTCGTCGAAATACGTGACTGTGAGTTGGCCAGCCCCGCAGCTTCCGGGCGCCTCGGCGCCCACGATCGGTCCGTCGTCGAACGCGCCGAACATGCACTGGAGAAGCGTTCCGGAGCGCAACTGACGCAATAAAGCGCGCGGAGCCTAAGACGTCGATAGGTCATGCCGCGGTGCCCAAAACCATCGATGAATGGGCAAAAGCATCTTTGCTGTTTGTCATTCTGATACCCATCATCGCTGGGCGGGATCTCCGCGCAACCTAGGCGCTGCGCCAAAAATGCGTTCCAGCCTCTCACACCCAGCGGTGGCTCCTCTATCAGAACGACGCCGAAATCTGACGGGCGCATCCGCTGTCCGCCGGCCGATGAAGGAGAAGGATCATGGAAGAGCTCACCATCCGCACCCCTGCCGACGTTCTCAGCTTTGTCGGCCACACACTGGGGTTTTGGCCCCAGGAAAGCCTTGTCTGCATCACCATGTCCGACAACCGGATAGGGGCTACGCTCCGCGTTGACCTGCCTAAACGGGGCACCGAGATTAGCTATGCCCAGACCGTCGCCGGCTATCTGGCCCACGACACCAATGCCTCAAGCGTGCTCTTTGCCGTGTACACCTCTCAGGCAGAGCCGGCAAGCGAGGTCAGGCCCCACGCTGCAACCATTGCTGCGTTGACAGGAGCCCTCGCCGAGCGTGGAATGTCCATCCGTGATGGGCTCTTGGTCGGAGACGAGACAGTTTGTCAGTACGACGGCGGTGCCAACGGCCCGTCCCTCCCGCTCGCCGCAACGCAGTCCAGCCAAATCAATGCTGAATTCGTCTACCGCGGCAGCACGATCGAACCGACCAACCGCATTACCTTGCCGGCTTCGACCAAGGAAACCGAAACCGCGGACGCTGTCGAGGACCGTGTGAAGGCACTCGGGAATCTGAAGGTCGGGCATGCGCTAGAGCAGGCCAGGGAGCGCTGGACTGACATGCTGGAGTCGACGAGCTACCCGGACCGGGAAGAAATCGTCAACTTAATCGCAGACCTTCAATTCCCCGTCATCCGGGACAGGCTGATGGCTGACATTCCTGGTATCGACGAGCGCATGGACCGGATCCTCCTCGCCCAAACCCACGACAAGCCCGAATGGTCACGAGTTGAATGGGCGCAGCAGCTACTTCTCCATGCTTACACCCACAGCAGCACTAAGCACTCTGCGCCTATCCTCACCGCAGTAGCGTTCATCAACTGGTGGGAAGGGCGGGGCAGCAAGGCGCACCAGTTTCTGCAGCTCGCCCTCGAGGCCGACCCCGCTTATCACTTGGCCAGGGTCAGCGACATCATGATCGGCTCTGGGATGGTTGCCGGCTGGAACATGAACAAGGGGACGGCGTACCGGGATCCGGGGCTGGAGGCCTGACGTGGCTTTTCGGCTGCAATGACGACTGACCGTAAAGCTGGAGGCGTCTCGGCCATCGTGCGCAGCAGCTTACGTCCCGTGACGCCGAAGCGGCGACCGGTGACTTGGATCGTTGCTGGGCACCGGCCACTGTTGATCCCTCCCCGGGGTTCGGACAGCAGGCTCTTTGTCTCCCACGGTCGCGGGGCCGGCACCGCGGGGTGGCTGACCTCCTCCCGTGTGGCCGTGCGCGATCAGAACCGAGTCGAGCAGCGACAACAGCTGCTGTCCATGATCCGGATCTCGCAACGAACCATGGAGAGCGGCCAGAGGGACGACTTTCTGTCGAAGCGCAGGCTTCCGCGAAGCCTGCGGGAACGGTACGAGCTCTACTTCGACTTCCTCGACCGGTACGTTGCCCGGAACGGGTGACTACGTCAACCTTTCCTGTCCCCGGCTGGGCACGGCATATTAGGCCCGCAGCGTTGCGTCAGAACTCTGTAGGCACCCCGGGACCCCGGACGCGGTGCGCGCGGCTCACTTTTGGGGAGGTAGCTTCCGGGATTTTAGAAGGCGTGGTCGTCAAGCTGGTGTCATGGTTCATGGAAACCCCAAAGGCAGGCCATCGGGCGCGGTGCAGCGTGCCGGGACTGGTTCCGTTGTGGCCGCGCACGTCGCAGGAGCATTGACGCGGACCCTGATCGAGGAAGCACTGACGAGTCTCGACAGGGAACAATGCGAGATCCTGGTGGCGCTGCACTACTGCAGGGTCCCGGTGAACGCACTGGCCCTATAGCTGAACATTCCAGCCGGGACGGTGAATACTCGTGCGATCTCCGCCCTGAGGGCGCTGTAAAGCTTCCTCAAACAGAGGGCGCACGCCTAGCGGCATCGGCAGCGGTCCAGCTGTGCGCTTAGGCCCCGGCGGCCGGCAGATGCCGGCCGGCCTGGGAAGCCATTCGAGCCATGACGCAATAAATGGGCGCTTTTGGGGGTGTTCTGAATAACGGACGGAGACCCGGTATTAGCCTTGCACTGTGATTCACGGCGTGCGGGAGTGTAAAGGAAAGCGTTATGACCGGTCCTAAGGACTTTTTGGACAGCCTCAGCCAAGGCGACCACTCTTGGTTGTTCCTTACGGATCTCGATGACGACCAGGTCGATTTGCTTGATTCCATTTGGTATGTCGCCTTGGTTGAGGACGCCAAAAGCGCGGGGTTGACCTGGCCGTCGTGGCGCAGCGTCGATCAGCACTTCTTCGAGGTGAGGGGCGACGATGCGGGAGAAGTTTTTCAGGAGATGCCCTCCTATGACATGCGCGGGAGCCTGTCATCCTATGGACTCATTTGGCGATCCGAAGGCAGATACGCAAGTCCCAGTCCCAGGGATGACGAACGTGTTGGGCTGACGGTCGCCGGTATCGTCCAACTTGCCCGCCACAAAAGGCCGAACCTCGAAGTCTTCGCCGATGACCTGGTCAAAGTCATCCAGACGCTCGCCCAGGACAGCACCCGTACGCGACGTGAGAGCCAAAGGGACGTGGACCGGTTGCTCGACGACTTCGTCCAATGGCTCGAGCCGGCCCGGCCGGACAAGGCGTTTCTGTCACCCGTCGAGTCGATTGGCCAAGTCCTGCAGAGGGAGGGTATCGGAGTCGTCAAGGCCGGCGATCACTGGGTCGTAAAGCTCGGCGGGACCCGTCTCAGAAAGTATCTGACGACCGAGAGCGCCGGCACCTACCTCCGTCAGGTAGCCGAGACTGTGAGCATGCCCGTGTATCCCTATCCAGGCGTAGAGGACGTGGGCGAAGAAGGACATCAGGGGACGACCGTGCAGATCGACTTGGAGAACGCGGTGTGGACAATCGGCGATCGTCTCGACGCCGACTCCGGAGGTTTCGGTCAGGTTTTTGTGGCTTCTGGCCCTCTACAGGAAAACGCCGTTGCAAAGTTCGTTAAAAAGGAGCCAGGGGCTACCCGGGAATTGCTGATTGGTGACTTTCTCAGCGCACAGAACTCAACCAACGTGGTTCCGATCCTCGACTCGGGCGAACACGATGGACAGTGGGTCCTCGTGATGCCGCGTGCGGAGATGTCACTTCAGCAGCGTCTCCAGCAGACCGAGCCTGTGGAACTGGCGGGGAGCGTGCGAATCCTTTCAGACATTGCCCGGGCAATTGCCAGCCTGGATGGGCAGGTGGTGCACCGGGACCTGAAGCCTGCCAATGTCTTATTCCTGGATGGCAAATGGTGCCTCGCCGACTTCGGCATCGCCAGGTACGCAGAGGCCACGACGGCCACTGAGACAAGAAAATACTCGTGGACGCTTCCGTTTGCCGCTCCTGAACAGTGGCTTCTCGACCACGCCACGCCGGCAACTGATGTCTACGCCTTCGGGGTCATGGCCTATCTGATCCTCGAGGGCAGGCTCCCGTTCACCGGGCCTGCGTCTGAAGACTTCCGGGAACAGCATCTCGGGCAAACCCCTCCCGCTCCTACTGCCGGCACCGCGAGACTGCGGAACATTATTCTGGAGTGTCTGCACAAGGCTCCCGAGGCCAGGCCGACGGCCGCGAACATCCTTGTCCGTCTTGAGAAGGTCACAGTAGAACCGGCCCTAGGTGGCGCCCAAAAGCTGGCGCTCCTAAACGCCGAAGAGGTGTCCCGGCGTGCGCAGGCGCACGTCGAGCAGTGGGCCGCCGAGGACGAACGCGCCCGCCGGGAACGGCTTTTCAGCTCGGCAAGCCAGATGTTCGAATCGATCGTCCAGCCGCTCCTCGAAACCATCGAGGACGACGCCCCAACAGCATCGTTGGAGAGGAACGCGGGTGGGAATCCGCTCTTCCTCGCGACGCTTCGTGGTGCGAAGCTGGGCGTCACCCGCCCCCACGAGGCTCCTGCCGACGGTTGGGGCGGTCCTTTCACCGTGATCGCCCATGCCGCCATCACCGTCCATCGGGCGCGGCAGGACAGGAGCGGCTGGCTCGGCAGATGCCACTCTCTTTGGTACTGCGACCCCAAGGAGGCCGGACGCTTCGGATGGTATGAACTGGCGTTCATGTCATCGGCTTTCACCCGTCAAGGAGAAGTCGTTCCTCACTCCCTTCCCGTAGAGTCAGCGGCCATAGCGTTCTCGGGCGTTCTCGGAACAGAGCAGCTCGCCTGGCCGGTAACAGAGATCGACCGGGACGACCCGAGCGAGTTCATCGACCGATGGTTGGGCTGGTTCGCTGATGCTATCGGCGGAACTTTGACGATGCCCACGACGTTGCCTGACCGGGACCCGGGCGGATCTTGGCGTCGCAGGTAACTCGTGCCAGCTTTGCCCAGCGCAGGTGCCGTGAATTAAGTATTAAGCGACTACCGACAGGGCGTCTGTTATGACGCGTGAACTTTCGGCCTCGGGGTAGGCAATGAGGCCGGGGACTTCCGCCCAAACCTCACGGGCGATGTCCAGGGCAGGCCTGGCCGAAGGGAGCCGCGGCTCTTCATACACAACCCGCAGCTGAACGTCATGGGGAATTGTAAGCGTCGGCTTACCTCTTGATTCGAGGACCCCGCCTCTTTGCCTCAGGCGGTTCATATGGGCCACCCAAGCCTGTATTTCCGTCGACACTTTCTCGACATCGGCAAGGTTAAAAGACCAGGTATTGGTAATTTGCTCTACCCTGTCCTCTGCCACCGCGAAGTTGGCTGTCCGGGGAACAGCGCCCACCAGCACGTGAGGCCGGCTCCGAATTACAGCCCGGCTTCCCTCCGGCAGCGCCCGGCGGAACTGTTCTGCAACGTAGTTCCCGACCCGGGTGCCAAACAGTTCACGCGGCTGCACCTGCGGATCTGCGACGAGGTGGTCGAACAGCATGGAAAGCCCGGTCTGGGCAGACTCCGCCACAATCGGGAACGGAGCGGAAATCTGGACGGCATTGTTCAATCTGGCTGCGAGGCGGGCAACGACGGCTGCGCTGATGTTTTCGCCTGAATCAGCTATGGCTGCGAAGAACGGCTCTGGACCAGGATCCCGCCGGTTGTTCAATGCATTAACCATCCCCTGGAGTTCGCGCAGCCAGTAGCTGGCAATCATGGGGTCTCCGCCGAGCCGGGTGGCGCGCTGCAGGCTTGTCACTTTGCGGAATGCCCAGTCCCGGCCGTCCTGACCAACCAGCAAGGCGATGTTGACGAATTCTCCCCGGACGGGGTCCGGCACGTAGCGGACGATCCAGTATTGATACATCATCATTCACCTCGCTTGTTGCTGGGTCGCGGATTCAATTTGGCTGCCTTGTTGGCTAGCGTACGCATTCTTCCGACTATGTGCATCCGCCGGTGGTGCAACCACCACGCCAGCGACTCAAGGAGGTCATCGGAGACACCCCATGCTACGGGGACGCTGGCGACAACGTCTATGAAGTCTGCCACCGTCAGGGCTTCGAGCTGGGCCGCCACCTCCAGGAACGCCGCCGGATCCATGCCCTTGACTGAGCCTTCCCAGGGTTTCCACTTCCTCAGAGTGATTTCCAGATCACGGGGCGTCAGAGGCTCGGGTTCCCCGCCGGTGATCCAATAGCCGTGGTCGAAGGACCAGACCTGTTCCTCGTTGTCCCGGTCGTAAAGCCACTGCTCATCCTCTCCGTAGCAAAGCTCCCACAGAGCTATGAACCGTGGTTGACGGATGCTGTTGCCGTCACGGTTTACGGAGTCCAGAACATTCTTCACCTCACACGATTCGAGCAAGAGTGATCCGTGGGCGACTCCGGGCTGGTTCCCGCTGCCGATCAGGCGGGAATCATGCGTCAGGTGCTCAGGAACCTCAACCAGCACCGACGGGCGCATGGGCGATTCGAGCTTTCGCGCAAGCGCCTCCACGACACGTTCGGCCATGAGCGAATCGACGCCGTGAGGGTTACCCAGACACTTCACCCAGTACCGGTCCCCGCTGGCAGCAAGTCCGAGAAACGGTACCGACCCCGTTGCTGCTACCTGGGCAATGGCAAATATCTGAGCCTCTGCCACGGGCCGTTCAACGCCGGCAAGAAGCCCGGCCCAATCAGCACGCGCTGAAAAGTCGGCCGAATCCCCCAAGGTCACTATCTGTACCTATCTCCACTATGTCCTGCTGCCCTGCTGCCCTGCTGCCCTGCTGCCGCGACCTGACGCTATTTGCTGCTGCCGGACATGGGCCTGGCTTCCAGACCTGCGCGTCCCGGCTTGTCGCTGATGAGTCCGCCACCCGCTGACCATGGTCTCCTCAGGCCAATGGGCAGACAAGTTCTTGCGCAGCTCGTGAGTGATCACTGCACAAGCGCAAGCAAGAAAATGCAACCAGGCCATCTTCGCAGACGGCTGGCTCAATCATGCGGGAATGGATATCAACGTTCCAAAATGACGTAGGAACCGAGATGGCGATCTAGTCACGGCCACTTTCTACCGGAAGGGCGGAAACAGCCATAACGCCTCCCCGAGTGATGGTACCGGACACGGCAGTCAGGTGCGTTAAGCCCGCTGTTTTCATGGCAGACGCCAGCTCCTCGCTGAGGCCTCCAGAGTCTCCGGTGACTATGTCAGGAACCGGCCGCTGACATCGGGGGCCAGCCAGGCGTAAGCGGCAGCAAATCGGCCTACCTAAGGTGGTCGGAGTCTGCGACCAGTCCTGCGCTGCCGACAGCTGCACGCCGTTCCTGGCCAATCTGCCGGAGCCATGCCTTCACAGCAGTGGTCCCCAGAGACCGACCCAGGTCGACAGCTGGCTCGCCTGCTAGTCCGGCTCTGGTGCCAGCGAATCAACGGCCTCACACCTCTGGCATCCAAGGCGGTCGCCGTGAGATCGGCTCACGGTGAGATCATGTCGCAGGGTGAATCCGCGCCGATGAACCAACATGAGCCGGAAAGCCTGCGCCGAATGTGAGGCGCCGTTCGAAGCGATGCGTAGTACGCAGCGCTTCTGCTCCACTCGCTGTGCCAACAGGCAGCGCGATCGTCGGCGGCGGCAACGCATGGCGGGGTCAACCGTGATTCCACCCGGGGAGCCAAGAGACGAGTGCGGCGCCGCGGCGAAGGTACCGCGAGCGCGGCAGGCCGGAACGGACGCCACAGTGGCAGGGGTCCGCGTCCGCAACAGGCGACTCTTGGATTCACTCCGCGCTCAACTCCGACTGCAGTCCGTTGAGGTCGACCGCCTCGAAGCCGAGAGCGCAGAGCAGCACGCGACCGTAAAGAAACTTCGAGTCGACCTGGCCCGGCTCCAAACAGCACAGACGTGCGATGCCCAGGACCTGGTCCACCTGGCCGGCAGGTTACTGGCACTCAGTAGGGCCGCTGGCGTCGAGCTTGACCCCAGCACCAAGGCACTATTCCGCCGCAGGGGATGGAGCAACTCACGCCGCGGACAACAGCCATGACCATGTCCATCGCCCGCCTCTCGGCGCAGTCCGGCCTGAAGTACCTCTTCAAGACCACAATGATGGACGATCGACTAATTACCCCCGCCGACGCCACCTCGTACTACATGAAGTCCGGAACACCCCCGGGCCGCTGGATAGGCTCCGGCCTACAGGGCATCAACCGATCGGCAGGAGTCATCGTCACTGAAACGGATGCCAAAGCCGTCTTCGATCACGCCACCCACCCCGATCACGGAACTCCCCTGGGCCGTTCACACGCCCAACCAACGATCGTCCAGCCCAGGCCTGGACAAACCGAAACGCGACATGCCGTCGTCGGATTCGACCTGACCTTCAGCGTCCCCAAATCCGTCTCGGTTCTATGGGCCCTGAGTCCACGCAAGCTCCAAAACGAAATCCTCCACTGCCACGACAGCGCCGTCACCGCCACCCTGCAATGGCTCGAAGCATCGGTCATCCACACAAGGGCCGGCAGGAACGGCGTCGCCCACATCGGCACCCTCGGAGTGATGGCCGCTGCCTTCGACCACTGGGAATCCCGCGCCGGGGATCCGCAACTTCACACCCACCTCGTTATCGCCAATCGTGTCCAACGCATCACTGACGGTGCGTGGGTCACCCTGGACTCGCGGACGCTTTACAAAGCGGCAGTCGCTGCCAGCGAGCACTACAACGGTCTCCTCTTCGACGCCCTTCATCGGCACCTCGGCACAGATGCAGACTTCCGCACGCCTGAAGCGAACACGCGCAACCCCAGCCAGCAACTCAGGGGCGTCGACAATGCGCTGATCCGTGAGTTCTCCAACCGTTCCCGCCTCATCGATCTCGAAACCGACCGGCTCGTGGCTGAATGGACCGCTGGGCATGGCACTCCCCCGTCCGCGACAACCATCATCAAGCTTCGGCAGCAGGCCACCCTTTCAACCCGCACCGCCAAGTCCGAATCAATCACACCACTGCACCAGCTGTCCGCTCAGTGGCGCACTCGTGCAATAGCCAAGGGCTTCGAGCCAGAGCAGGTGCTCGCTTCAACCGTTCGACGCTCCCACAGGGCCCCGTTCCGATCCGCTGACTTCGCCCCGTCCTGGATCGACGCCGTCGGGTCATTGGCCCGGGAGCGCGTGGCCACGAAACGCTCCACCTGGAACCGGTGGAACCTCCTCGCGGAGGCCGAACGCGTCTGCGCCGAGATCCGCTGCCAGACAGCCGAGGACCGCGGCATCATGATCGACGCCGTGGCCACCGCAGCGGAAAGCCAGTCCGTTCCGCTCAACGAGCGCCGCTACACGGCGCCGATCGAGGCGCAAGCCGATCTCCGTTTCAACAATCAGTGCGTCTTCGACTTCCATGGCACCCGCCTCTACACGGATGTGGGAACTCTCGCGAATGAGGATGTCGTCATGGAAGCGAGGAACGACGACGGCGGTCCGGCCGTAAGCGCGACGGTCACCATGGATTCACTCTCCAGCTACAAACATGGCGGACAGCTTGAATTGCATGCTGATCAGCGTGCGGCTGCGGCCAACGTTCTGCTCAGCGGCAACCGGCTGGACGCGATCGTGGGTCCTGCCGGAACTGGCAAGACCACAACCCTCGGGGCGGTTAAGGCAGCGTGGGAAGCGGCGTTTGGGCCCGGCACAGTGGTTGGGCTGGCCCCGGCCGCTGCTAGTGCGGAGGTACTGGGCCGCGAGCTCGCGATGACGACCGAGAACGTCGCCAAGTGGCTTTATGAGTCCGTCGGGCAAGGAGCCGGCCATAGGGCTGCAGAGTATTTCGATGTGGAGCAACGCCTCGCCAAAAATGAAGGGCGCCATGCCCGTCAGGCCATCCGACTGGCACAGCAGGCCTCCTGGCTTACTGCCGAGCAGGAAAGGTGGCGCTTTCATGAAAATCAGTTAGTCGTCGTCGACGAAGCCTCGATGGTGTCCACCCTTCAGCTGGCAGCGCTCGTACACCAGGCGCGGGATGCCGGAGCTAAGGTTTTGCTGGTAGGTGACCCGGGGCAATTGGATGCCATCGATGCCGGTGGCGTACTCGGCTGGCTGGACCGGCAAGGCAAGACGGCTCAGCTAAGCACAATCTGGCGGTTCGAGCAGGCATGGGAGCAAGACGCATCGCTGATGCTCCGTTCGGGTGATTTCTCCGCCGTCGCCGAGTACAACTCTCATGGGCGCCTAAAGCACAGCTCATACTTGGAAATGGTCGATCAGGCTTATCTCAGCTGGCAGGCAGACACCCAAGCGGGCAAGGCCTCCATCCTCATCGCAGCCGAGAATGACACGGTGTCCATGCTCAACCAGCGAGCCCAGGCCGACCGGGTGATCCGAGGTGACGTAGACGCGGAACAAGCGGTTCCGGTCAGCGACGGATCACGAGCCGGACGGGGCGACACCGTAATCGCCCGTCGGAATGACCGCGCCATAGTGGACAGCAGCGGAGACTTCATCCGGAACGGAACAATGCTCGACGTCGTCCGTGCAGACAAGCGCGACGGCTCACTCACCGCCGTTCGCCGGGACACCGGTGCAACTGTCTGCTTCAACCGCGACTATGTCGAGAACTCACTCGAGCTGGGGTACGCGACAACTGCCCACCGTTCGCAGGGGCTCACCGTGGATACCGGCCACACCGTCGTCACGCGGGGGCGCCTCACGCGAGAGCTGCTCTACGTGAGCATGACCCGCGGACGAACTGGGAACCACGCCTATGTGAGCGAGAACGACCCCATAAACGACGAACCCCTGGATCCGGCCCTGCAGCCCTCTTGGCAGCACATCCTAGGCGAGGTCCTAGCCGCCGAAGGAGCAGAACGGACGGCGCACGAAGTCCGCGACTCGGAGAAGAAGAAAGCAGATAGCTTGGAGCGCCTCAGTGCCGAGTACGACTATCTGGCACAAATCGCAGCTGCCGAGGACTTGGGGGCAGTGGTGGAACGACACTCCCCTGGGTTTGCGGCTCAACTGCAGGACTCACCCTCTTGGGGCGCAACCGTCACCGCCTGGCGTCGTTCCGTTCAGGTCAGTAGGCCAAGCGCCGAGCGCCTCGTGGCGACGGCATTCAATACCAGTGGGTCTGCGAAAGACATGTCAGCTGTCATCCACTCTCGGCTGCGGCTGTTCCTGTCCGGGATGCCGACCGTTGAAAAAGATCCCTTGGAGCCCATCTACTCGTCACGCCCTGACCTGATTCATTTAATCCGACAGGTGGAGGCGCGGATGCGGAGCAGGATGGACCATGTCTCCGGAGCGGCAATCATGTGCAACACCGAGTGGAAGCGGAACCTTCTAGAGCGCTTGGGGCCGGCCGTGGACCCCGCGGCCGCACACGACGTCCTATGCAGGGTCGCCATTTACCGAGACCGGTGGAGCCTTGGCGACTCACCTCTGCCGTTGGGCCCGGCCCCAGCCAGCTTTGAGTGGGAACAAGCAGAGCAACAGGCACGCCTTGGTTGCCTTATCAAACAAGTCGCTCATGCCTCAGCCACTGAGCATCAGGCTCCTGCATTGGTTGGTGGAGCGGCCAATTTGGAAGACCGTCTTATCAATGTCGGATGGCAACTCTAAACTGGGCGCGAAGATAACCCATGGAAGTGAACCCAGTCCTGAAACCGAAGGTGGCGACACCCGCACTGGTCCTCGTCAGTGTGGCCGTTCTGGCCTGCGTGGTTTGTCTTGCAGCAGCTGTTGGAGGGACTTGGCTGCCGCTAGGTGCGTCAGCCACGCTGGGGATTGCATTTCTTCTCGCTGCCGCCGCTGTTGCCACAGTCTGGCTGGCCCGGGGGCGCCGGCGCCGTTCTTGGATGGCGGACGCCCGGGAACAGTGGAAGAACTTCGATGAGGCGAAGCGCATGAACGGCACGACAGCTGAGGTGACCGTCCTGAGCGTTGACGCCCTCGAACCTACAGGATCCTGGATCACGATCAAGTGGAGGCGCTTTAACCACTTCCAAGTTGCCTGGCTGGAAGCGCTATCTGAACCAATCTGGCCTGGATCCGTGCTGCTAATTGCGCCGGATCCGGCGCAAGTCCGTCCTGGTGAGCCATGGCCAGCAACGTACTACATCCAAGCGCCGCGCTGCCTGGCCTGGGCTCCGGCGGCGGCCAGAACGTCGTTAACCAATGTTAGACATCCCGATTCTGGCCAGCAGGCCGCGTCTTGAAATCAGCACGACGACGCAGTGGTGTGGGCCACTCCATGTGACGGTGCGCCACGGTGTTGGCAAGCGGGAGCGTGTGCGTTCCCGTGCGCACTACGCCGTCCGGGAGAGTCACCCTTATGAGAGTGACACAGTTGACCAGTGCCGGGCGTTCCGGGATTCGGGGTCAGTCTCTAACGGTGTCAAGATCCAGGCCAAGAACGTCCGGCTCATTAACCCCGTCGCCAAGTACTCTGGCAACGAGGCATCCGCGTGGACTCCCTCACTGCCGAGAATGCCGCGGAACCCCAGACACGAACCATCAGGACTACTGCTCTGGGCTCGGCAACTCGTCGGCAATGTCCCAATGGATCCGCAACATGCTTTCTCCTACCGAGACGCTCACGAATGAGTCGCCAGCCTAGGTAGAATTGGCTGGGCAACGTAGGACACGAGGGCCTCCTGGCGTCGAGATGAGTGTGGTAACCCAAATCGATACCGGAGGCCCTCGCCCTTTACATCACGCCACGCTGTTCACAACGTCCGTGGGAATTACATCTAGGGCTTCGCTTGCCAGACAGCCGACGACTTGTTGGCTTCGGGCAGTGGCCCCTCTGGTGGTCCTGCACCATGGCTGTATGAAAGCCCGCTGTGGCGGTACTCGCCACCGTGACTCTGTTCGGGAAAGTCGGCAAGGTCTACCCAGGCCTTCTGCCCGCGCTTAGGACCGCCTATGTATTCAATATGTTTTCTCATACCTCAACGGTATGTGGAGAAAATTCGCCCTGTAAAGAGGCGTATTTATTAGCGGCTAATCCTAATAGGGGCCGGTATTACCGGAATCATTAGCAATCTGGATTCTTTCCCAGAAGAGATGCACCGCGCTATTCCCCTTCTTTTATTCGTTTGCCCGAAGAAGGGGATTAAACGACGAGACCATCCTGTCACCCGACATCTGAACTACCGACTCCAAGAGGCAACGAATCTCTCCCGTCCCGTCGATGAGTACAGCACCGATCTTTACGGTGGGACTAGCGTTAGTGCTCGGCCACCTCGCGCTCCTCGCGGCCTAGCTGGCGGATCTCCTCAGTCACCTCCATGAGGGCAAGCTGGGCCTCCACTGCCCGCCGAAGCCAGTCCTCTTTGGACTCGTCGGCGACAAAGGCGCGCAACTCCTCCTCAGTCTTCTCGATCCGCTTCTCCCAGTTATGAGGGAGTCGCTCAGGCCCTATTGCGCCAATAATGGCCCCGGCTTCGGCGCCCCTATCGCGGCTCTTTTGAACGTCATTGGAGCCGCCCCGCTGAAGGTTCAGCGACAGCCGGATGAGTGCTTCCATCTCAAACGTCAAGCGGCCGTGACGTATGGCCATGAGCCGATCTTCAGCGGCAATCTTCCTAGCGTTCTTTCGGTCGAGAGCCGACACGATCAGGGCCACGCCGGAGGCACCGATAGCAACGATTACGGCGGCAACTTGGACCCAGAGGGCAATGTCTGCTTGTGTCATGAAGACAACGTATCCCCAACACTCGAACGCGAGTACTCCCCCACCGGCTACTCAACCTTTTCAACTATGGGGAGTACATCCACTGGGAAGACCACCGGGCTAAGTACGCCGCGCTTGCCCAGGACGAGATCGGAGTCGCCCTCACGCAGTTCAGTTTCCAGCAGATCATGGTCGAAATATCGGCAGTTTTACTTTTCTCCGCGAAGTTACTGGAAACTGCCTTCATCCACCGTTAGCCCGGCCCTGCGGCACTGATGGCGACCCAAATCCATGCCGATGGTGGTCGAGCAGCAACCTTCGGCTGTGTGAGGTCCGCCGAAAGCAAAATAGCCCTCCCGGCCGCCGGGGTGATAAGCGACGGCAGGCCGTAGGCGGGGTTCAGTCCGCGTCTGTATCAACGTGTGTCCCACAATTCGTGAGGACCCGGCGTGATGCCGGTTTAATTGCTGAGTCGGAAGGCCAGCCGAGCTTGCCTTCCGACTCATCGCACTAAACCGGTCATAAATGTCACCGGTCAATGCGCCTGCAGCCCCTAGAAGTTGATCTCATTCCCGGGCTTGGCCCCTAAAGGGGGCAAGAACACCGGACCCTTCAGCAAGACGTTGTATGCGGGAGCCGTAGGTTCCACAGGAACCGCCTCGGGACCGGCTTGAACCTGAGGGGCTGGCGCCGTAACTGCAGCATGCGACGAACGCTGGTAGGCCGCGGTGCCAAAGCGCAGATC
Source organism: Arthrobacter sp. 05T423 (assembly GCF_056396245.1). Lineage (NCBI taxonomy): Bacteria > Bacillati > Actinomycetota > Actinomycetes > Micrococcales > Micrococcaceae > Arthrobacter > Arthrobacter sp. 05T423. Next base: position 96,997 of record NZ_JBFTLC010000015.1, read on the forward strand.
CGGTCCGATCGTATCGGCCACAATGCGGCGGGCCTCCCGGCGTTCGCCGTCCTTCTCGTAGGAGCGGAATTCCAGCTCACCCGCCACGGTGACCGGGTCACCCTTCTTCAGCGAGGTCGCTGCGTTCTCTGCCAGCGCTCGGAAGGCCGACACATTGTGGAACACGGGTTCTCCGTCCTGCCAAGTGCCATCCGCACCCTGGATTCGCTGATTGACGGCGACGCGCAGCTTGGCGTGGGCCACACCGCTTTCGCCAACACTCAGTTCAGGGTCGGCAACGAGGTTGCCGGCAATGTTGATGGGGATTTTGGTACTCATTTCCTTGTCCTTCCACGAGCCGGTGGGACTTTCCCGCCGGACAGATAAATGCCGCCGAACTCAAGGGCCAGCCATCACCGGCCCGTCCGGCGTCGTCGGTCCTCCCAGCCCGACGTATGTCGGCGTCGGACTCACCCGAGGATCCGCGTCGACGGCCGTGATCTTCCCGCCGAACCCCGGCGGATGCGTGATTTCGAGAATTCCTTTGCTGGCTGCGGTGACTCGCCCGAGCACCGACTTCGCGATGTCCACACGTGACGCTGGAAGCTTGCGAAACCCTTCTTGGGCCATCACGTCCCGTTCCGCATTAAGGACAGCGTCGGCCCAACCTGCCAGATAGGACGCAGATTGGGGGCCACGGTCGATCCCATAGGCCTTCAGCACCGTGTAAGCCACCGACTCAGCCTCTACCTCAGCCAGTCCCCGGTGGTCGGCGCTGCTGCCGTAGAGCCGACCCAGCTCGTCATCAGGTCCGTGGAGGAGCACATGACCGAGCTCGTGGGCGAGCACGGCTGTTCGCTCTTCCGGGCTGAGCCAGGCACCAACCTGGACCCGGTGTTCTGCGAAGTCCGTAAAGCCGCTGGTCAGCCCGTACTGCGCCGCCGTGACATCAACTTTGAAACCGTGGCTGCTGGCTACAGCCTCAAGTGATCTCCACAGCTCTGCGGCGTCGACCACCGAGCCGGCACCGCCGCGCGGCACAAGCAGCGGAGTACCCTGTGTCTGGGAAACGTCGAACACCGCCTGGCCGCGCCAGCCGGTGATGATAGTCTTCTTGCCATCGTCGACCGCGCCCTGCGGCAACTGCCCGCCCGAAGGGATGCGTTGCCGCGTCCCGTCAGGAAGCGTCACTTGCTGGACCCGGGAGGTACGAGGAGCGATTACCCAGAGTGCGTGTTCACCCCGAGACACGGTACGACCGTGGCGGGCCCATTCCTTGTATCCGGCGACCAGAGTCGGTTCCTCAGTGCCGCGTTGGGCCATCTGCATCATGAGCAGGGCAACGTTGCCGCCCGAGTACCGCCATAGCGTAGATGAGGCGTCAAGCAGCACCTGCCAGTGCGAGGGAGACTCCACAGCCTTCTCCAGGATCTTGTGGAGACCGTCGGTCAAGGTGGAGATGCGCTCTTCCGGTGTCATGCGCGCACTGGATTCATTGGTACTAGTCCGCGCATCTGCCGCCGTAGCGTGCCATACGTCGTCAGGTTTGGGGGCCACGATAGCCGCCTTCCGTGCTTCTTGGGTTCCGCCGGGGCGATTCCTGCGGATAACTGTTCATGTCCTCAGCGCCAGCAACGGCCTGACTTTAGAACTCGAGTCCGAACTGATGCGGGGCGGCCTGCCACTCAATGAACTCTTGTGCGTCCGCAGGCAAGGTTCTCGGAGTTGGGTCCTTGTGTGCCTGCAGCCCGACACAACCGGCTGTCCTTGTATGTGTCCGCAGACGTTCTACGGCATGGGGCAGCCGTTCATGGAAGGCCAGGGGTCCGAATCCAGGATCGTCGCCGCCGTAAGAAGCCAACTCCGCCCGTTGCAGTGCGTAGAGCTCGGCAACGATCTCGGAGTGACGCCACCAGCAATCCGGAACCACAGATGTTGTCAGCTGATAGGTGCCTACTAGCCATCGGACCCACGCCGCCAGAGCGGTCCACACGCTTGGAGCCTGCTCAGCGGTCAAGTCCCGCCATCGATGCGCTACACCGGATGCCCGGCCGGGCGGCCGGAACGCGGAACGGAACAGCTCCGCCGTCAGTTCATCGTCTTCCGCTCCTGCCGAGGGGATCTCAAAGCGTTCGACGTCGTCACGGCTGGTCATCGCTCACCTCACGTGTTGCTTGTTGCCGCGAAACATGGCCGTCCGCCAAGGCCTGTTCGACCTCCCGCTTAGACCGCCCAAGCTCGGCTGCGTCTTTTCGCTTGTGCCATTCGCGCAGGTCCAGGAGGATAGGGCGACTGCGCCGCCCTAGCATCAGCGCGGTGCCCGCTGGCAGACGACGGATCTCATGGAGCGGCAGGACAGGGCTTTCTCGTATTTGTTCGCCGGTCTGACGCCCTTGCGCGGACCAGGATCGGGTGTTGAGTGTGATGCTCCGTTCCCCCAGGAGCCCGGCCAGGGAGCGCAAATCACGTTCATCCGAGCCGCCGCCGAAGATGACCTTGATGATGGCGGAGTCCCAGATCGTGGCTGCCTCGTCGACGGACCAACCGGTGCGAGCCTGCGAGAGGGACTGCAAGACGACGAGGGTCGATATTCCGATGCCGCCACCATCGGAGAGGACAATTGGCAGCCCCGGCCATGGAGCCAGGTTGGCGATCTCGTCCAAGATAAGGGACAAGGGCGGGTCCAACCTGCCTCCAGGGGCAACAAACGCCATCTCACGTGCGGCATTGTCGATGTCGTCAATCAAGGCTGAAAGATAGGGGCCGGCCGCAGCAGCACCGGCCCGGGTGCCGATCAGGTAGAGCGTGCCGCAGTCCCGGATGAACTTCTTGGGGTCGAATTCCTCGGATTCGTCCTGGGGATCCAAGGCGGAGAGAACTTTCGGCGAGGACAGCGGAGCGACAGCAGCCGAGACACCAATCCAGGAGTTGGAGGTATTTCTAGGATCGTCCTCAAGGATGCCCATCAGATCGGCCTGCCAGCCCAAAGCTGCTTCTTTTCGACTGAGGATTTCGAGTGCCTCCCGCGCCAAGACCGGACTGGACGACCAGCGGCGAAACGCCCGGACCCCTTCCCCGGACAAAGCGGCAGCGTGCAGAAGGCACTGCAGGATAATCAGCGAGCGCTTTTGCCACGCGGCGTTCTCGCCCTTCATCTCGGTGTCCGCAGTGATGACCAGCGCACGGCGCGTAGCAATGTCCGGATTCTCGCATCCACGCACGGGTGACCACCGGAGGGTTGACGGCAATCCGGACATGCCTTGCGGGTCGAACACGGTGACCGGCCGGCCACCTCTAGCACGGGCTTGCATAGTGACGGCCAGGTTGTCGGCCCGAGTTGAGGTCGTCACCACAGCGCCCGGCGCATCGAGAATGGCATTGATGACCACGTATAGGCCCTTGCCTGAGCGGGGAGCACCCTGGATGACCATCGACTCTTCCGTGGAGACATGGATCGTGACGCCACGAGAGCGGCCCAACGTCCAGGCCACGTCCTGAATCCGAGCTTTGGCCAGACCTGGCCTGGTAACCTTTCCGCGTCTCCTGACAGCTCTGCTTCCGAAATCCTGCTGAACCTCCGCACGTCGGGCGATGCCCTCTCGGTTCAGGATGTCCTGCCGCAGCCATGCGCCTGATTGCTTCCATCTCCGCCAGAGCAACACAGAGCCGACGGCGAGCGCCGCGAGTATGAGAAGCATCGGGCCAACGACCCACCAGATACTGCCTGTCCCGACGTCGCATCGCTGTGGATCACGGAGGATCCATCCGATCCGGCCGACGAAAAGTCCGACGGCGGCCGCCGGGTTCAGTGTCCACGGTGTGCTGGAGCCGCAGCGCCAAGTCACGAGGAGATTGGCAGCCGCCTGGACCAGAAAGCAGAGGCAGATATAACCGGCGGCCGCTACAAGGCCGGCAGTGACCAAGGGGTTTTCGGTACCTCGACGGGAAGTCATGGATTGCCTCAGAGCATCCGGGCGTCGGTGCCGAATACTTCCAGCTCATCGGTCGTGACACGGTTCGCCACAATGAACGACCTGTTTCCAACTTTCCAGAGTCCAACGCCCTTCGGGAGGTTCTCTACGTGCTCACATTCGGCCTCCGAGAGACCGAGCGCTTCTTTGGTCAGGCGCATAGCGTCGTGCTTTTGCCGGTAGATGATCCTGGTATCCGCTTCGGTAAGCAGGCCAAGGGCTTTTTGCCGGTGGCCGCTGGTGCTATCACCGATTTCATTGAGGTCAGCCACCTTGTGCATGATGAGCAGGTTCGCGATCCCATACGTACGGGCCAGCCGCCACTGTTCACTCATTTTGGCGAGCATGTAGGGGTCGGCCAGCATGCGCCAGCCTTCGTCGTAGACGACGAGCCGTTTGCCGCCGTCGGGATTGGTGACCGCGGCCTCAAGCCAGGTAGCTCCGCACGCGGCGGCGAGTGCCAGCGCTTGTTCGGAGGCCCCGATGAGCGCTGAGGTGTCCATGACCATCATGGGCGCGTCGGCGTCGAAGGCAACGGTGGAGGGAGCATCGAACATGCCTTCCAAATCGCCGGACACTGTACGCCGCAGGGAGTGGCTGACTGCCAGTCCCCCATCCTTGCCAACCAGCCCGAGCGTTTCCTTGGAGGGGTTCAGCAGGTGGTCCAGCACCATGGGCAACGTGGGAGTCGAGTTCTCTGCGACCGTCTCGGTCAGCGCCATGTCCAGGGCCGTATGCTCCACCGGCCGCAGGGGCGTCCCCTGCCGCATTAGGGAGACCAGCGCGACCAAAAGGTAACGACGGCGTTGACGAACCACTGCCTGCCACTGTGCCTCGGTCAGGGCGCTGGACCGTGGACCGGCATCCAGTGGGTTGACCCGGGCCGGGCGGCCGGGTCCGACGGAAATGACCTTGCCGCCAACGGCATCGGCGACGGCGACCCACTCGCCTTTGGGATCGGAGGCGACGGCGGCCTTCCGCCCAAGCGTTATTGACCTGGCGACCAGGGATTTGCCGCACATGGACTTTCCGGTTCCGACAGTGCCGATGACAACGATCGACGGGCCACTGATGACGCCTTTGTCGTAAAGAATCCATGGGTCGTAGGAAAACGCTCCCGAGCCGAAGACATCTGTGCCAATGTAGGTCCCTTCGTGGCCGAGGCCGGATTCGGTGATGAATGGGTAGGCCGCCGCAAAGGTCATGGTGGAGGCGCGGTGAGGTGCCGGCCGCAGGCGGTGCGGACCGCGCAGGGAATTTGGCTCTCGGCTCCCCCAGTCGCCACCGCGCTCCGTCCCGTCCAATCGCGCGCCGAGGTTCTCTTTCACGGTTCTAAGCAGGGCGGATCGGCTTTCAGGGTGGTCCTCGCGCCGGAACCGCTTCTTGTGCCCCTTTGCCTTCGCACCGGACGGCACGTACTGAACGGCGTGCGTTGAGCGCTTCATCGCAGCCCCCTTCCGAACGGGAGGGCCCCTGCCACGAACGCGGCCCATTGTTGGCCGGCCAGCAATCGCAGTTCTACAAAGGCCCCTGCCGCGGCCGACTCCAGTTCTTGGCGGTGGCGGGCAAGATCTTCAAGGGTTGTTCCTGTGATGGTGACGTACGCAGATGGCCTTACATCGCCATGGCCTGCGACGATCTCTTCCTCCCGCTGTGCAACTTCTTCTTCCTCAGCCTTTTGTTCGCGCGTGAGAGGCCTGTCGAAGCGCGTGTTGATCCGTCGTCGGGTTTCATGGGCTTCCTGGGCGGAGCGTATGTCGCGGAGTGCTTCCGTTGTCGGCACCGCGCGTATTACCTCTGTCACCGTATGGCGGAATTCACCGACATAAATCAGCGGATGGAGGAAGCCCGGAAAGACCTTCTGTCGCGGCCATTCGGCTATCCAGAACGTTTGATGGAAGCCGGTATCGGTCCGCACGTAAGTCCAGTGCTCCTCAACCGCCATGGGCGCGGCGAGCATGGTGGAAGCCGGGGAATCTGGCTCAACGTCGCGCTCCGTCAGTGTTGGGGTGACGGCCGGCTGATTGTCCGACTTCGCTACGGCTGCAGGATCGAAGGCAGCACGAACAACGTCGAGGATGCTGGCCTCGGGCAGCCACTCTTCGACGCTGACGCTGTGTGTTCCCAGGGCCGTGGTGATCGCTTCTACCTCCAGACGCAGCACCCTTTCGAGGCCGACAAGTCCTCCTCCTGCCTCCCGGATCCGGCGTTTGGCCTTGGAAGTGTCCAGAACGACGGCGAGCAATAGTTCGTGGCTCATCGCGGAGCCGGCCGCAGCGATCAGATCCTCGTACGAGCGTTCACCCCATGTGAGTTCTGCGGTTTTGCCGGGTTGCCGCTCGACGGCGTGCTCATAGAAGCCGCGCAGGGCCGTGGAGGGATACGGCACCGTGTAGTCCTGGACGGCAATTCTGGCTACGCTGCTCCGCTGGGCGAGCCCTGCCTGCACCCTGGACCATGCCTGCACCGCCCAGGCTTTATCGTCGCCGTCCATAAGGGCGAAGGACTTGGTGCTGCAGCGCAGCACAGCTATTGCCTCCCCACCACGGGAGTCCAAGATAAACGCCTCGCCCCGGGAAGTGCGCCGCAGCTCCAGGTTTCCCAGTCCACCAGGAAGCGCCAGTCGCCCAGCCAGGACAGGCCGCTCCGGCCGCACAAGGAAGCGGGTCTGCTTGAGTGCCAACCTGTAGAAGAACAGCAGGCCATGGCTGACCCACACCGGGTAGGGAATCCTTGAGTACTGCAGCAGGCCAAGGAGTATGAGGGCCAGCCACAACGGTCCGGAGCTGACAATGCCTACGGGTCCGCGGACTGCCGAAGCCACGCTGGCCACGAGAACACCGGCCGCGAGCAGGAGCAGTTGGTACCACTTGAGGCCCATGAACAGGCCACGTCGCTCGTACCGGGGGAATTTGACGGCCTCGAGGGCCCGTGAGTTTTCAGGCATGGTCATCACTGTCAATCGGAGGCTTGGCGGTGGTTTGGGGATGAAGAGGAGGTGGCGGTGCAGGTGCAGTCGGGGAGGCAGTGCTGGCGGCCGACGGCGGCGGTTTCGGATGCGGCTCGCTGCGCTCGCCTGTTCGAGCGGTTGGCGAGCTGCCCAGCAGTGCGCCTGGAGTTACCTCGGAAGACTCCCTCACGTCACTTCGAGCTCGCCGAAACGGTGCACCCTGACCCGGCGTGCCGCCGTCGAGCATTAGGGCAGCGGCGTTACCGCCGGAAGCTCGGGCGGGCGCAGCGCCCGTTATTTGGCCTGGCAGCGGCACTCGTGGTGGCAGTGCCCGCGTAGGAAACTGTGCCTTGCTCGACTGGATCGGGCGACTCATGGCCGAGCGGCTGGCCAATGCCGCGAGGGTGAAGCGGCCGCCTGTCTGCCGGCTGATCTGCCGGGCGGCAAAGCCGGAACTCCGGGAAAGAACGTGGCCGCCGCCAGCCGTTTGCGCGGCGGCGGCCAGCTCACCGCCGGCGAAGCTCACAAGGCGCAAAGCCATCAGGGGTGCGCCGCAGGCCAAGGCCATGCCTACAACGCCGGCGCTAAGTCCGGCGAAGGACTTCGACTCGGCGAAGAGCTTGATGGCTACGGCCAGCACGGTCGCGGCGAGAGGCTTGGCTATGAGCAAGGCGACGACGATCTCGCCCCACCTCCGTGCCCACGACTGCGTTTTCTCCCAAGGCATGAGCATGAGAGCGACAGGGGCTACGGCCGCGAGCAGGATGAGCGCGAAGGACCGAAAAATCATCGAGCACATGAGAATGAACGCGAGAATCCAGACCACGATGACCGCCATCGCCGTGACGACAACTGCACCCCCTGCCCCGCTACTCGACCCTGGGGCCAGCGAGACGACGTTCCAGTCTCTCCCCGACTCCTTGGGAGCTTTCTCGAAGCCGAAGAGCCGCATGAACAGGACATAGGGATCCGTGTATCCAGGGTGTCCAGGAGCGCCGTGGCGGCGTCATCACCGACCTTAGTGAGCTTGCGAACCAGGTAAACAGCGCCGGCGACCATGGGAACCGCCGCGGCACCACCGACCAATGCCCGTACCAGGCGGCGCGGCTGCTGGCTGATTAGGCCCGACAACAGCTGGAGGATCACGGCGATGACGAGAGGGGTCATCATGACGACGACCCACCAGTTCGTAAGGCCCACCACGGAATCCCACTGGGAATCGTCGACGTCCGAGACACCAAACGCACCCGTGATGAAGGACCAGATCCACGACGCGACGTTCTCGAGAATATCGGCGAAGAACGAGGTGATGGAGCTCTGGACACCGTCGTTCGCTTGGGAGACGAGACCGCAGCCGGGCGGCCACCATCCATTTAGATCACACTGAACCGGCATGATCGATTCGACCTAGAACCCGAGCGGGAACGCCGTTTGGGACCAAAGGATGTAGCCGTTGATACCGCCCAGGATGGCAGCCACCGGCCCGGTCCAGAGCAGAATCATGCCGCCGCCGGATGCCAATCGTGACGATTGGCTCAGCTTGCCTGCCAGGAGCATCGCTGCTCCGATTATCGCCACGATGGCGATCACGATGAAGGCGCCGACCAGGATGCCGCCGCCGATCTGTTTGAGCGAATCGAGAAATGGGAAATCTGCGTTTGGGGTGATGCCAGGATCCACCGCTGCGAGAAACATCGGGCACTCCATCTGTCGTTTTCCATGGGACTGAGCAGATTGGCTCACGAGTTCATGGAGACGGTGGTGCAGGGGTACATGACCAGTCGTAATTTCTGCAGTCCAAGGCCTCTAAGTTTCTCGGCGCTCTGACGCTGGCCCGGCCGGACCAAGAACTGACCGCACTATTCGAATATATGTTCTAAGATTGGTCCTGTGATCAAGAGTGGTTCCCCTGACGACATCGAGCGGATGATGGCCCGCATGGACGCCGATAAGAGCCGGCCAATTGATGACCCAGCTCCGGTCAGGGACTTCCCCAAGTACGGCCGCCCGCTGGTTTACGTGAGCGGCATCTACGGCAAGGCTGTGGCGTGGACGCACACCTATGGCCTGATCGAGTGGCTGGATCCATCCGGCAAGTACCACATGGGTTGGGCACACTCATCGAGCATCAAGAGGGTGACTCCAGAAGAGTGGAAGGGTAAGAGCGGCCTCTAGGATGCAGCGTCAGGACTCAGTTTGATTCCGCCTTCCTGGGCACGCATCGACGCGCGGAAGATAGCCTGTGCGGTTTTAGAATTCCAAAAATTTGGACTACAGGCGCCGCCACCACATCGATATTTCGACCCTATTCTGGGGACGTGTCGCGAGGAGGATGGCTCCGTCGACCGGCCCACCGTCACATGCTCATAACCAACGATGAACGCACTTGTTTCACAGGATGTTGCGAGACATAGTTACGAGAATTTCCAGTTTGCAATGACTTGCCGGATTCCCCAAAAGTTGGATCAGCTTGGTGGAAGCGCCGAGTTGGCAGTTGAGACGTCTCGTATCCCAAGGGAGGTGCGACGGTTCGACACTAAGCGACCGGTTGGGCGATGACATGCTGCGTGGACCTCGTAAATGCCGTGAAAGGGTAGGTTGAGTTGAGAGATGTGACGTCCAGATTCACCGTCGACGACACTTCCGGTTCAATAGCGAGTAAGGAGAGAGTTTGTGGCATACGAATTCGACCCATCCCATGTCCCAGTGGTAGCTGATCTGCTCGACAGAGTTGCGGAGTCCGCGCCTGACCTCATGAAGTCTTGGGAACGCCTCGCTGACCTCGAGGAGTACCAGCTTTTAGGTGAAGATCTGAGAGCAGAGATGGATTTCCTATTCGTTTATGAGCTGCAGGAGGATTTAGGCAGTGCAGGCGAAGTCAAACTCGTTGAATCTCGTCTTTCTTACACAGCTACTCGTCCTATGTCGGAGACGCCAGCAAGTGCGTGGAGGCTGTGGTCCCAAGTGACTGCAGCTCTCCGGTCCCCGGTCATCCATGCTCACATTGCCGACATACTCCTCACAGCCAAGGTGCAGAGGAAACCTGAACACGCAGCGTCGACAATTGCATGGTATTTGAAGGTGTCGGAAATTGTTGAAATCCCTGCGCAAGAGGTTGCGCTTGCGCTTGGTAGGGCAAACACCATTGCTCGTTCCAGGGGAATGGCAGAGGAAATCACTGTGCGCGCGGCGATGCATCTTCGGAGCGCGGCTTTTGGCGGTAACCGGGCGACGAGCGGACCAGCACTGACCCTTTTAGCCGCGCTTTCGGTGCCTCCGCGTGGCGGGGTGTTCGAACTCAATGAGCGTGAATCTGTACGAAGACGGCTTTTGGCACTAGGGGAATCGTCGAGCACCTTCATTGACGAGATTGCTAAGACACTCGCGCGTCTGGCTGACACCGCCGCCGAGTTGGAGTTCGCCAGGAGATGGCATGTAGAGCAGTACTTAATGTTGGCCAATTCTGCCGATCACGGGATGCGGAAGATGTTTCATGCGCAGACTGCGGCAGATTTGGCAGGCAACTACGGTCTACAGGATTTGAAAGACGCCGCAGTGTTGGTCATGCAATCGGTAGATCGTGACTCCATGGGTTGGGAAACCGTGGCGACCGAAGGGACAATGTCCAAGAACGTCTTCCGGGCGCATCTTCGTAGATACCGGCGTGCACGGAACTGGGGTCATGCCCTGATGGTTTTTCTCGCCGGTCCTTCTCCGTCCGGAGACCATCAATCAAATATCAGGAGCGCAGAGCGCGCCGCTACCGGATCGATAAGAGCATTGGTTACTCGTACGGTTTTCGGCACGCACGGACTTCCTGAGCGCACGAACGGCGAGTTTATGGATGACGAGATCGTTCGGGCCGAAACAATAATGCTAAGCACTACCTCTATACTGCTCAATCTTGAACTGGAACATGTTCGTGATCGCTTCTCGCCACCCGATGCTGACCTGATTGCCAACTGGATGGTGGACAGCTTATCGGCTGACGTGACGCTTGCTCGACAGTTCTCCAATTCATTGGTGCTGCACTGGGATGCAAAGTTTTCCGATTCCGCTCGACTGTCAATTCCGCTCATTGAGAGTGCTGCGCGCGGCCTGCTCCTCTCGCTCGATGAACCCCTCTATCGAACCCAGCAAGGCAAGTCCCCCGGCCGTTTCCCTGCAATGGATTTCTACGTAGATGCACTGTCTGACCGAAACCTTGACCCCGACTGGGTCAGGGCGCTCCGCGTGACACTTCTTTCTCCAGGCATGAACCTACGAAACCTTGCAGCCCACGGATTCCAGATGGACTTCTCTGCCAGCCAATCGGCACTTCTACTTCGCCTTGCAGGCCTTTTCTGCGCGATGCCCATCGGTATGGGTCAGGACAGACTCGAATCCCAACCGGTATTGCCCAGAAAGCGGCTTCGGCGCCGCCTGGGATGGGTTTGGATCTAACGACAACCAATGGGCGCGCGCGTTCACTCAAATGTTTTTGTTAAGGTGAGCGTCGATATTGTCTTCACCAAGCAGTCCGCATGCCAAGGAACGAACACAGTTCATTGAGTACCGGGCAACCCTTGCCACCACGTTATTAGGCAGCCACGCACGATGTGTTCGAAAGTTTGCAAGGTCAGTGGAAATTCATTCGCCATCCATGATGCGCCAGCACCGCCAGCGGACATTCCTAGAGGGAGCTCACTCAAGCCGTTCTGATCATCAAAGTATGGTGTCCCGAGCATGGGCTGGGGGAACGGCGTCCCGGCGTGAAGTGCCTTGCTGCGGTGATCGTAGACAATCTTCATGTGGGACGACATCTCGTCCCAATCCACTTGACCGAATTGTTGAGGCCGTGGTTCGGGAGGGCCTTGCTCGAACTCACTAACAAAGTCTACAAACTTTCGTTGCGCCCGGAGGGTGGGGAGCATCTGCCTAGCGACGCGCTCCTTGATCTCGTCCGAAGTACCAGTCAATGCTGTCCATAGTTCCGGCGCCAACTCTTCCAACACAAGCAGGACCTCGGAGCCCACAAGGTTGCGGGAACGTCGGGTATTAGCTACTACTTCTATAGCTCCGACGAGCTGCAGCCAGGCGAAATTGGGGTCCTCGTTTGCCCACCACAGCGCATTCGAGTAGAGGCGAGCGGCGCGGATTAACGCTACCGCCTTACTTGCTGGAAGCTTTGGGAACTTCAGCAATAGCCCTTCTACGTCTGCAAGTATGGCTCGTCGAGACGAAACAAGCGGCAGGATTTCAACGTTTGGGAGACCTGGACGGGGAAACGGATGGATGTCCCAGTAGACAGGGGACCCGCAGGGGTCCTCACGTATATTCCACACGCGGGTAGTTCCACCGGCGCGGCAGCGCACTCCGCAACTGAGGGAAAGAAGTGCTGAGATCTCATCTATTGGCGTTCCCCCGTGATACGCCCGAGAGTCCGCAGGTATGAGCTCACCGGTTTCTCGATCGACCAAATCAGGCATTTGTGGGACGAGCGTTTCTCCGCGTACTACCAACGAAGGCATCATGGGTGAAATGTCTGCCCCCGTTGTAATGACGTCGTAAGGGCCCAGCGTGAGGTGTTCTCCAATAAATGAAGCATCTGAATACAGCACCACTTCGAATTCTGGTGACGTAGCTCCCTGTCGTTCCAACGCGGCGCGCCAATTTTTCCATGCGATCGTGCTCACAGTCCACCGCTCCAGTTATCCCTTGATTGCATCTTCAGAAAACAGAAGCTTAGTATCCTCAGCCCCCAAGGGCCTGCGTGACCACACGGCTCCTACGAAGACTGTCAGCGGTACATGAGAGTCTGGCTTTCATGATGGTTGACTATGGCAGTTTGGTTCAGGACCGGTGTGACGGTTTGAACCAGGACTAACTCAGTGTTGCTTTCATCTATTGAATGCGGGATGAGGGTGGGCATGGAACTGTTTGCCAAGTCAGGTCGGCAGGGACACGTCCGACAGGCCTTATCGGATCCTGTCCCGCCCCGTGCGGAACAACCCGATGGGCATCGCCCAGGCTGGATCCATTCCAAAACCGGCCATGGACGCCCTGCTGGTCACACAGACACTGCTAAGGGCGTCGATTAGGAGCGCAAGGTCTTGACTGATCCTGGCCCTATCGTCGAAGTACCCGCACGCTGGCGGCACCCGTGACTATGCCGGCTACCTCTTCAACTCAGACGGCTTCAAAATCGAGCCAGTAGCCGCCGGATAAGCAGAATGCGGCGAATTTGCGATGAAGGATCCCATGGCGGGCAGCCGAAGCTTCTCCCAATCCGAGTTGACGTGTCTCATTAGTAATCTGTCCCTAAACGCTAGGGTTTCGAGCTGCGGAGCCGCTCCGCGGCGTTGTGGAATTGAGAAAACGGCCTTGTGGTTGGGTTGGGTAGCGGCGGATGATGGCGGTGCCGCGGTCGACGCCGCTGTGTCTTAGTGCTTAGAGCCTGTTTTCGAGCGTGGTGTGGAG
>NZ_JBFTLC010000016.1:0-107164 GCF_056396245.1 Arthrobacter sp. 05T423
GCGACCGCCAACGCCCCGATCGGGCCACTGCCGATCACCAGCGCGGTTTTGCCCGCCACGTCCCCGGCCCTTGACACCGCATGCCAGGCCACCGACGCCGGTTCGATCAACGCCGCCGTCCGCAAATCCAGGGTCCCGGGCAGGGCCCGGAGCATCCGGACCGGCAGGTTCACGTACCGGCTGAACGCCCCGTCCGTGCGCGGATACCTCGCCGCGGAACCCAGGTACGTGCACCCCGGCGACAGGTTCGGCCGCCCCAACGGGTACCGGGGAGCGTCAGGACCCTCACCGGGGCCCGGGGTGGCCGGGCCCAATCCGCGGCGTCCTTTTCACCACGATGATCGTCGAGGACCTCCACCTCGTGGTCAACGCCGCCAGAACGGATATCGACGCCGGAAGTGGCGAGATCACACTGAAGGAGGTGGCCAGTCTCGGACTTTTCCTTCCTGAGAAGATCCATACCCTTCGCCAGGCGGTGGAAGCCGGCTTCGATAGCAAGGGACTGAAGCTCCAGCTCGTGGGCGAGGTGGAGTCGGTGCCCTCGCGACCCGGCTGCTGCGCGCCGACCTTGGGGCCACCATTCTGCCCAAGTCGGCTGCGGATGCACTGTTTCATGAGGAGGACTTCCACGTCCTGCGGATCGTGGACCCCGCGCTGCAGTGCAAGATCGCGCTGTGCACGCCCGACCACGATCCCCTCTCGGAGGCGGCGTCGGCAGTACTCCTTGTGCTGAAGGAAATGCTGCAGGAAATGCTCAGCAATAAGTATGGCCGGTAGAGGTTCATAGGTTCCGCTTATTAGGGCACTCATCATTTGTCTTAGTAACCGGCCCCCGGGATTCTAATATTGGCAGCAAGCCAAGAAACTGTGGAAAAGCACTTTCCACAAACAGAATCAACGGGGAGTCTGCCATGAAAAAGCTCAGCACCATCAGGAGAACCACCGACCCAAGCCTGGGACTTATCGCCAAAACCGGGTCCCACTGCCCCACCAACGGTTTCTGGCGGCCGGAGGACCGGTCCGCGGCTCCGATTTTCGTTTTCGAGGGCAGCATCATGCCGGTCAGCGGTGGCGGCTCGACGGCCTGGTTCCTGGAGGACGCCGTCTTCGGCGCCCCCGCCTACCCTGTCCCCCACCGCGTCTAGCCGCCCATCCCAACTGGGTAGCACGTCAGGGCGTTCCCAGCGCTGGGAACGCCCTCACCTGCCACCTACTTTCCACGTACCAGCGGAATGACTAGCCGTCCGGTCTTTCGTACGGCGGCGGTGCTGCGGCGGCTTGGGCTTTCTGCTCGCCACGGCACCCAACTCGGTAGCAGATCAGGGCGTTCTCAAGGCCGGGAACGCCCTGTGCCGCTACCTACTTTCCGTTCTCCGGCGGATCCAAAAAAACTTTCAAATCCCGCCCCCCCATCTGGTCCCGATCGGCGCTTAAATTGTCGTACCCCCTTGGCAGACTGTGTTCATGGAAGCCTTCGGGAATTCAGCACTGACAGCAGCGGCGCCGCACGGCGGCGTTCTGCAGGCTGCCGCGGTTCCTGACACCCTTCGTCCAGACGCCGTTTTTCCTTTTGCCGCGTTGCCGGAGTCTGCGTTCGCGGACGACGGGCTTCCGTACGACGATGACCTCGACGCCGCGTACCCGGCATCGTTTCCGGAGGACCCGTTTCCTGAGGCCCTGTTTGCCGACCGTCCTTTCGACGAGGTCTTCTTTGACAACGGCTCTTTTGACGACGGCGTTCCCTCCGTCGCCGCTGCCTCTCGGCACGTCGCGGCTGGCTCCTGCGCCCAGGACCGTGGAACAACCCCGGGGTGGTTTCTCCCGGCAGCTGACCTCACCGCCGACAATGGCGGGCTGATCGACCAGGTACGTGGCTACGAGAACGTCAAGTGCTGGGCCGCCGCGCAACAGGCGCGGCTTTCCGTGACCTTCGAGGCCCGGCACCGCCAGGAACACGCCGACCGGGCGCCACTGACCGCCGAGAACCTGGGCAAGGACCGCGGCAAAGAAGGTTCACTGGGCGCGGCCGAACAAATCGCGCTGGCCCGGGGCGAGTCCCCGAACCGGGGCGGCCGGTTGCTGGGAACGGCCAAAGCCCTGGTGCAGATGCCACATATGTTGGCCGCGCTGGACACTGGGCAACTCAACGAAGAGCGCGTCATGCACGTCGTGAAAGAGACCGCCTGCCTGAGTGTCGAAGACCGGACTGCCGTTGACGAGGAACTCGCCGCCGACACCGGAACCTTCAGCGGCGCCGGGACCCGGTCCGTCATCGCCGCAGTGAGGGCTGCCGCCATCCGCAGGGACCCCCGCTCCGTCGCCCAGCGCGCCGGCCACGCAGCGTCCGAGCGGACCGTGTCTCTGCGTCCGGCCCCGGACTGCATGGTCTACCTGTCGGCGCTGCTGCCCGTCCACGAGGGCGTCGCCGTCCACACAGCGCTGACCCGCCGCGCCGATTCCCTCCGGGCCGGCGGGGACCCGCGCTCCTGCGGCCAGATCAAGGCCGACACTTTGGTCGAATGGACTACCGGCACGCCAGGCGGCATCTCGGGCATTGAGCTTAACGTCGTCATGACCGACCGCACCCTCCTGCAAGGTGACTCCGAACCCGCCCGGATACTGGGCTACGGCGTCGTCCCCGGTGCCTGGGCGCGGGAGCTCATCGCGCACGGACAGGAAGAACAGGGTCGCGTCCAGCCCGCGGCGCACAATGCGGCTGCGGGCGGCTCCACTGCCGATATGAACGAGCTGAAAACCTGGTTCCGGCGGCTCTACACCGCTCCGGGGACCGGCGACCTCGTCGCGATGGACTCCAAGCGGCGCCTCTTCCCGGCCCCACTCCGCCGCTTCATCCAAATCAGGGACGACACCTGCCGCACCCCCTACTGCGACGCCCCCATCCGCCACCACGACCACATCGTCCCCTGGCACGCCGGCGGCCCCACCACCCTGGCCAACGGCGCGGGACTGTGCGAAGCCTGCAACCACACCAAGGAACTCCCCGGCTGGAAAGCCCAACCCAGACCGGGGCTAAGGCACACCATCGAACTCACCACGCCCACCGGCCACACCTACCGCTCCACCGCCCCGCCACTCGCCGGATCGAGACTGCCTGGGACAGGGTTGAGTGAAATAGAGCTGCCCGGAACCGCCGTGCGCGAAAAGCGTCAGACCAAACGGGTCGGCCCAACGCCGTAAGCGGCGAGGCCGGACGGCGTGGCGCCGACGTATCGGCGGACGCGGTGACGTACCGGGCAACGGTTCCGGCGCACGGACACTGGAGTGCGGTTCTGACCGTGCTGCCCAGCGCCGAAGGAACGGATTCGGCGATGGCTTTTGTCCACTCCGGGGGCGATGGCTTGTCGCCCCGGGACCTTCGCCGGCGGGAGTGGGTGGCCAAGATTCCGGTCCTGCAGATGGGCAACCGGTCGGTTGAACGGACCCTGCGCCGCAGCTACGACGATCTGGGCGCCCTTCGGATCGAGGACCCCGCCCACCCTGAACGCGTCGTGGTGGCCGCCGGGGCACCCTGGTTCATGACACTTTTCGGCAGGGACTCACTGTGGGCTTTAGTGATGGCGATGCCGGCGGACCCGTCCCTGGCGCTGGGCACGCTGCAGACCCTGGCGGACCGCCAGGGAACCGTGGTGGACCCTATGACCGAGGAGGAACCGGGCAAGATCCTCCACGAGGTCCGGCTCGACGTTTCCAGCGGGCTGTCCCTGGGCGGCAAGTCGGCCTACTACGGCAGCGTCGATGCCACGCCCCTGTTCCTGATGGTGCTCGGGGCGGTCAGCCGGTGGGGCTTCGCCGCGGACACGATCGCTTCCCTGCTGCCCCATGCGGACCGTGCGCTCGAGTGGATCATGAAATACGGGGACAAGGACGGCGACGGCTTCGTCGAGTACGAGCGCCTCAACAGCCAAGGCCTGATCAACCAGGGCTGGAAGGACTCCTGGGACGGCATCAACTTTGCCAACGGCACACTGGCTGAGCCGCCGATCGCACTCTGCGAGGTCCAGGCCTACGTCCACGTCGCTTACCTTTCGCGCGCATGGCTGGCGTACGACGCCGGGGACACGGCTTTTGGGAATGAGCTCGCCGACCGCGCGGCCCGGCTTAAGAAACAGTTCAATGAGCAGTTCTGGATCCCCGAACGCGGGTACTACGCCATTGCCCTGGACGGGAAGAAAAGGCAGGTGGACGCCTGCGCTTCCAACATAGGCCACTGCATGTTGCAGGGCCTCATTGACGAGGACAAGGCCCCGCAGGTGGCCAAACGGCTGATGTCCCCCGAAATGTTCAGCGGCTGGGGAGTCCGCACTCTGGCCAGCGACATGGGCGCGTACAACCCCGCCAGCTACCACAACGGCTCGGTATGGCCGCACGACAACGCCATCATCGCCGCCGGGCTCCTCCGATACGGTTTCGTCGAAGAGGCGCAGCGGATCGCCACCGGCATGATGGATGCCGCCGAGTACTCCGAAGGCCGGCTGCCGGAGCTGTTCTGCGGTTTCAGCCGGGAGCAGCTCGCCGCGCCGGTCCCGTATCCGACGGCGTGCTCACCGCAGGCCTGGGCTGCCACCGCACCGATCCAGCTGGTGACGAGCCTGATGCGGTATGACCCCGTTGTTTCCGCCGGCGGAGTGTGGATGGATCCGGTTCTTCCCGAGTCCTTGGGGACCTGCACATCACCAACGCTCCCCTGGGCGGCGGCCGCATCACCATCGACATTGTAGGCTCGGTCCCGTCCGTTCAGGGACTCCCTAAAAACATGACGCTCTACCAGGGGCACCGGCCATGGATGTCCGAACTGGTCCAGCAGGCCGATCACCGCCGCAGAGAGCGGTTGGAAAACTGGGGCCGGTAGCAACCCGGAATTGGCCCCGTGTCATGCGACGCCCTCCAGGACCGTGGCCCGTGGCTGCACGGAAACATACTCGCCTTTGAAGAAGAGGAGGGGATCGACGTCGGAGCGGGCCCCCAGGGCGTGGACTGCGGCCACCACAATGGTGTGGTCGCCGCCGTCGTACTCTTGGTGCAGCTCGCAGTCCACCCAGGCCAAAGCGCCGTCGAGGACAGGGTTGCCAAGGGGTGACGGCGAGTAGCCGACACCGGCGAACTTGTCCGCGCCGGACCGCGCGAACTGTGCCGCGAGGTGCTGGTGGTCGGCGGGAAGGATGTTGATGGTGAAGCGGCCAGCCCGGCGCAGCAGCGGCCAGGTGCTGGAGGTCCGTGCCGGACTGAAGGTGACCAGGGCCGGTTCCAGTGAAAGGGATGCAAAGGACTGGCAGGTGAACCCGGCGGGGCCGTTTTCGGTTGCCGCGGTGATCACGGTCAGGCCTGTAGCGAAGTGGCCCAGCACGTTGCGGATCCGGCGCGGGCTGAGGTCTGAGAGTTCCGTCATGGCGAGTCCTTTCGAAGTGTGTAGACCCAAATCAAGCACCCCGCTCCCCGCTTCCCAACCCCGGCTGCAACGAACTGACGCGCACTGAAACGCAGCTTCACCGGCCGAAGCAGGGGGTAACAAAACGGCCAACGTCCACGTCAGTGGCTTCGTGTTCTGTTGCCGCCCCGCAAGCTGTCATATACCGAATTTGCGGCTCGATCGCCTAATAATCACCGCAGATAGGTAATTATGGTGTCATGCCGAAAATCCGCATCTCCGAAGCGGCGCGCTTCCTGGGCGTCAGTGACGACACCGTCCGCCGCTGGACCGAGAACGGGACGCTCACGCCCGTCAAGGACTCCTCCGGCCGGCTGGCCGTCGAGGGGCTGGAACTCGCCCACCTCGCCCGCGACCAGGCACAGCTGCCCGAGGACCCCACCCGCGCGGGCAGTTCGGCGCGCAACCGGTTCGTCGGTCTGGTCACCGGCATCACCGCGGACAAGGTCATGGCACAGGTGGAGCTGCAGTGCGGCCCGTTMCGCGTCGTCTCCCTGATGAGCAGCGAAGCCGTCCGGGAGCTCGGCCTGGAACTCGGCTCGGTGGCCACGGCCGTGGTCAAAGCCACCACCGTCATCATCGAAACACCACAGGGAAAGAGCATCATATGAGCATCCCCCGCGTCCGCATCAGCGCCCTGCTGGCCGCCGGCGCCCTTGCCGCCGGGCTGGCCGGCTGCGCTGCCTCGAATACCGCCACCGGCACTGCCCAACCTGGCACAACCCAGAGCGGCAGTTCGACGGCGGCCGGCACCAGCGGCGCCCAGAAGCTGTCCGGCACCGTGACCGTGTTCGCCGCCGCATCTCTGAAGGCGACGTTCACCAAGATCGCCTCGGAGTTCGAGGCCGCAAACCCGGGCACTAGGGTCACACTGAACTTCGCCGGGTCCTCGGACCTGGTCACGCAGATCACCCAGGGCGCCCCGGCCGACGTGTTCGCCTCCGCCGACTCAAAGAACATGGCCAAGCTCTCCGACGCCAAGCTTATCGACGGAACAGCAACCAACTTCGCCACAAACGTCCTCGAGATCGCTGTTCCGCCGGCCAACCCGGCGTCGGTCAGTTCTTTCGGGGACCTGGCTAAGCCGGGCGTCAAGGTGGTTGTCTGCGCACCACAGGTGCCTTGCGGCTCTGCCACCGAGAAGGTGGAACAGGCCACCGGAACCACCTTGAAGCCTGTCAGTGAGGAATCCTCCGTTACAGACGTCCTGGGCAAGGTCGCGTCCGGGGAAGCCGACGCCGGACTGGTCTACGTCACCGACGTCAAGAACGCCGGCGACAAGGTCAAGGGCATTACTTTCAGTGAGTCGGACGAGGCAGTGAATACTTACCCGATCGCCACCGTGGGCGGCAGCAAGAACAAGGAGCTGGCCAAGGCCTTTAACGCCATGGTCGCCGGCAGCGAAGGCAGGAAGGTCCTCAGTGACGCCGGTTTCGGCACCCCGTAGCGGGAAAACAAGAAAGCGGGACACCGGATACACCGGTGTCCCGCTGTGGGTCTTCGCCCTTGCGGCAGCAGGGGCCCTGTTTGTCCTGCTGCCGCTGGCCGCCATGGTGTCCAAGGTCAACTGGGGGCAATTCGTCCCCCTCATCACCTCGGAATCCTCCCTCACCGCGCTGGGCCTGAGCCTGCGGACGTCGGTCACGAGCACGGTGCTGTGCATTGTGCTGGGCGTGCCGCTGGCCCTCGTCCTGGCCCGTGCGAGCTTCCCCGGGCAGCGCCTCCTGCGGGCCTTCGTGCTGCTCCCCCTGGTCCTGCCGCCGGTCGTCGGCGGCATCGCCCTGCTCTACACGTTCGGCCGGCAGGGCCTGCTCGGGCGGAGCCTGGAGCTGGCGGGGATCCAGATCGCCTTCTCCACCACCGCCGTCGTTCTTGCCCAAACGTTCGTGGCGCTGCCGTTCCTGGTGGTCAGCCTCGAGGGCGCCCTGCGCACGGCGGGCACCAAGTACGAGGCCGTTGCGGCGACCCTGGGTGCCCGCCCCACCACGGTGCTGCGCCGCGTCAGCATCCCGTTGGTCCTGCCCGGGCTTGCCTCCGGCACGGTGCTGTCCTTCGCGCGCTGCCTCGGGGAGTTCGGTGCCACCCTGACCTTCGCCGGCAGCCTCCAGGGCGTCACGCGCACACTGCCGCTGGAGATCTATCTGCAGCGCGAAACCGACGCCGATGCCGCCGTCGCGCTCTCGCTGGTGCTGGTCGCAGTGGCCGTCGCCGTCGTCGGGCTTTCCTACCGGCGCCCCCGGGCTCTGGTGGCAGGGGCAGGGGCAGAGGCAGGTCCAGAATGACCTTTACGCTCAACGCCGCGCTGCACGCGCGCAACTTTGACCTCTCCCTCACCCTCGGACCCGCCGAGACCGTTGCCGTGCTGGGCCCCAACGGTGCCGGCAAGTCGACGCTGCTGGGGATCATCGCCGGCCTCCTCCGCCCGGACAGCGGGCAGGCGGTCCTCGGACCGAAAACACTCTTCAACTTCGACGGCGGGAACAGCCACTTCCTGCCGCCGCACATCCGGGGAACGGCGCTGCTCGCACAGGAACCGCTGCTGTTTCCACACATGAGTGTGCTGGAAAATGTCGCCTTCGGGCCACGGGCGGCCGGGGCCAACCGGGCCAGTGCGCTGCAGACGGCGCGGCATTGGCTGGCCGAAGTGGAGGCTGCCGAGTTCGCGGACAGGCGGCCCGGCCAGCTCTCTGGCGGTCAGGCACAGCGCGTCGCCATCGCCCGTGCCCTGGCCACGGACCCCGAACTGCTGCTGCTCGACGAACCCATGGCGGCCCTCGACATCCATGCCGCCCCCATGCTGCGCAGGCTCCTCAAGCGTGTCCTCGCCAACCGCCGGGCCATCATCATCACGCACGATGTTCTGGACGCCCTCATGCTCGCCGACCGGGCCATCGTCGTCGAAGGCGGACGGATCACCGAGGAAGGGCCCACCCGCGGGGTCCTGGAAAAACCGCGCAGCAAGTTCGCTGCCGGCTTGGCCGGCATGAACCTTCTTCCCGGGACCATCACCGGCCACGGGCTTAGGTCCGACGGCGGACTGGACATCGCCGCGCATCCCGAGGACGGTGCCGTCCCCGGCCAGGACGGTGTTGCCGTCTTTTCGCCGACGGCGGTCTCGGTCTTCCTGAACGCTGAGCACGGCAGCCCGCGGAACTCGTTCGCCGTCACCATCACGGACTTGGAGCCGCACGGCGACCAGATCCGGGTCCACGCCGGCGGCCTGTCCGCGGACATTACCCCGGCAGCGTCGGCAGACCTCGGACTCACGCCCGGGATGACCGTCCACTTCGTCATCAAGGCCACCGCCGTCGCCGTTTATCCGGCTTAGGTCTGGCTGCGGGATCCGCTCAGTCCACGGGCTAAAAAGACCATCGGTATCAAAGCAGGACTGGCAACCAGGCAGCGGATGGAACAGTATGACCTCCGTCAGGGCCATCTCGGGACTCGGCGGCTACCAGACGGTTGGCCTGCTGGCCCGGGACAGCGCCGGCGTCCCGCACTACTACCAGGCGGACAAGGGCACCTGGGCAGCCCGGAAATCCTTCACCGGCGGCTGGGGACCGTACACCGTTGCGGGCAACTGATAACTGACCGCAGGCTAAACGGGACGTACGACGGCGGGACCTCCCGCCGTCGTCGTCTTCCCTTTGGTCGTCTCATGCGTACAGATGCACACAAACGCCCCGGTGGAATCAGTTCTTGACCACGTCCACCTCGACGACGGCCCAGGACAGCGCGGGCAGGGTCAGCCGGAGTTCTGAGCCGGTTGCCTTCGCCCCTTCGAGCGGCTTCAGGCCCACGCGGTCCGGGCTGCCCTGGGCGTTGATCGTGAAGCGGTCCCCGCCCTGGGGGATTTCCAGGACCTCGGCGCGGAGCACCTGCCGGGCATCGAAGCCGCGCAGGGCCACCTCGACGTCGGCCGCTTCCTCCAGCCCGCGGTTCGCGAAGAACAGCGCCACCCGGCCCGTTTCCTCGTTCCACGTCGCGCTGACGTCAACGAGGTCGGTGTCACCGAACCGGGCGTTCCCGTACTTGTCCGAGTCCACGGACAGCCGCAGGATCTGGCCCTTTGCCAGTTCGGCCATGCGGGCGAAGGGGTGGAAGATCGTCTGGCGCCAGGCCGGGCCGTTTTCCTCACTGAAGATCGGCGCGATCACGTTGACCAGCTGCGCCTGGTTGGCGATCTTGACCCGGTCGCCGTGCCGGAGCAGCGAGTTGAGCAAAGTTCCGACGACGACGGCGTCCGTCACGTTGTACTTGTCCTCGATGACGCGGGGGTGCTCGCGCCAGCCGGCCTTGGAGACGTTGTGCGGCTGGTCCTCGGTGTCGAGGCCGCGCTGGTACCAGACGTTCCACTCGTCAAAGGACAGGTTGATGTGTTTCTTGTGCTTGCCCTTCGCCCGGACGGCATCGGCCGTGGCGATCACGGATTCGATGAAGTAGTCGGTGTCGACGGCGCTGGCCAGGAAGCTGCCGACGTCGCCGTCGTGCTCCTGGTAATAGGCGTGCAGCGAGACGTAATCCACCTCCTCGTAGGCGTGGGCCAGCACCGTCTGCTCCCAGGCCCCGAACGTGGGCATGCCGGAGTTGGAGCTGCCGCAGGCCACCAGTTCGATGTCCGGGTCCACAAAGCGCATTGCCTTGGCGGCCTCCTGGGCCAGCCGGCCGTACTCCTCGGCGGTCTTGTGGCCGATCTGCCAGGGCCCGTCCATCTCGTTGCCGAGGCACCACAGCTTGATGTTGAACGGGTCCTTGTGCCCGTTCTTGGCACGCAGGTCGGACAGGTAGGTGCCGCCGGGGTGGTTGGCGTACTCCACGATCTCGCGGGCCGCGTCCACTCCCCTGGTTCCCAGGTTGATGGCTTCCATGATTTCGGTGCCCGCCTGCCGGGACCAGTCGACGAACTCGTGCAGGCCGAAGGCGTTGGTCTCCAGCGTATGCCAGGCGCCGTCGAGCCGCCGCGGGCGGTTTTCCCGGGGGCCAATGCCGTCCTCCCAGTTGTAGCCGGAGACGAAGTTGCCGCCGGGGTAGCGGATGACGGTGGCCCCGAGTTCTTTGACGAGCTTGAGCACGTCCTGCCGGAAGCCGTTCTCGTCGGCCTCCGGGTGGCCGGGCTCGTAAATGCCGGTGTACACGCAGCGGCCCATGTGCTCAACGAAGGAGCCGAAGAGGCGGCGGGGTACTTCCCCGATGGTGAAGTCGCGGTCGAGGGTGATCCTTGCGCGGGACATGTGGGGTATCTCCTTGGTTGTGGTGCGGATCTGTTGAGAGTCAGTGGAAAGTGAAGGTGCTTAGGTCAGGTTCCGGCGAGTCCCGTCGTCGCAACGCCCTTGATGATCTGGCGCTGGAAGAACAGGAAAACGAGGATGAGCGGCAGGGCCGCGAGCAGCGCGGACGCCATGTTTTGGGCGTATTGGATGCCGTAGGCGCTCTTGATGGTCTGCAGGCCGACCGGCAGGGTCAGGATGGAGCCGTCGTTGGTGGAGATGAAGGGCCAGAGGAAGTTGTTCCAGGCGCTGATGAACACGAAGATCGCGACTGCGGCCAGGATAGGGCGTGAGAGCGGCAGGATGATCTGGGTGAAGATCCTCATCCGGCTGGCGCCGTCCATCACGGCGGCCTCCTCAAGCTCACGCGGGATCTGGTCGAAGAACTTCTTGAGCACGAACACCATGGCGGGGTGGATGACCTGGGGCAGGATGATGGCCCAGGACGTGTCGATCATGTGCAGCGCCACCATTTGGTAGAACAGCGGAATGATCAGCACCGGCGGCGGAATGATGATGGAGGCAATGATCACCGTCATCAGCACCTTCTTGCCGCGGAAGTCGATGCGGGATAGGGCGTAGGCCACCAGCGCTGAGATGGCCAGCGTGATCACGGTGATGGCGGCGGAGGTGTAAAGGGAGTTCCATGTCCACAGCGGGATGTTGCCGTCCTGGAACACCTTGACGAAGGCGTCGGCGGTAAAGCCTGACGGCGGGATCCAGCTTATTGTCGGCGCTGCGGCGTCCGTCTCGCTCTTGAAAGCGGTGGCCGTTGCCCAGGCGAAGGGGACAAGCCACAGGACGGCCAGGAGCGCGGCGACTGCAAGGACGGCCGCCCTGCCGGCCGTCATCTTCTTACGGGGCTGGCGGAGCTTTGGGGCGGAAGTGCTGCGAAGGGCGGGGCGGGTGAGGGTCTGGGTTGCCATGGTTATGCACTCCTGCGGCGAGTGATGAAGAACTGCATGACCGAGACGGCCACGATCAGCCCGAAGAAAATGTAGGAGATGGCTGCCGAGTAGCCCAGCCGGTAGCCGGTGAACCCTGTTTCGAAGATGTACTCCACCACCGGCCGGGTGGAACCCGAGGGGCCGCCGGCCGTCATCTGGTAGACCTGATCGAAGATTTTCAGCGACGCCAGGATCTGCAAAAGCACGATCATCACGGTGGTCGGGGTGAGCTGCGGCAGGGTGATGGAGAAGAACTGCCGCCAGGCGCCGGCGCCGTCCAGGGACGCGGCCTCGTAGTGCTGGGCGGGAATGTTCTGCATGGCGGCCAGGTAGAGCAGGAAGTTGAAGCCCACCGTCCACCACAGCGTGGCGATGACGATGGCCCACATGGCCACGTTGGGGTCGTTCAGCCAGGCCACCTTGGGAAGCCCGATCTTCGCGAGTGAGTCGTTGATCAGGCCAAGCTGCGGGTTGTACATCCAGGAGAAGAAGAGGGAAACCACCGTGGAGGCGAGCAGGTACGGGGCGAAGTAGGACAGCCGCCACAGCCACTGCGCCGGCAGCCCGACGTTAACCAGGGCCGCCATGACAAGGGCCACGAGCACCAGCGGCACCGTGCTGATCACCGTGAAGTAAAGCGTGTTGCCCAGGGAATGCCACATGTCGGCGTCGGCCAGGGCCTCGGCGTAGTTGGCGAGGCCGATCAGGCCGTCGTTGGCCCCCGTGAGGGACTTGCCGGTAAGGCTCATGTACAGGCCGTACAGAAGCGGCCAGACGAGGAACACCAGGAAGAACGCCAGGAACGGGGCGGCAAAGCCCCAGCCGTTGAGGTTGTCCCGGGTCCGGCGCGGACTGGATCGGTCCGGGCCGGGCCGGCTCTTTCCGGACAGGTTGTTGCGGGCCGGGCTACTGCGGGGCTGGCCGGGCAGGGCCTCGCGCTCAGCGTTTTGGGATGTAGCTAAGGAACTCATCGGGGACTCCTTTGTCGCTCAGTGGCCTCAGACCGGGTTGGGCCGGGAAAGAAGGGTGTTGGTGCGCCGCACAAAGGCGTCCCAGCCGTCGGCTGCCTTGTCGCGGCCGAGGAGTACGTTCTGCACGTTTTCCGCAAAGTAGGTCTGCCAGTCCGAGCCCGAGCCGCTGAACCAGGCCTCGGGGTCGTAGGCGATGATGTCCGCGGCGTTGGCGTAGTGGATCTGGGGCGTGAGTTCCCGGTACGCCTGCGACTGCACAATCGGCTGGTAGGCCGGAATGTGGCCGGCCTCGGCCCAGGTCAGCGACCCCTTGAGGATGTCGCTCACGAACTTGTACACGTCGCGCCGCTTCCCGTCGTCCACGTTCAATTGGCGTGGCAGGACGAACGAGTGCGAGTCCGCGTACGACGCCGGGGTCCCGTAGAGCGTGGGGATGGTGGCGGCGTCGACCGGCAGCCCCGCCTTCTTAAAGGTGGGCAGTTCCCAGACACCGCTGAACAGCATCCCGGAACCGCCGCGGGCGAATTCGGCGATGCCCGTGCCGATGTCCCCGCTCTTCGCGGCGACGGTGTCGTCGAACAGTGAGGCCATGAATTCCAGGGACTCGACGGCGGCATCCCGGTCGGCCTTCATCGGCTGGCCGGGGGTGAGTTCCATGTCCGCCCCGTGCTGCTTGTAAAGCGTGTAGAAGAGACGCCACATCTGAGATCCGCTGCCCAGGTAGCCGAAGGACAGGCCGTGCGCCTGCGTCACCTTCTGCATTTCGCGGGCCATGGCGAGGAAGTCCTGCGGTGAGCTCACTTCCTGCAGCTGGCCGTTGGAGGCGAGAACTCCTGCCTTGCGGGCGATGTCCGTGTTGTAGAACATGACGAAGGGGTGAGAGTCCAGTGCGATGGAGAACACCTTGCCGTCGTGCTGGCTCTTGTCCCAGATCCTCGGGGCGAAGCTCTCCGCCGTCACGCCGTGTTCCGCCAGCAGGGACATGTCCCACGGGTCGATGAGTCCGCCCGGCGCGTAGCCGGGGACCCTGCTGGCGTGCATGATGGCCAGTTCCGGCGGCCTGCCACCCGCCGACGCCATGGCCAGCTTGGTGTAGTACGGCGGGCCCCAGGCCAGGACGGTCGGGTGGACTTTGAAGCCGGGGTTGGCCTCGTTCGCCGCACTGATCATGGCCTGCATCTTGATGCCGTCACCGCCGGACAGCAGGTGCCAGAAAGCTATGTCCCGGACGGCTGCTGCCGAGGCGGTTCCGCCGCAGCCCGTGAGGCCGGCCGCGGCAAATACGCTGCCCAGGGCCGCGGTTCCTGCCAGTAGCTGCCGCCGTGATACCTGCCTGCCGGACAGCTGTTTGCCGGCCAACTGCTTCCCGGCGAAAAAATCAAACTGCTTCACCCGTCACTCCTTTGGATGGGTCCGCTGAAAGTAATCCTTGTGGCATCGCGCCAGCCGTTCCGGTTCGCTGCATCCCGGATCCAGTGGAGGCTGGCGTGTGACGCAGACCTCACATTACATCGTTGTAAAACATGACACAAGAAAAAATTGTTAGCGCCAACAATATGAGGTGATGGTCTCGCTTAGCCGCCGTCAACCTTAAGGGCGGTGCTGTCCCGCTCCACAATGCTGTAGTCGACCGTGACGACCCGCTGCTCGCCGTTGCGGTCGGCCATCCGCTCGGTGAGCAGGCGCAGGGCCTCGCTGGCCACCAGGCGCTTGTCGAAGGACACCGTGGTCAGGGACGGCACGGCATACTGTCCGTCGGCGATGTCGTCGAAGCCGGCCACGGCCACGTCGCCCGGAACCCTGATCCCCCGCCTCCACAGCACGCTGAGCGCGCCGATTGCCATGGAGTCGGTGAAGCAGAACAGCGCGTCCGGGAGCGGGTGCGAATCCAGGTAGGAAGCGAGCGCACCCGCAGCCGTCTCGGGGGTCCACTTCTCGCAGGGGATCAGCAGCGAGTCATCCCGGTCGATGCCGAGTTCATCAAGCGCGGCCTGGTAGCCGCGGGTGCGCAGAACCGCCGCTGCCGAGTGCCGGCCCTCCGCGGTTCCGAGCACGGCGATGCGGCGGCCCGTTCGCGCCAGCGCGAGGGTCATGTCGCGGGCGGCGGCAACGCTGTCCACCCACACCCGGTCGGCCAACTGCTGGGACACCTCCCCCAGCAGGACCACCGGCGGCAGGGAGACGCCCACCTTGACCGCGCTCTCGTCCAGCACCACGGGGTTGAGGATCAGGCCGTCGATGAGGTTGGACCGCGCCCGGGACATCAGTTCGTATTCGCGCCGGGGATCGGACCCGGTCTCCTCGATCTGGACGCTCCATCCCTGTTCATGGGCAACTTCCACCACGTGGTGCGCAATCTCGGCCGAGTACGGCGTGGCCAGGTCCGGCAGCGCCAGGGCAATGACGCCGGACCTGCCGTTGCGCAGGCCACGGGCGGAGAGGTTGGGAACGTAGTCGAGTTCGAGGATGGCCTGCTCCACCTTGAGCCGGGTGGCTCCGCTGACCGGCACTACGCCGTTCATCACATTCGAGACAGTCTTGGGCGAAACCCCGGCACGGCGCGCGACGTCCTTGACCGTTGCGCGCACTGCTCCCCTTTCAAAGACGGATGTGAACGATGTTACAGCCCGCTACCTGCCTGGCTGGCGCCGGCAGCCAGACCGGCCTTCCGGCGGCGGCCGTTCACCAGAATCCAAACGGCGACGGCGATTGCGAGTGCCGCCACCCCGCCAGCCACGGCGGGCAGGGCATTCCAGGAGCTAGCGGCTGGTTGTACCGCCGCTTCCCTGGCTGGGGTGGCAGCCGGCTCTGCCGCCGTCGGTGGTCATGGAGCCCGCCACCTCCGTGGCGTGCGGAGGGATGACGGACAGCTTTTGGGTCAGCAGGCTCGTCACATACAGCGAGCCGTCCGGTGCGACGGCCACGTCCTGCGGCCCGCCCTCCACATAGGTCCGCTCGGCCACGGTGCCGGCGCCGGGTTTGATGACGGCGATCTCATCCGACTTGATGTTGGCCACGTAGACGGTTCCATCAGGTGCGGCAGCGATCCGATGCGGCTCCTCCGACGTTCCGGTGTCCGAGACCAGCTCGATGGTGTTCGAGACTGCATCCGCCCCGGCCGGGATTACGGAGAGCGTGCCTGCGGTCTGGTTGGTCACGAATGCGGTTCCGTCCGTCGTTACCGCTATTCCGGCCGGCCCTGCTCCGACGTTGACAGTCCGGTCCACCGCTGTCCCGTTCGGCGCAATAACGGAGACGGTGGTTCCCCTGGAGTTGGCGACGTAGACCGTTCCGTCCGGTCCGACGGCGAGCGGGTGGAGCCCGGGGGGCACCGGAATGCTCCGTGCCATGCCTGCACCTCCGGCCGGAACTACGCGGACAGCACTCTGGTCCCCGTCCGCCGTCGCCACGTACAGCGTGCCGTCCGGGCCGAGCGCGAGCCCGGTGGTGATGTGTCCGCCCGTGCTGATGGTGCGGGACGCCCTGATGGCAGCGGAGGGAACCACGAAGACGCCGCCGCCCTGGCCGTAATTGCCGAGATAAGCCGTGCCGTCCGGAGCAATGGCCACCCGCACCGGTGTGCCGTAGATGTGGATGCCTCATCAGCCGCTGCCCCTGCGGGTGCAGCGCAGAGGCACAGGAATGCTCCAACCACGGCAGCGAACGCGGCCCAGCGGTACTTCATGAAATTTTTCCCCCGACAGATTTCCCAACTACGCGCGGCGTGAAGCCAACGGCAAGAAGCCTACTAGTCAACGGGGCAGGTGCATTGACCGCTGCCCCCGGAGTCCGAATAGTGGGGGCATGGCAACAGCGATTTCCGATGCAGAGTTCTCATCCGCCGACGGCGTCGCGGAGTGGCGCGTGCTGTTCTGGGGCGCCAAAACCCTCTACGAAACCGGTGACTTCGCCACCGGCGCGAAGTTTGTGGCCGCGATCGCGGAGGCCGCCGAAGTCCACGGCCACGCCCCGCTGGTGGATCTCCGGCCGGACACCGTCACCGTCCAGGTCATCACGCCCGGCGTGGGGCTGAGCGACCGGGACCTCGAGCTTGCCCGCAGCATCTCCGGCGTTGCCGCCCGGCTGGGCCTGAAACCGGATCCTTCGGCGGTGCAGCACGTGCAGCTCGCGTTCGACGCCGCGGACCGGCCCGCCGTCATGGAGTTCTGGCGCGCGGCGCTGGGCTACGTCGCGGTCGGGGACGAGGACCTGATCGAACCCAACCTCATCGGCCCGCCCGCGTGGTTCCAGGACAAGGAGTTCGTTCCGCCGCGCAACCGGATCCACATGGACGTCTCGGTTCCGCATGACCAGGCGCAGGCGCGCATCGACGCGATCCTGGCCGCCGGCGGTCGCGTCCTGGGCGATCGCTACGCGCCCGCATGGGTGTCGCTCATCGACCCCGAGGGGAATGTGGTTGACATTTGCACGTGGCAAGGACGCGACTAACCGGCCCTGGACCGCCATTCCGTATGTCAGTCGCGTTAGGTCAGCGCGGCCGTGAATCTGCCCCGGCATCACTGCCGGAGCGTTCAATCGCGTTGTCCTGACCTGTGCCTGTCCAGTTGGCGAGGAGTTGCATCGCTTCGGCGGTCGGTGAGTGGGGCTCGACCACGTAGACGACCATGAGGAGCTCCGGTTCGCCACTGACCTCGAAGGATTCGAAATCGAAATCGAGGTCCCCGACGATCGGGTGGTGATACTTCTTCGCCCCGTGCCGGAAGCGAAGCACGTCATGAGCTGCCCACAGCGTGCGGAACCGGTCGCTCTTCATGGAGAGCTCGCCCACCAGCTTCATACTCTCCTCATCGTTTGGGTCATGGGCCACAGCCGCGCGCAGCAGGGCCACCGAGTTGTTTGTCCCCGTATTCCAGTCCCGGTAAAAGTCGCGGGACCTGGGGTCGAGGAACTGGAAGCGCAGATGGTTGAACTGGCCGGGACCTGCCTCCTGGGCGTGGGGAAACAGGGACCAGCCGATCGAGTTCGCGGCGACGAGATCGAGACGGCTGTTCTGGATGTAGGCCGGTACCGGGAAGGTGTCGAGCACCCGTTGCAGCTGGGGCCGAACGCGCGGTTTAACCTTTCTGGGCTGCCGTGCCGCCGGCGACGGGCGGATGGCACGCGCCAGGGACATGAGGTGGTCGCGTTCGACCTCACCGAGCTGGAGGGCGCGTGCAATCGCCTCGAGCACCTCGTCCGAGACCCCTGTGATTTTCCCGCGCTCAAGGCGGGTGTAATAATCCGTGCTGATTGCTGCGAGCTGGGCGACTTCCTCGCGGCGCAGCCCCGGTACGCGGCGGATCCCGGTGTAACGGGGCAGGCCGGCCTGCTCCGGGGTGATCCGGTGGCGGCGCGACGTGAGGAATCCCTGGAGTTCCGCCTGATAATCCATGACAGCCACGCTACTCGTGGCGGGTGACCGGTGGGAGGGTTTGCTGTGCCTAGGCACGCCGGACCGATGACAAAGCCGCACTGCCACGGACCCCCTGCCGGGGGTTGAAATGGAAGCGTGTCTACTACTCCTGTCATCACTCCTGTCGCCGGTATGAACCGGACCCGGACCATCGCTTTCGCCGTCGCCGGCGGGCTCGCCGTCGGAAATCTCTATTGGGCACAGCCACTGATCGAGGAGATCGCCGGTTCGCTCGGCGTGTCCCCCGCGAGCGCGGCCGCGTTGGTCACCGTCACCCAGATCGGTTATGCGCTCGGCATCTTCCTCGTGGTTCCCCTCGGTGACGTCCTGAACCGGCGCCGGCTCATTCCGGCAGTGCTCGGGGTGTCAGCGCTCATGCTTCTCGGAGCTGCCGCGGCGCCGGGATTCGCACTCCTCCTCGCTGCCCTGGGCGGAGTGGGACTGACCACTGTGTCGGCGCAGCTCCTCTCGCCTTTGGCGAGCGAGCTTGCGGAGCCGGAGCAGCGCGGCCGGGTTGTCGGAACGATCGCCTCAGGCGCCTTGATCGGGGTGCTGCTCTCCCGCACCGTGAGCGGCCTTGTAGCAGCGGCGCTCGGCTGGCGGGCGATTTACGTCATCGCCGCCGCCCTCGCCGTGGCCCTCGCGTTCGTTCTTTATGCTCTCATCCCGCGTCTGGCGCCCTGGGTGTCCATCCGCTACCCGCGGCTGCTCGCCTCCGTGTTCACCTCGGTGGCGCAATACCGCGCTGTCCCGCCGACGCTTCTGATCAGCGCGCTCGGCTTCACGGTGTTCTCCCTGTTCTGGACCTCGCTGACGTTCCTGCTCGCCGCGCCGCCGTTCTCATACTCGGTGGGGCAGATCGGGCTCGTCGGGCTGGCCGGACTGGTCGGCGCCCTGGCCGCCCGGAAAGCCGGCGCCATCCACGACCGCGGCTGGTCCGTTCCTGCCACGGGCGCCGCACTCGCCCTGCTCATCCTTAGCCTGGCCGGTGCATGGCTCGCCGGCGGCTCCATCATCGGCCTGATTGTCATCGTGATCCTGTTGGACGTCGCAGCACAGGCGAACCTGGTCCTGAGCCAGACCCGGCTCCTGACCCTCCCTGGGCCGGCGCGCAGCAGACTCAACACCGCCCTGGTGGTCAGCAATTTCATCGGCGGCGCGGCCGGATCCGCCATGTCCGGGCCGCTGTGGAGCGCAGGCGGCTGGACCGCCGTCATGATCGCCGCCCTCTCCCTCACTCTCGTGGCACTGGCCGTCTGGTCCGTCACCCGCACTCGTCTCGCCGCTGTGGCCTGACCGGAACAAAGATTTCAACAGATGGAACGGACGACGGCGGGAGGTCCCGGCGTCGTCCGTTCTTACCTACGAATCCAGGAAGCGGAGCAGGCCGGGGTTGGTGCCCTCCCAGAATTCGTCAGGCGCGGCGTCCCGGCTGAAGAAGGTGGGGGCGGCGTGGTTACGGGTGGATAGGGGTTCCCATCCGGTCCTTCCCCTGGTCCGAATACTTGTCAGAGCCCCAGGAGCAGCAGATGAGCATCAGTAGTCAGCAGGCCACCGCCAGCACCGTAATGCCCGCGCTGCGGCGGCGCGTTGTTTCGACGGAGCTGGGTCCCGTCACCGTGCGTGTGCAGCAGGGCACAGGAAGCGGAAGCGACCACGGAAACGGGCACCCGGCGACCCCGGCGGCGGACGTCTACCTGCACGGTGCCGCGGGGTGCTGGACCACGTTCCGGCCGCTGTTGTCCGCGGTGCCGGACGTTGACCGCGTGCTCATTGACCTGCCCGGCTGGGGTGAATCCACGGCGGGTGCCCGGCTCGAACACTTCAGCGTCGAAACGATGGGGCGCGCCGTCGTCGAAATACTGGACTCGCTGGGCTACCGCCGCTGGAACCTGGTGGGCCATTCGATGGGAGGCTTCCTGGCATTGCACCTGGCCGCGAGGTGCCCTGGGCGGGTTGTCAGCGTTGCGGCGATATCGGCCACCACGTTCGCCGTGTCCGAGGCGGCCCGGCGTCCGCTGCGCGGCCTGTCCGGATTCCCGGCGTTTATCGGTATGCTGCTGGCCATGCGCGCCATGGCGGCCCTCGGATCATCAGGGTCGGCGCTTATCCGGGCAGTCGGCACCACGCCGGTGATGGGACTGCTGATGGCACCGTTCTTCGCCCGCCGCTTAGCCGTCCCCGGCCGCGTGGTCCGCGATCTTGCAGATGACGCCCGGCCCGCCAGCTTCGGCGCGGCTGTCCGGGCTACCGCACACTACGACTTTGGCCAGTGGCGCGGAATCCGCTGTCCGGTGCTGGCGACGCGCGGCGCCAGTGACGTGTTCACGCCGCCGTCTGACCTCAGCCGGCTGGCCGGTGTCATCCCGCACGTCCGGCTGGCGACGATCCCGCGCTGCGGCCACTTTGCCAACATCGAGCAGCCGGGGCATGTGCAACGGCTGCTCGCCGACTTTAAATCTCAGTAGGGTCCGTTTACCAAAGCGGTGAGAGGTTGTGTAAGTCGATGCCTGGCCTGCTGCCTGGGCCTGCTTGGTGAAGATGAACGTTGGATGAAACGTACGGGTATCCCGGCCGGACTCAGGGACCCGGTGGCTATCCTTGGCCAATGGTTCTCCATGCATCCGAGTCGCTGATCAACGCGCGGTTATCCACCGTTTGGGACGTCCTCACGGACTCGGGCAACATGCCGGTCTGGAACTCGGGTGTCACGGAGATCGACGGGGACCTGCGTGACGGTGAAACAGTGCGCCTGACCACATCGCGCCGGCGCCGCCCGGTCCGGGCGCGGATCCGGCAGGATTCTGGCGAGGTCATGACCTGGACCTCGGCGTTGCCCCTGCGGCTGCTCCGGGTGGTCAGGTCATTTACCCTCGTCCCCGACTCAGGGCGGACCCTCCTGAAGGTAACCGTCGAAGCATCCGGTCCGCTCCGGCGCTGGTCCTCCCCGCCCACGCAGCAGGACCTGGACGATTTCGTGGACGCCGCCCGGCACCGCGCCGAACTGCTCGACCGGACGTCGTGACCGTGCCGGAAGAGGAAGGGGTTGGGCCCTTGAGGAACTCTGGCGACGCGCATCCGGAATGGACCCTGATGTACCGCAAGGGCCTGTCCCGGAAGAAAATTGCCGACCTGGCCCGCGTGCAGGGCTCCGAAGTCACCGCTCACCTCGCGGCAGCCAAGGCCGCAGATCCAGGCCTGAAAACCGAGCACCGGGCAGCGGCAGCGGATGCCCCAAGTCACGTTCCCGGCATCAAACGGCTGTATCAGCTGCTCGCCATGGTGGAGGCTACGGGACGCTATCCTTCCCGCAACGCCGAGGACGAGGCGGAACGGGACCTCGCCCAGTGGCTGCGGAGGCGCCGGCGCGACGCGGACGCCGGCGTCCTGAACCCGGTCATCGGCGAAGGCCTGTCCGTCCTGCCCGGCTGGCGGCGCAAACCACGCGAGGCCCGGGAGGACCAGCAATGGCAGGACCGCCTGCGGCAGCTGGCAGCATACCGGGCCGCAGGACACCCCTGGCCCCGCACCACACCGGGCGTGACCGGGCTGGAAAAGGAACTCGGCGGGTGGCTGCGCACCCAACGGTACAAGTCCAGCCACGGCGACCTCTCCTCCGCACGCTCAGACACTCTGGATGCAACCCTGCCGGGATGGCTCACCGGCCGCAAGGCAGCTGCAAAACCGCGCCCAATGCAGAACGTGCCCTAGAGCAGACGGGGGATGCTGCTACGTAGCCGCAGGGTCCAGGTGCGCGTCTTTGATGTCCGGTGGCGTCGCGCCCTGGATGACCCAGCGGTTGCCGTCCGGGTCGCTGAGGAATGCGAACTGCACCCCGCCCATGTCCTGGACGTCGCTGATGCCGGCCCCGCGGTCCTGCAGCTCGGCGCGGACGGCGCCAATGTCCGGCACGACGAGCTGGAGCCCTTCCAGGCTCCCCGGCGCCATGCTGGTCATTCCCGTGCCGATGACGATCGAGGCAGCAGAACCGGGTGGCGTCAGCTGCACCACCCTCATTCCGGGGATGTGCTCCACGTCGTGGTCCAGGACAAAGCCCAGCTTTTCCACGTAGAACGACTTCGACCGGTCCACGTCGGCGACCGGTACTTGCACAACTTCAAGGCGCATCTCCATGCGCCCCACCCTACCGCCGCCTGGCCGGTGGACACGCGTATTTCAGAATCTGCACCTCCGGATCCGTGACGGAACGGACGACGGCGGGAGGTTCCGCCGTCGTCCGTTCTTTCCCTGGTGCCTCTTTCCCTAGACGCCCTAAATAGCGGTGCGCGTACCGGTCAAGTGCGGTCGGGCAGACGGCTAGAATCATCGACATGCCCGTGACACGCAATGTCGCCTGGGACGCACGCTTGGAATCCTTCAAGGGCCGGGACACCACGCGCTACGTACTCACCGCAGCTGACACCGCCAAGACCTGCGCCGTCTGCCGCGGACGGCTGACGCCGGGCGAACCGGTGTCCCTGCTGGTGAACGTCACGCAAAGCACGGCCCCGGACGGAACCGAATACCTCACTTTCACCGACGGCGTCTGCCACCGCCTGTGCAGCGAACCGGACCTGACCGTTCAGCACACCCCGTGGCAGCCAGAGGCGCTCACGCCCGTGGCCGCCCGGATTGTCCTCACCCACGCGTCTGGTTCCGGCGGGACCAGAACGGTCCCGGCCCTGGCGTACACCCTCGTCCCCGTCGTCAGTTTCCGGGAAAACGGCGGGGAGCTGACCTCAGCCCTGGTAACTCTCCTGCTCTCACACGGCTTCCAACTGGCCCTGAGCCCGGACTACGACGACATGCTGGAACAGGCCGGGCCGCCGGCGGAGGACTGCGGGTTCACCGTCACGCCCGAAGGCCTCATCCTGCTCACCATCAGCGGAGAAACCCTCTACAGCGAACAGCTCGACCCTGGCAATCCCGACGACGGGCACTGGCTTCAGGCAGCCCGCACCGGCTTCGTCCTCGTCATCAGCGGCGACAACCTGGACATCAGCGGCACAAACCTCGACATCCACACAGCCGCCCAACAAGGGACACTGGTGGTCGGCGCCGTTCCCGTTTACCCGGGGCAGTGAGCTGCGGACTTCCATTCATCCATGCCCGTCATCCCGGCTTCGAGCCCGCAACCATCACAGGCTCAGCCGGAGGACGGGCGCGCCGGCGGCTTAGACTCCGAGCGGCGCCGTGCAACCTTGAGCCCCCGCTTCCGGGCCAGAACAGCCCGCTTCGGGACGTGGCTCCTGTGGCCCTCACGCTCCTTCATGCGCAGCGCCTTCCTCTGCCGCCTCAAGGTCCGCCGCTCATCCCGATTGATCCTCGAGAGCAACACCACCGGAACAGCGAGCCAAAGCAGCGCCACCGCGAACACCAACATGATCGACACCAGCGGTTCCATGAAACAAGTTTATTGGGCTTCGTGAGAAATAGTCAGCACACTTATCAACTTGTTATGCGGCGGCCGGTCAACGCTGCCCAGCCCGCCAGGACCTGCCGAAGTCCGAACTCCCCCACCGCGAACATCCGGGGATTGTCGTCGGAGTTGCTGAGCATGGCGGTGGACAGGACGAGGGCCCAGCCACGGGCGCGCGTCCAGGTGCCCCGGTCCATGAAGGAGCCAACGGCGCCGACGAAGCGCCGGCGGGCAACGGCGTCGAACATCAACCACCCCACCGCAAGATCGACGGCGGGATCCCCCGCCCCGACATCGCCGAAATCAATCACGCCGGCCAGCGAGTCGTCGGCCGCCAGCAGAATGTTGGCCGGGTGAAGGTCCCCGTGGAGCATCATCGCCGGACCAGCCCATGCGTCAGCCGCACAGGCCTCCGCCCACACCGACCTCAGCTCCGCCGCCTGCGGGTAGCGCTCCCGGTCTCCGAGCCGTTCCACCACTGCCGCATCGCGGTCCATCAGTGGCACCCCGCGGACAGGATTCACCGGAACCCCCGCGTCGGCGGGCACGTGAAGGGACAGAAGAAAGGCGGCCAGGCCGTCAACGGCCAGCCGCCGGTCCGCCGGTCCGGCGTCGACCGCAGGGGTGCCATGAACCCACCGGACGATGCTCCACGGCCAGGGAAAGTCCGACGTCGGCAGGCCGGCATGGACGGGCACAGGAACGGGAACCGGGGACCGGCGCGCGATTTCGGGAAGGTACCGCTGCTCGTGCAGGATCAGCGGCACGGCCTCGTCCCGGCGGGGCAGCCGTACCGCCAGGTCATCACCGAGCCGGAAGGTGGCATTGTCCCAGCCGTTGGCTACCCGTACCAGGGAGTGGCCGGCAAGGTCGGGCCGCTGGTCGCGGATGAGGGCATGGACGACGGCGGCACTCACCTCCACCGTAGCCGGCGGCATTCCTGCCATAGCCAGAGACCCGCCTCTCCTACCCTTAGGACTCATGGTCCACTTAATCAGAAGGCCCGCGCAGCTGCGTTGAAGCCTGGTGTCCGCGGCCGCCTTCGCAGGCCGGAATGGCGGTGTTGGCGTTCATGCCAGTCGCCGCCTGCACCCGACTTGTTAGCCACGTCACATTCATCTATTGTTGTCGGGGGCCACAGCGTGGTGGCCCTTTCTAAATTGGGGAGAGAACTTAGTGAATGACAAGCTGCGGGTGCTGGTCAGCGTTGACCTCGACGGCGCCAAGGCCCAGGTCAAGACACAGGGACATGTGACTGTCCAGAGCATTCAGGGCCTGTACGACGTCATGAAGCGCGCCGACTCGCTGGTCCCGGGGCTGGCACTGGAACTGGATATGACCCTCGCCGAGGTGGAACCCCTGGCCATGGAAGAGCTTCGCGGCTGCGCCCGGTCCCATCACCTGCCGGTCCAGGTCGATCCGCTCCAGCGCGACTACCGGTTCAGCATCGTGGCGCCGAAGCTCGCGGCACTGCCGGCCGTCCCGACCGTGCTGGCGGCCGCCTGAGCTAAATCCATGCGGCGCTAAATCCCGGCGGCCCAGTCGTCGTCGTATGCGCCGCCGCGGAAATGGGCCCGGAGGTACTCCCCCACAACGGCAGCGCCGAGATCGCCGGTGTCGGGTGCCACCACCCGGCCGTCAATCCGGCGGGCCAGCCGCCGGACGAAGCGTTCCAGGCCGGGGTCATCACCGAGCCGGAAGAACGTGGCCTGCGTGCCTGCGCGCCCAAGCCGGTCCAGCTCGGCGACCGTCACGCGGATGGTCTCCGAATCCGGCGGCCAGCTGAACCATGACTCGCCGTCGCCCAGCAAATGGGCGGTGGGCTCGCCGTCGGTCACCACGAGCAGGACTGGCTGCATCGACGGGTGCTGGCGGAAGAAACGGCCGGCCAGCAGCAGCCCGTGATGCAGGTTGGTGCCCTGTTCGCGCAGCGCCGGCAGGGCCGTAAGCTCGCCGATGTCCATGGACTGCGCATAGCGGCCGAACGTGATCAGCTGCAGCCGGTCACCGCGGAAGCGGGTGGAGACGAGGTGGTGAAGGGCGAGCGCCGTGCGTTTCATCGGCACCCACCGCCCCTCGGCGGCCATGGAGAAGGACACGTCGGCGAGCAGGACGACGGCGGCCTGGGTGCGCGCCTCCGTCTCCGATACCTCAATGTCGCCCACGGCGAGGTGCAGTCCGCGGGCCGGATCACCGCCGTCGGCCATGGTGCGCCGGATCGCGTTGGTCATGGTGCGGGTGACGTCCCACGGCTCGGCGTCGCCGAACTCCCACTGGCGGCTGGAGCCGGTCTGCTCACCGGCAGCCCCGGCGACGCGCGTGTCCCGGCCGCCCTGCCGGCCGGACAACTGCTTGGCTGTGTCCCTCAGCAGGGATTTCCCGAGCCGCCGCATGGCCTGCGGGGACAGCCGGAGGTCGCCGTCGGCCCCGCGCCGCAGGTAGCCGCCGTCCTGCATCGCCCGTTCGATCTCCGCGAGCGTGCGGGCCGTCACGGCGGCCTTCTGCCCGAGCTGGCGTGCCAGGGCGTCCAGGTCCAGGTCGTCGAGGGTGGATCCGTTGTAGTGCTGGGAGAGCTGTTCGGACAGCTCGTCGAGCTCGGCGATGTCCTGCAGCACACCGGTGCCGTCACCCAGCCCAAGTCCTTCCTGGCCTTCGAAGCGTTCGGAGCCGCTCCAGTCCTCGCCGGGCCGCAGGGCGCGCAGGCTGTCGTCGAGCTGGTTGAGCTGGGCCATAAGTTCGGCCGAGCCGAACGCCTGGGCGGACAGCCGCATCAGCTCTTCGCGCTGCTCGGGGGACATGGATTGCAGCATCCGCTGGGCCGCGGCGGCACGCTTGGCGAGGGCATCCACCAACTCCTCGACCGACTGCGGATTCTCCGGAAAGAAATCACCGTGCTTGGCCATGAACTCCCGGAAATCCGCGTCGGTGTCCTCGCCGCGCCGGTGCTTGCCGAGCAGTTCGTTGAGGTCGCGCAGCATCTCGCTCACCGCTTCCCGGTCCGCATCGGTGGCGTTTTCGAGGGCCTGCTTCATGCCGGCAAAGCGCTGGTCAAGGACTTCCCGGCCCAGCAGGTCCTTGATCTTTTCGTAGGCCTCCCTGGCGCTGCTCGACTGCCAGTCGTAGGACGCGAGCTCGTTGACCGCCGCCGCCGTGGACTGGGGCAGGTTCTGCAGCTGCATCTCCCGGAAGGCGCGGTCGCTGTTGTCCATCATGGCGTCTCGGGCCAGCTGCTTGCGCTCCTCCAGGACCGCGGTGTCCAGCAGCTTCTTGACCTCGTTGAGGGTGCCGTCCAGCCGGTGGCGGCCCAGCAGTTCACTCCGCCGCTGCTGGACGCGCCGGGCCAGGTTGTCGAGCCCTTCGCGGTTCTGGCCGCCGCGCCGCAGGAACTCCTGCAGCGCGTGCCGGGGCGAGTAGCCTTCCATGACGTCCTCGGCGATCGCCTCCAGTGCCTCTGCCAGGTCCACCGGCGGGGCGAGCGGATCCGGACCGCCGGCATACCGGCCGTACCTGGACCGGTTGTGAAGGGTCATGATGCCTCCTGTACCAAGCAGAAACTGTACTTAGCCGTAGACCGTTTCCTCGTCGTCGGCCTCCTTGGAGATCCGCCGGGCGAGGTAGAGGCCCTCCAGCGCAAGTTCGACGGCGGCGGCGCGCTGTCCGTCGTTTGTCGCGCCAAGGCGCTCACTGATTTTGTCGTAGAGGCTTGACCCGTTGAGGGACGGAAGGTTCTCAAGGAACTCCCGGGCAGTGACCTGGTCCCCGGTGGTCACGGTGGTGTGGCCGTCGAGCGCGGCCACGAGCGGGCCCATGTCGATGCCCTGGAAGTGCGCCCGGACGGCTTCGGCGGTGGCTGTGCGCAACAGGTGGTCGAGGACCCCCTGTTCACGGCCTTCCTCGCCCGACTCAAACTCAATCTTTCCCGTGAGGACCTCCACTGCGGTCTCGAGGTCGATGATCCGCGCCACCGCCTGGTCCTCCCCGCGCACGCTGGCCCGCCGCAGGGCTGCGGCGGCGACAGTTTCGGCGCCCGCGATGGCGAACCGCGCCGAAACTCCGGAGGTCTGGTTGATGGCCGGCGACTGCCGCAGCGCCCGGGTGTAGCGGGCCAGGATCTCGAGGATGACGGGCGGGACGTCGGCCACCAGCTTCCCCTCCTGGCGGATGACGGAGACCTCATCATCGAGCTCGATCGGGTAGTGGGTGCGGATCTCGGCGCCGAAGCGGTCCTTGAGTGGCGTGATGATCCGGCCGCGGTTGGTGTAGTCCTCCGGGTTGGCGGACGCGACCACGAGCACGTCCAGCGGCAGCCGCAGCACGTAGCCGCGAATCTGGATGTCGCGCTCCTCCATCACGTTGAGCATCGACACCTGGATCCGCTCGGCGAGGTCCGGCAGCTCGTTGATGGCGATGATGCCGCGGTTGGAGCGCGGAACCAGGCCATAGTGGATGGTCTCCGGGTCCCCGAGGCGGCGGCCCTCGGCGACGCGCATCGGGTCGACGTCGCCGATGAGGTCGGCGACGGAGGTGTCCGGCGTCGCGAGCTTTTCGACGTACCGTTCCGAGCGGTGGCGCCAGGCCACCCGCATCCGGTCCCCCTCGGTGAGGGCGCGGGCGCGGGAATGCTCGGTGATCGGTTCGTACGGGTGCTCGTTGAGTTCGGATTCCTCGATGATCGGCGACCACTCGTCCAGCAGCCCGGCCAGGGTGCGGAGCAGCCTGGTCTTGCCCTGCCCGCGTTCGCCGAGCAGGACCACATCGTGCCCGGCGATCAGGGCACGCTCGAGCTGCGGCAGGACGGTCCGGCCGAACCCGAACAGCCCCGGCCACGGATCGCGGCCCGCCGCGAGCGCGGCGATCAGGTTGTCGCGGATTTCGTGGCGCAGGTCCTTGTGGACGTGGCCGGATGCACGCAGTTCGCCAACGGTGAAGATATCGGGACGATCACTCACCCCTCTACCGTAGTCCTCGACTGTGCCGGGAATCGAGCAATTTCGCCATGATTCCCGCTCCGCGGCTCCCCCTTCCTTCGCAAGCTCGGGCGGGGCCCGTGCCGCTACGCTTATTGCTGTGACTGCAGAGACGCCGTCGGCACCATCACCGCCGTCGAAACCGAAGAGCACCCTTCTCCTTCTGGTGCGCCACGGGGAGACGCCCACCACGGGCATGGTGCTGCCGGGGCGGGCACCGGGACTGCACCTGTCCGACCGGGGCCGGGCCCAGGCCGAGCGCGTCGCCGAACGGCTCGCGGGACTGCCGGTGGACGCCGTCTACTCCTCGCCGCTGGAGCGCACCCGCGAGACCGCAGAGCCTGCGGCAGCCAGTACGGGACTCGAGGTGCGCGAGGAAGCGGGCCTGATCGAATGTGACTTCGGCGAGTGGACCGGCGCGGCCCTCTCCGAACTGGCCGGGCTGCCGGAATGGCAGACCGTGCAACACAATCCGTCGGCCTTCCGCTTCCCCAACGGCGAGAGCTTCACACAGATGCAGGCGCGGATCGTCGGGGCGCTCGAGGTGCTGGGCACAGCGCACGCCGGGGGCGTCGTCGTCTGCTTTTCGCACGCCGACCCGATCAAGGCCGCCGTCGCCCATGCCCTGGGCACGCACCTTGACCTCTTCCAGCGGATTGTCATCAGCCCGGGGTCCGTGTCTGCGATCGCGTATTCCGACGGTCATGCGCCCGCCGTGCTCATGGTGAATTCGACGTCGGAACCGCTGAGCGGGCTGAGGGCGTGACATGGCTGAGTGTGGACGCGAACTGACGCTCCTGGCTGAGGGGCAGGTCGAGCTGCTCGGACGCATCCCGCGCAGCAGCAACGAGACGTTCCTGGTTGAGGTCTCTGGCGGGAACGACTCCGCCTTTGCGGTGTACAAGCCGGAGGCTGGAGAGCGGCCGCTGTCCGATTTCGAGCCCGGACTGTACCGGCGGGAACGCGCGGCGTATCTGCTCAGCGAGTCCCTCGGCTGGGGAATCGTGCCAGCGACGGTGATCCGCGAGGAGGCACCGTTGGGGATCGGTTCACTTCAGCGGTTCATCGACTGCGACTTCGGTGAGCATTACTTCACGCTGTACGCCGATGTCCCGGAGACGCACAGCGACCTGGCGCGCATCGCCCTGTTCGATTACGTCGCCAACAACACGGACCGCAAAAGTGGTCACGTGCTCCGCGGCGACGACGGCCGGATATGGGGCATCGACCACGGGCTGTGTTTCTCGGCAATCTTCAAACTGCGCACCGTGATCTGGGATTTCGCGGGTGACCCCATCCCCGACGCGCTGCTCGAGGACATCGCTCCGCTTGCGGAGTCCGTACCCTCCGAAGTATGCGAGCTCCTCGACGGCTCGGAGGTCACCGCCCTGCAGCGCCGTGTGCGGAGGTTGCTGCACGAACCGGTGCTCCCGGTTGACCACACGGGCATGCGGTATCCATGGCCGCTGGTGTAGGCGGGCTGTCCGCAGACCAATGAAGCGCGAACGGACACCTGCGGCGCCGGGCATTGGGGCCACGCGTGTCCGTTCGCGCTCTGCAGTAGAGATCTACGCGTAGGGGTCCGCGATGCCGATGTACTGCGTGGTGGCGTACTCGGCGATGCCTTCGGAGCCGCCCTCGCGGCCGAGGCCGGACTGCTTCACCCCGCCGAACGGTGCTGCGGCGTTTGATATGACGCCGGCGTTGAAGCCGACCATGCCGAATTCGATCTGTTCGGCCACGCGCAGGAGGCGGTTGAAGTCGCGGCTGTAGAGGTAGGCGGCAAGCCCGTACTCGGTGGAGTTGGCCATGGCAATGGCCTGTTCCTCGGTGCTGAACGTCGTGACCGGGGCGACCGGCCCGAAGATCTCGGTGCGCAGGATCTCGGCGTCGTTTGATACACCAGCCAACACTGTGGGTTGGTAGAAGTAGCCGGGTCCATCCACGGGGCCGCCGC
This sequence comes from Arthrobacter sp. 05T423, assembly GCF_056396245.1. Classification (NCBI taxonomy): domain Bacteria; kingdom Bacillati; phylum Actinomycetota; class Actinomycetes; order Micrococcales; family Micrococcaceae; genus Arthrobacter; species Arthrobacter sp. 05T423. The sequence goes on from NZ_JBFTLC010000016.1 coordinate 30,388, forward strand.
CGGTGATCACCGTTGCACCGGCAGTGACGGCGTCCTCCACCAGGGCATGCACATCCTTGCGCGCACCGCCGTCGATCAGCGGGCCCACCGTCGCGCCAGCCTCGGTGCCGCGGCCGGGGCGGAGAGCTTTCATCGCCTCGGCGAACTTGCCTGTGAACTCCTGCGCCACCGACTCGTGCACAAGAAACCGGTTGGCGGCGGTGCACGCCTCTCCCATGTTGCGCATCTTCGCGGCCATCGCTCCCTGCACTGCTTTGTCCAGGTCGGCGTCCTCGAACACGATGAACGGCGCGTTACCACCGAGTTCCATGGACGTGCGCAGCACGTTCTGGGACGCCTCGGCGATCAGCTGCTTGCCCACCGGCGTCGAACCGGTGAAGGAGACTTTCCGCAGCCGGGCATCCTTCAGCAGGGGCCCGGAGATGGAAGAAGCCGACGATGACGAGACGACGTTCAGCACCCCGGCCGGCAGTCCCGCCTCCATCATCACCTGCGCGAAGAGCTGCGAAGTCAGCGGCGTGAGCTTTGCGGGCTTGAGCACCATGGTGCATCCGGCGGCGACGGCAGGCGCAACCTTGCGGGTGGCCATCGCGAGCGGAAAGTTCCACGGCGTGATCAGCAGGCACGGCCCCACTGGCTTGTGCTGCACCAGGATCTTGTTCTTGCCCTCGGGCGTGGTCAGATAGCGGCCGTAATCCCGCACCGCCTCTTCGGAGAACCAGCGCAGGAACTCGGCAGCGTAGGCCACCTCGCCGCGCGCCTCGGCCAGCGGCTTGCCCATCTCGAGGGTCATGAGCAGGGCGAAGTCCTCCGCCCGCTCGGTCACCAGCTCGAAGGCACGGCGCAGGATCTCGGCCCTTTCCCGCGGTGCTCTCCGTGCCCAGGACGCCTGGACAGCGTCCGCTGCGTCGAGCGCGGCGAGCGCGTCTTCGCTGGTGGCCGAGGCCAGCGTCGCCAGGACCTTCCCGGTTGCGGGGTCCTCGACGTCGAACGTGCCCCCGCCGGACGCGTCCCGCCATTCGCCGTTGATCAGCAGCCCGGTGGGCACTGACGCCAGCAGTCCGGCCTCGCGTTCGGCGGTCACAGTCTTTCCTGCAGCCACATCTGGCTCCTTACTATGCGTAGCTCATGTTCGGTTTCCCAGGATCCGCGGCAGACGTTTTCACCCCTGCCTTCCTGGCTGTATCCGGCCAGTTTCCCTGGAGGGTCAGCCCCGAAGAGTACGATCCGCCCCCGCCACTCAACCACTACAGCCACCACGGGGGCCGGGCCGACGGTAGCGCCGTGTCCGTCTGCACCCGGCCGTTGCAGTGTCGCGGTGCTCATCGTGCGAGGAGTTCCGCACTGGTGACCACTTCGCACATCGGCGAGAGCAGTTCCAGGAGGGCCAGGGTCTGCCGCTGGGCTTCGTCGCTGACCGCGGCGCAGGCATCGGAAACGACGGTGACGAAGCGCCCGGCGTCGACGGCGCCCAGAGCCGTGGACAGGACACAGCAGTCCGTGGCGACTCCGGTGAGGACCATCTCCCCACCTTCCGGGACAAAGGCGGCGAGCTCCGGTCCCCATTTGGAGAATGTCGGGGCGTCGAGCACGGTTGCCTCGCCCGGGACATCGATGGTGATGTCCCATGCCCCGGAGCCGGACGGGAACCGCATCTCGTTCCAGCGCCGGTAGTAGGCGGCCCAGGCCCCGGTCTCGGCTTCGTCCCGGATGAACCGGGTGAAGACGGGACCGGAACCGAGCGCCTGCTGCAGCCGGGTAATAACCGGCACGATCTCCTGGTACCGGGGCACCTGCCACTGGCCTTCGTCCCGGAACGCCCGCTGCATGTCGATCACCACGAGCATGGCCCCGTCCAGCCGGGAACCGCCCTGTTTCACAGGGTCTGGGACGCCGGGCTGCGGTCGAGCATTTCCCGTCCGGAGAGGCGCTGGCGCCGGTGGGTGGCGAAGTACACACCGGCTGCGACGGCGGCACCCACGTAGTAGGAGAGGTCACCGATCTGCGGGAAGGCCGCGGCGATGGGGCCAGTGTAGATCGAGGACATCCAGAACGGGGAGGAGAGTGCCACGCCGGCGGCCCAGGCCACGAAGCCCCATTCGAACTTCCTGCCTTTGTCGAAAAGCTCGCGCAGGCCACGTTCGGTGCGCCTGCCTCCGAACAGGTAGTCGCAAACGAGGACAGCGACGTACGGGGCGATGCAGTAGGCGGTCAGGTTGAGGAAGGCGGTGAAGCCGCTGTTGAACCCGGTCTGGCCCCACAGAGCCACGAAGTAGGAAGCTACGCAGATGAAGACGACTGCAGTGTGGCGCTTGACGGGGACGCCCATGGTCTGGATGGAGATGGCGCCGCCGTAGACGTTCAGGAAGTTCTGTGTGAAGGAGGACAGTGCGACGACGCCGAGGCCGACGGCGGCCCAGGGGCCCATGAGCTCCTTGAGTGCGCCGATGCTGTCAGACGCAGTGGTGGTCGATCCGAGGAGGGTGCCCAGGATGCCCATCCAGACGAGGGTGACGAAGTTCCCGGACATGGTGGCCCAGCCTGCGCCGCGCCGGTTGCCGGGGGTGTTGGGCAGGTAGCGGGAGTAGTCGGACGCGAACGGCATCCAGGCGACGATGAAGGAGAAGAACCAGCCGAAGAAGATGATCCATCCGCCGATTCCGTCAAAGCCCTTCGCCGCTGGATTGAAGTCGTTAACGACTTTGCCGTTGGCAGCTGCCACGATGGTGATGAAGACGAAGCCGACAACCAGGACGAACGACAGGATGCGCTGCAGGAAGTGGATCAGGTTGTATCCGACGACGGCCACCCCGAGCTGGATGCCCATGAGGATCAGGGAGGAGACCCAGAACGGAATATCTGTCAGCAGCGCGATGGCCTGGCCGCCGAGGATGACGGTCACGGCGGCCCACCCGATGCCGGCAAACACGTTCACGTAGGCCACCGGGAACAGGTTGCCGATGAATCCGAGCGGCCCCCGGCCCTGCATCTGCTGGGGAACGCCCAGCCGGACTCCCATGGCCGACAGGTATCCCATTCCCGCCGAGGAGGTCACGCCGGCGAGGACGATGGCCAGGACTGCGGCCCAGAAGGGGAGGCCGAAGTAGGTGGCGCTGAAGCCGAGGACGACGATGGGGAAGTTCATTCCCGCGGCGAACCAGAGGAAGAACTGGGAACGGGGCTTCCCGTGGCGTTCGACGTCGGGGATGTGCTCGATGCCGTACGGCTCGATTTTGGTGAGGCTGTCGCGGTAACCGCGGTCTTCGGCGACGCTGCTTTCGGCGGCGCTCATGGTGTCTGGGCTCATTTTTGTCCTAATGTGGGATGCGCACCTTGGTGCGCTGCTTGAGAGCAGATTGGGTCGGCGCGGCTGGTTTCCTGTCCGAGGGTGGTCAGCCGCGCCGGAACTTTAGAGTTGGGCGAGTTCAGCGCCGTCGAAGAACCGTCCGGCCTTGTAGACCATGGGTGCCGTGCTGCTGGTTTCCGCGTGGCGGACCCGACAGATGAAGACCGTGTGGGTCTTGGCTTGGAACCGTTCCTGGATTTCGGCCTCCAGGGAAGCTGCAGAGCCGTCCAGGAGGGGGCTTCCCTTGGGCCCTTCATGCCAGTCGAGCTCCGCGAATTTATCCGCGGCCTTCGAGGCGAAAACCTTCACCGTATCCAGCTGCTCAGTTCCCAGGATGTTGATGCCGAGGTGGCTCGAGGAGAAGAGCGCCGGGTAGGTGCTGGACGTCTTCTGGACGCATACAAGCACCAGGGGCGGCTCCAGCGAGACCGAGCAGTAGGAGTTGGCCGCCAGCCCCTTGGGGGTTTCGCCTTCCTTGGTGGTCACGACGGTGACTCCTGTGATGAACTGCCGGTTGAAGGCCTTCATCAGGTCCGGGTCCAGTTCCGGGAAGTCGTCACCCTCGGAAACGGCGGGTGCCGCGATGCCGCGCAGGGGCCGGATGCCGAGGCCGGCAAGCAGTTCGCTGCCGTCCCACGTCACTGACTCCCTGACGATCCTCCCGTCCTCGAGGACCAGGATGTTCGAGCCACGGGTCTGAACGGTAAGTCCCGTTGCCGGAACCCCGAGGTATTCATGGGTGTGCGTGCCGGTGGAGGTCCAGAAGACGGCGACGGTGCCGTCCCCTTCGACGACGTCATCGACCGTGGTGCGCAGGTCGGGGAAAGCTTCCCGGACCGCAGCGATCTCTGACTTGAGGCCAGCAAGGTCGACAGTTGCACCCGTCGCCTTGCTGGTGCGCGTGTAGCCGGCGGCTACGAGGCCATCGAGGGCGTCAAGGTCTCCCTTGTCCCAGGCCGCGAGCCAAGCGGACGTGATGAGCGGTTCCAAGGTCTGTTGCATACCAATGACGGTAATCCAGCTCACAACCCAAGGTCAAGGGGAATATGAAATTCCGCGAATTTCCCGCAGATTCCCCGGTTTTTAGAAAGATCGCCCAAAGGTGTTGACGCTTCTGATGCATGCAACATACGCTTTCATGTATGCAAGATGATCTCGAAGTAGTCAGGGAAGCAACTGACCGGGACGGGCTCCTGGACCGGATCCGCCGCCTCGTCCTGGGAGGCGACTTCCCCCCGGGCGCAGTGGTCCCCGAGGCGTTCCTCGCCCAGGAGTTCGACGTGAGCCGGACCCCGATCCGTGAAGCACTTAAGCAGCTTCAGCACGAAGGACTGGTGGAGATCCGTCCGAAGGTTGGCACCTTCGTGCGGGAGCCCACCCGCAGGGAGATCATCGAGCTCTTCCAGCTCAAGGAGTCCTTGGAAGGACTCGCGGCATCCCTGCTCGCCCGCCGCGGGGACGTCCAGGAATTGTCTGTCCTGAGGCGCAACCTCGAGGAGTCCGAAATGGCTGCGCTCACGCATGACACCGACGCCTACGCCCGGCTGGTGCACGAGTTTCACTGGACGATCGTTCGCGGCTCGGATAACCGAAAGCTTGTCGAGCACTACGAGCGGCTCATGAACCAGCTCGCGTACCAGCGGTTGGTCCTGCGCACAGTTGAACATCCGGGCAGGCTCGAGGCCTCCACCCGCGAACACCGCGCCGTCCTGGACATGATCGAGCACAAAGACCCCTTCGGGGCCGAATCCGCCATGAGGAACCATGTTCACGCCTCATCGCGGGAGGCCCTGACTGATCCGGCGCCCGACCGCCGGAACTGAACCGACCACCACGAAAGGAAGCCATGCGCTCCTCCATGATTGAAGAGATCCGCTGATGAACGACCAAGCGTTCGGCATCCGCAAGATCGTGTACTACAGCGAGGAAATCCTGCTCGAAAACGGCCTCTCCCCCGCGGTTCCGGCGGTCCGCGCAACGGCAGCGGCCGTGGTCACCAACCCCTGGTTGGGTGGCGACGCGGCAGACGACCTCGGCGAGGCAGTGGTGCAGCTGGCCCCGGTGCTGGCGCGCAAACTCACCGACGTACTCGCTGCCAACCTCGGGGGCGTGGAGGCAATCCAGGCCTTCGGGAAGGCTGCGATCGTCGGCACCGACGGTGAAATCGAGCACGGCGCTGCGCTCATCCACACACCGTTCTTCGGCAACCTCGTCCGCGAGTACTTCGAAGGTGAATCCATCATCTGCTTCGCCGATGACCGTGGCGACGCCGGCGCCTCGCTCGTCGTACCCCTCTGGCACAAGAACGCCGCAGCTACACGGACCCACTACCAAACCATCACCACACGCATCGGTGACGCACCCCGCCCGGGTGAGATCGTCGTCGTCCTCGGCGCTTCAACCGGGCCACGCCCGCATTCCCGCATCGGTGACCGCCTCACCGACCCCATCGTCAAAGCAGACACCCTAGGAGAACTTGTTTCATGAGCATCCGTAAGATCGTCACCCTGACCGAAGACGTCCTCATCGAAGGGGGCCGCGAGGTCAGCCCGGCCGCACGGGTCGCCGTCGTCGCCGCCATCGTCAAGAATCCGTGGGCAGGCCAGGGCTTCGTCGAGGACCTCTCCGCCGGCATCGACGGCACCGCCTCCGACATCGGCGCGCTGCTGGCCCCCCGAGTGCTCGAAGCCCTCGGCTCCCCGGCCGAGGCGTACGGCAAAGCCGCCATCGTCGGGCTGAACGGCGAAATCGAGCACGGCTCCGGGCTCATCCACACACTGGCCTTCGGAAACCACTTCCGCGACGCCGCCAACGCCACCACGCTCCTGCCGGCAGTGGAAAAGCGCGGCCCGGCCGGTGTTGTCTTCGACATCCCGCTCAAGCACATCACCGACGCCACCATCCGCTCGCACCACCAGAGCATCGAGGTGCGGATCAACGACGCACCGCACGCCGATGAAATCGTGATCGCCCTCGCGGCCGCTGCGCAGGGACGGCCCCAGCAGCGCCTGGCAGCGTTCGCCACTGAAACGAAGTAGGTGCCAGCCGCCGTGAGCCGCAACCGCATAGCCCTCATCCACGGCGTCGGCCTCGACGGGTCGATGTGGGGCCCCCTTCGCGAATTCCTTGAACCGGAATACGACGTCCGGGTCCTGGAACTCCTGGGACACGGACGCCGCCCGCAGGCGCCGGTTGGGGTGACGCTTGCCGAGCTCGCGGCGGATGTCGCAGAACGGCTCGAGCCGAATACGCACCTGGTGGGCTTCTCGCTTGGAGCCCTCGTGGCCCAGCACGTTGCCAGGTTCAGGCCCGATCTGGTTGCCGGCCTGGTGTCGGTCGCCTCGGTGTGCGCGCGCACCGCCGAAGAGCACGCCGCCGTCATGGTGCGACTGGCCTCGGCGGAGTCCAATTTTCCGGCAACGGTGGAGGCATCCATCCGCCGCTGGTATCCGGAAGGGTCCGCCGTCCCGGCGGAGCTGGTCGAAGCGACGCGGGAAGTCCTGCGCAATAATGACCCGAAGTCCTTCCTGGCCTGCTACCGGGTGTTCGCCACCGCAGACGCGGAAATTGCCGCCGAACTGCCCCTGATTACCGTTCCGTCCCATGCCGTGACCGGCGAGCTGGACCCCGGGTCAACGCCCGAGATGAGCGCCCGTCTGGCCGCGGCCATTCCGGGCTCCACCTACTCCGTCATCAGCGGCTCACGCCACATGATGCCGGTGGAACGCCCCCAAGAGCTCGCCAACACGCTTACCGCTTTCATCAAGGAGCATTCACATGTCCGTTGAACGCCGCTACAACCACTTCATCAACGGGGCGTGGGTCCCGCCGTCGAGCGGTGCCTACTTCGACAGCACCAACCCGGCGACCCTCGACGTGCTGTACCAGGCCGCACGGGGTAATGCGGCCGACGTCGAACGGGCTGTCTCTGCGGCGTCCGCGGCCTTCGAGAATCCCAGCTGGCGGAACCTGAGCCAGACCAAGCGCGGGCACCTGCTCCGCCGTCTCGGTGACCTCGTGGGTGAGCGAGCAGATGAGCTCGCCCGGATGGAGAGCCAGGACAACGGCAAGCTCCTGCGGGAGATGCGGGCGCAGCTGGCGTCCATGCCGGAGTACTACTACTACTACGCCGGGCTGGCCGACAAGATCCAGGGCGACACCATCCCCGGCTCCTCGCCGGCCATCCTGAACTACACGCTGCGGGAACCGCTGGGCGTGGTGGGTGCCATCACGCCGTGGAACTCTCCCCTGACGCTGACCACCAGCAAGCTGGCCCCCGCCCTCGCGGCCGGCAACACCATCGTCATCAAGCCCTCCGAATACACCTCTGCCACCGTTCTTCGCCTGGCCGCCCTGGCCGACGAGGCTGGCTTCCCGGCAGGTGTAATCAACGTGGTCACCGGGTTCGGCGCCGAAGCCGGCGCGGCCCTGGTGGACGACGCTCGGCTGGCTAAGATCTCGTTTACCGGCAGCACCAACACCGGTGCACGGATCGCCTCGTCCACGGCATCCCGCTTCGTCGGCTCCACCCTGGAGCTGGGCGGCAAGTCCCCGAACATCGTCTTCGGCGACGCTGACATCACGAACGCGTCGATGGGTGTTGTGGCAGGCATCTTTGCCGCAGCAGGGCAGACCTGCATCGCGGGAAGCCGCGTCTTCGCCCACAAGTCTGTCTACGACGAACTGCTGGAACGCGTCGCAAACCGTGCCCGCAGCATCGTGATCGGAGATCCGCTCCTCGACGCCACCGAGCTTGGCCCGCTGGCGTTCAAGGACCAGCGCGACAAGGTGGCCAGCTACGTTGACCTCGGCGTCTCGGAAGGGGCTACCGTCCTGACCGGCGGCGGCCGTCCCAATATCCCGCTCGGCGGCTACTTTTTCGAGCCCACTGTGCTGACCGACGTCGACAATTCCATGCGTGTGGTGCGGGAAGAGATCTTCGGCCCCGTCGCGGCCATCATGCCGTTCGAAACGGAGGAAGAGGTGCTCCGGCTCGCCAACGACACCGCGTACGGACTCGCCGCCGGCGTCTGGACCACCAACCTGGCCAGGGCGCACCGGATGGCCAGCCGTCTCGAGGCCGGAACGGTGTGGGTCAACACGTACCGGGCCATGTCCCCGGCGTCCCCGCGCGAAGGTTTCAAGGCCAGCGGTGTCGGCGTCGAACACGGCATCGAAAGCATCCGTGAGTACACCAGGCTCAAGAGCATCTGGATCAACACGGACGAGTCCCCCATCGCCGACCCCTTCATCATGAGGAGCTGAACACCTTGCCTCTTATCGAAGTTTCCATCGCCCGGGGCCGGACCCCCGAGCAGCTCCGCGCGCTCATCGGCGAGCTTCACCGGGCCGCCGAGAACGCCGTGGGCGCCGCGCCGGAAAACACCACCGTCGTCATCCGCGAGATTGAGCACGAACACTGGTCCCGCGGCAACCAGACCATCGCCGAACGCAACGCGGCAGCCGCAGCCGCCGCCGACTTGGCGCCGGCCAGCATCGCCGCAGATCGAAGGAGTTCCTAATGCGCTTTTCCCTCTTCGTCCACATGGAGCGCTGGGACGAGTCCGTCTCGCACCGCGAGTGCTTCGAGAACCTGACGGAGCTCGCGCTTATCGCGGAGGCTGGCGGCTTCAGCACCGTCTGGATTGGTGAGCACCACTCGATGGAGTACACCATCTCCCCCAGTCCCATACCGCAGCTCGCCTACCTGGCAGCGCGCACGTCGCGCATCCGCTTGGGTGCCGGAACCATCATCGCGCCCTTCTGGAACCCACTCCGTGTGGCCGGCGAAACGGCGCTCCTGGACGTCATCAGCAACGGCCGGATGGAAGTGGGCCTGGCACGCGGCGCCTACCAGTTCGAGTTCGACCGCCTGATGGGCGGCATGTCGGCGGTCGACGGCGGCAAGCACCTGCGCGAGATGGTGCCGGCTGTGCGCGCCCTCTGGGAGGGTGACTACGCACACGACGGCGAGGTCTGGCAGTTCCCGACGTCCACCAGCGTGCCGAAGCCGCTGCAGAAGCCGACGCCGCCCATGTGGATCGCCGCCCGCGACATCTCCTCGCACGAGTTCGCCGTCGCCAACGGCTGCAACGTAATGGTGACGCCGCTGATGAAGGGCGACGAGGAGGTCGAGGACCTCGCGCGCAAGTTCGACACCGCCGTGGAGAACAACCCCGGCGTTCCCCGCCCGGACCTCATGGTGCTCCGCCACACCCACGTCCACCCCGCAGAGGAGCCTGAGGGCTGGCGGCGTCCGGCGGAGGGCATCCAGAAGTTCTACCGGACGTTTGATGCCTGGTTCGGCAACAAGACCACTCCGAAGAACGGCTTCCTCGAGCCCAGCCCGGCCGAGAAGTTTGCCGACCGCCCGGAGTTCACGCCGGAATCCCTGCACCAGACGGCGATGATCGGCACGCCCGAGGAGGTCATCGAACGGCTTCGCCACTACGAGGCCCTTGGCGTCACCGAGTTCAGCCTCTGGTCCGACAACAGCCTCACCCACGAGGAAAAGAAGCGTTCACTCGAGCTCTTCATCGAGCACGTGGTGCCGGCCTTTCAGGAGCAGCCCGTAGCCGCGGCACGCTGACGCCAACTGCTCGCTGATCCACTCTTAAGCCGACGACGGCGGGACGTCCCGCCGTCGTCGGCTTACGGGCCGTGACCGTACCGTGTTAGTACGCCGGGATGGCGCCCGCGGCCTTCTCGGCTTGTGTGCAGCTAGCTGCTGGTGTGCAGCTTACTGCTGGTGGGGAGCTAACTGCTGGTGTGCCGCTAACTGCTCGGGGCGCTTCAACAATGGCCAGCTGGCCGGTCTCGGGGACACCAGGAAATTGCATCTGCGGAGGCTCAACAGCGGCCACCGGCCTCTCGTGCGCGGAACGCATCCGAAGAAGGGCCACAGCCGAAATGAGGAACCAGGCGACGTTCGTGACCACGGACGGCCAGGCTTCGTGGAATGCACCATTGACAATAAAGGCACAGGAACCTAGGAGATTCGCGACCTGGAAGCCCTTGCCCGCCTTCAGCCAACCCATAGAGACAGCAAGGTACGCACTGAGTATCGCAACCGCGCCTGCCCAACCGGAGATTTCCCACAGCAGATCCATGATGTCCTTTCGGGGTTGATGCCCGGCCGCCATTCGCTGGGTGGAGTGGAGATGGCGGGCTATATGTATGTGTTTCGGAAGAGGCTCCATTGCCAAAGGCATCAGAGACCGTTCGAACGGCGTTTGCTCAGCCGCCCGGGCGGGGCCCCCTGCTGGACGGCCGTCCTGTATCCCTCACCTTTACTTTTAACAGCAATTATGAGGAAGAAGGAACTTTAGATCAATTGCATTCCACTGAAGACATGGTTTAGAACTACTTAACATGGATATCGATCCGCGCCGGCTACGAGTTCTTCTTGCAGTTGCCCGCACGGGCGGGGTGCTCGCCGCTGCCGACGAACTGGGGATCACGCCGTCGGCCGTGTCCCAGCAGCTCAACAAATTAGAGGACGAGACGGGGCACGCGCTGGTGGTCCGCACACCCAAAGGCTCGGTCTTGACACCCGCCGGCCTGGCAATAGCAGAAGCCGGAGAGGAGATAGAACGCGCACTCAGCGTCGCCCGCGCCCGGATACAGGGCGGCGCCAAGATCGCAGGGGTGGTGCGGGTGGGCGGATTTACCAGCTTTGTCCGCACGGTGGTGATCCCGCGCCTGCCCGAGTGGCGGACCCGCTACCCGCAACTGCAGATCCGGATGGTGGAGGACGACTTCCCTGCCTTGATGCGGCTGCTTCGGCAGCGCGCGCTCGACGCCGTTGTGGTCGAGCTGGATTCGACGACCTCCGGGCAACGTTCGCTTTACGCAGGGATGATCGAGGAGCCGCTGCTGGACGAGCCCTGGAAACTGGTGGTTCCCGCAGGGGCCCTGCTCAGCACCGAGAACATCGACCTTGGCCATCTGCCGCTTCCGTGGCTCGGCGTCGACTCCTCGGCAGCCAATGCTTCGGTCCTCGGCCGGCTCCGCCAGTCAACGGGTGCCCCGATGGAGACAGTCCATCAGTATCAGGACACGCTAACCGCTCTGGCACTGGTCGCGGCCGGTGAGGGGGTCGCCATCGTGCCCACCCTGGCGTTGAGCGGCATCAACCAGAATGGGGTGGACATCCTGGACGTTCCCGGCCTGGGTACCCGGCGCATCGTTCTGCGCCGGTTCGACCGGCGACGGTCAGCCAGCATGCCCGTGGACACAGTCGCGCGCCTTCTGCGGGAATCGGCCGCGGCGTTCGACACGCGATCGACATTCGGATTGGCCCCGTCCTATTTCCGGCAACCTGATCCTGGCATAGGGTGATAAGCACCACAGCTGGAAATGCGGAGTCAGGCCCGATGAGAGCAAGAGGTACGAGGATGATCCTTGGCGGCAGAGCCCCTGGGCCCCTCTCTGGCAGTCACGTCATTCCCGCCGGCCGGATATGTATGCAGAGCGGCCGGTACGCAAAAGTGGCATTTCAATCCGCGAACAAACGAAGGAGACTCTCGTGTTGCTTTGGATAGCCATCATTATCGCCGTTCTCTGGCTTCTCGGCCTGCTCGGCAACATCGGCGGCGGGTTAATTCACATACTTTTGGTAATAGCCGTGGTGGTCCTGATCTTCCACTTCATCCGTGGCAGATCTTCCCGCGTGTAGAACGGAAGCTTGTCAGCGTCAAGTCACCAATCAACGTAGTGCCATGACCAGGGGGAATGCGAGGCGAACAGACCGGTGCTCAGCCGCTGGCAGCGGCTGAGCGCCCGCCCTTGATGGTCAGGTGCAACCGGAATTTCTCAGCCCGGATTGCGTGCGTCACCTTCGGGAGCAGCCAGGGGAACAATCGGATGGTCTGGCAATCCCTGCAATTCGTCGAACCAGCGAACCACGCTGCTCCCTCCGTAGGCCCGGTTCAGCGTCTCCTGCAACCCCTCCGCCTGCTGGACGGCAAGATCCAACTGTTCGACCACCGTGGAGACGCCAACGGCGCTTTCGTTGTGATGTTCGGCAAAATGGACGCCCGGAATGGTTCGCCGATGCCATTCGGCGAGGTCGCGTAGGGCCTGCTCAATGGAACGCTGCGCGTCAAGAAGGCTGCCCACGACGTGATAGCTGCTCGACGGGCTATCCAGGCGTGTGATCCGATCGGCCAACTGGCCGGCGGCCTGCCGGAGGCTTTCGGATGCCTCGACTGCGTCTTTTGCCCTCATGCTGTACCCACTCCCTTTCCTCGCCCGTGACCAACAGTCTATAAAGGGCGCACACAGAAGGACTCCGGATGCTCCAGAGCGGCCGGGCCCCCGCCGGCTGGCACACGCCGGGCTCCTGCCGGCTGGCACACGCGGCTGACGGATCATCAAATATCCGCGGGCGCCTCCGCCAACCCTGCGCCCCCTGCCGGGCCGGGCCCGACATTGCCGGACACCAATGACGCAAAGGGAAACCTCACCCATGCTGAGAAGAACCGATAGGTCCAGGCGCATATTCTGAGGTCAGCCGTACGGCACCCGATCCGGAAGGAATCCCATGCCCGACCCCTCACGTCCCTTGCGCAGGCTTGGATTCCTCACTATTGGCCTGTTCGATCCGGTGAATCCCGCTCCTGGCCATGAATCCACCTTGCGGATCATCGAACTTGGCGAGCGGCTTGGATTCGACAGCGCCTGGCTGCGCCACCGCCATCTGCAGTTCGGCATCTCCTCCCCCATCGCGATGATGGCCGCCGCCAGCCAGCGCACCTCCCGGATCGAGCTTGGAACTGCTGTAACCCCGTTGGGCTGGGAAAACCCACTGCGCCTAGCCGAGGACCTGGCCACCGTCGATCTGCTCGCCCGGGGACGAATCAATCCGGGGCTGAGCGTGGGGGAACCCATGCACTACGGCACAGTGAAGCACGAGCTGTACCCGGATTCCTCGGAGACGGAGGACTTCGGCTACGCCCGCCTGGACCGGCTTGCCCGTCTGATCGCAGGGGAACCTGTGCGGGACTTTTCGGGAAAGCAAGGTGTGGTCGAGGAATTCTCCAACCGCGTCGAGCCGCACTCTCCCGGGCTGCGGGACCGCCTTTGGTATGGGGCGGCCAGCAGGAAGTCGGCCGTCTGGGCCGGGGCGAATGGCTTTAATCTGCTCTCCAGCAGCGTTGTCTTCCCGGAAACGAATCAGGAACCGGACTTTGCCCGCATTCAGCAATCGCAAATTCGTGCCTTCCGTGAAGCCGCCGCAACCACCGCCCGGGCGCATGGACCGGCGCGGGTCTCCCAGGGATTGGTGGTGATCCCGACCGACTCAGCGTCGCCGGGCCAGCGGGAGAAGTACCGGCGGTTCGTTGATGAACGCACTCCCCGCACACGGGTGCCGCAGGGACCCAAGGGCATGCTGTTCGCCCCGGATCTCATCGGCACCAGCGATGAAATCGCAAAGCAACTGTACGCGCACGCTGGATTCCAGGAGGTCGACGAGGTGGCCTTCGCGCTGCCTTTCAGCTTCGACCACGAGGACTATGTCCAGATCCTTACCGACATCGCCGGCACATTGGGACCCGCCCTTGGATGGACTCCGGCTGAGGTCCGGCAAGACTCGCCATAGGCGGCACGGCTCACGCCCGTCCCCTCGCTGGTCCTAGGGACCGTGTCAGAAACTTCGAGATGTTGCCGGTAAGTCGCCCGCCCATGGGGTGCTGCCACCCATGGATTCCGTGCCGGACCTCACCTAGAGAGCCGCAAACAACCCCACGGGCATGCCGGCCTTGATCTGGCCTCTGTGCCCCGCGCTTAGAATCTAACGAACTCACGTTCGGCAAGGAATTTGGACCTTTCCGCAATTCAGATGACTGTTCGCGCCATCTGCGCAGCGGGACAGCTCCGGCGTGGCCTCCATGACGGCCCTCTTTGGGATCAGCCTGGGCTTAAAGATCAACCCCTTGTCCACTCCTCGCTGTGCTGCACCGCCGACTTGAGCGTCGCTGAGGCCTTTGACCCGGGTGCCCGACGGATTCACCAACAACACAGTATGCCCATTCCCTTGAAAGTCTTTGGGAAGGCGAATAAGGAACACTCGCGACCGCCCCGCGTCGGCCGCCAGGAATTCCACTGCACCTCCACCAGTTTCACCGCACTCCGCTGGCAGCGGCGGGGGCGCGACCCTAGCTTTCGCACTCGATGCAGTATGAGTGGCCGTTGCTCTGGCGCGCGAGTTGGGACCGGTGCCGGACCAGGAAGCAGGAATAGCAGGTGAACTCATCCGCGGCCTCAGGGATGACCTGAACGATGAGTTCCTCGGAGACGATCTCTCCCCCGGGGGTCAGCCCTTCATCGAGTGCATCGGCTTCGTCCAGTTCCGTGACGACGCTGCGGGCGTCCGGAGCGTTCGCAGACTGCAATGCCTCCAGTGAACGGTCCTGAGATTCCTTGACGTCGGAACGGACTTCGTCGTAATCAGTTGCCACTTAGATGATTCTCATTTCTGACGGATTCTTTGGTGTTCTTTTCTGACGAGACTGCAACGCATACCAATGTGCCGTTGTTCCCACATCTGGAAGTGAGGCAGAGCCGGCAGGACCCGCGCAACGTGGGTGGATTGGCACCCAGCCAACCTTACTGACGGGTATGGGTTATATTCGTCGGATTCAGGGACTAGCCTTTCGACGGTGGCCTGGGGCAACGATCTTGGGCAAGGAACGGGCGGAGGACCGATTTATGGCAAAGGCAGTGGCGTTTTCCATGACGGCTATGCCCAAAAATGATGCAAAGGGCAGCTTCCGCAACACTCTTTTGAGCCTACGGACAGATGATCTCCAGGACTGCATCCTGTCCGTGTTTCATATCAGCGACTCGTACGCCCTGTTCAGCGGCGAAGCCCTCCCCGCCCCGCACACCACCAGCAACGCCGCGCTCCGGGCGTACCTGCTGCGCCGGCTCGCGGGAGACTGCAGCGGCTTGGACTTCGAGGTGAAGATCGCCCGGGTGTGAGAATCCGCCCGCTCCCGCGCGTGATCAAACACCCCCGGCCGCAGTATCGGGCCTTGCGGCTCCTGGGACGGAAGCCTTGACCCGGCAAAAGTTATCTGAGCGATAGTGCACGCGTAATGCCGACACACGAAAGGGCGCACCGACGCGGTGCACCCTTTCGGTTGTGTTCGGTTCAGTCCTTCTTGAAGGCGTCCTTGACCTTCTCGCCGGCCTGCTTCAAATCACCCTTGGCCTGATCGGCCTGGCCTTCGGCGCGCAGGCTTTCATCGCCGGATGCAGCGCCCGCTGCTTCCTTGCCCTTGCCGCCGGCCTTCTCAGCGGCGTTCTCGATCTTGTCGCCCAGTCCCATGGTGTTTCCTCCTCTGGTTACGCGGCCGTTGGATTCGGCCATACCTATAACATAAGCATGCTTAGCATTAAGTTTCAAACCTTGGGGGTACGCGACAGGAAGATGGAGCCAACCGCTGCCTGCACAATGGCTGAAGGGATCGGGACGCCGCACTCCCCCTAGTCAGTTCGCAAGGAAGAATCGCGTTCCTCCACTGAATGACGCGGATACTGGTACCGCGTCGGCGGCGGTGAACCTGATTCCACCCTCCGGGATCGGATTGGCGGGACCTTCCGGTGGACAGGCCATCATCACCAGGGACACGAGGCACTTCGAGGTTAGTTAGACATCTATCTACATTCACATGGGAAACCCCAGCCTCCCCCGCGGAGCTTGCCGGCTATACGCGGGAAGGTCCAGTCGTTCACCTCACGAATAAAGGGAGCTGGTATTGCCTTTTTGTTAGACTTCTAATAATATTTTGGGGGTGAGGTGTTCGTTCCTCCAAGGACCCGCTGGCCAAGCTGGAACGGGACGGGCGGCAGCCTCGGGAGCTTAAGAAACGGGACAACGAGGAACGCCGACGCGTGGATCACCAAAGGAGCTGTGACCGAAACGATGACCGAATCGACAACCCCGCAGGGTATGAAACTCAGCGCCATCGCTTTCGAAAAGCTCGCGAACGACTCCACGAGGGAGATGTTTCCCGAGTACGACGACGCCGCCATGGCCCTTTGCTTCAACCTGATACGTCTCGCTAACAGGATTACGACCGACCTCGAAGTCCACGTCCACCGCCCCGAAGGCCTCAGTTTTTCTGCTTTCAGGCTTCTTTTCGCTATTCGGGCGGTTGGAGCAGGGTATCCCAACGAGCTGGCAAGGCTGTCGAGCGTTTCAAACGCTTCCATGTCGAGCTTGCTCAACACCTTAGAGAAGTATGGGCTGGTGACCCGAGAGGCAGACGCCTCAGATAAGCGCAAAACGCTCGTTCGGCTCACGCCACTTGGGGAGGCGCGCGTAACAGAACTCGCGCGCAAGAACAGTCTGCGTGAAGGCGATTGGGCAGAGGGCCTCACAAGGACGGAATCAACCATCCTTACTGAACTGTTGCGGAAGCTACTGCAACACCGCCCGCCTCGTTCCTAGGACTTCCCCGGCACGGGAATCCGGAGAGCCCATGATCTTCCCTCCGCACACCCGGAACGGTCAGTTGTTCGCTGGCAACTGGACGAGGACCGCGATCCGCACAGCCCCGGCAAGTGCGGATAGGCAAATTTCAGATACAAGCGTCTAGTTCTAACGAGCTTCGACGCTGAGCGCTTACAACGAAGTGAGGAATCGGTGCAGTTTCACCATCACGGTTACGTTTCCGGGGACCCGCGGGTCCAGCCGGCAGCAGGAGTTGGCATTAACAGGCCGGCTGAGCTTCCGGGCGAGGTCGATGTGTTGATCGTCGGCACAGGGCCTGCCGGCATGCTCGCCGCCGCGCAGTTGTCCCAGTTCCCAGGCGTCACCACGCGCATCGTGGAGCGTCGCCCCGGGAGGCTCACCATTGGCCAGGCCGACGGGATCCAGACCCGCACAGTCGAGACCTTCCAGGCTTTCGGGTTTGCCGAGAGGATCATCGCTGAGGCGTACCGGATCACCGAGACGGCGTTCTGGAAGCCGGACCCCGCGGACCCCTCCCGCATCATCCGCACTGCCCGTACCCCGGATGACCCCGCTGCAGTCAGCGAGTTCCCCCACCTGGTTGTCAACCAGGCCCGTGTGCTGGACTACTTCGCCGAGTACATGGCCAGCTCCCCCGCCCGCATGTCACCCGACTATGGCCTTGAGTTCCGTTCCCTCAACGTCGCGGACGAGGAGGAGTACCCCGTCAGGGTCACCCTTCTGCACACCTCCGGACCCAACGAAGGCCAGGAGCGCATCGTGAAGGCCAAGTACGTGGTGGGCGCGGACGGCGCACGCAGCAAGGTACGGGAGTCAATCGGATGCACCCTCGCCGGAGACCAGGCCAACCACGCCTGGGGCGTCATGGATGTCCTGGCGGTCACCGACTTTCCAGATGTCCGCATGAAGTGCGCCATCCAGTCCGGTACCGGCGGCAGCATCCTCCTGATCCCCCGTGAAGGCGGCCACCTCTTCCGAATGTACGTTGACCTTGGCGAGGTGGACCCTAACAACAAGGGCGCCGTGCGCAGCACCTCCATCGATGAAATCATCGACAAGGCGAACGAGATCCTCCACCCCTACACCCTCGACGTCCGCACCATCGCGTGGCACAGCGTGTACGAGGTAGGCCACCGGCTCACTGACCGGTTCGACGACGTCCTGCCGGAGGACCGGGGCACCAGGACGCCTCGCGTGTTCATCACCGGCGACGCGTGCCACACACACAGCGCCAAGGCAGGCCAGGGCATGAACGTCTCCATGCAGGACGGCTTCAACCTCGCCTGGAAGCTCGGCCACGTCCTGGAGGGCCGAAGCCCCGAAAGCCTGCTCTCCACTTACTCCGAAGAGCGTCAGGTGGTCGCAAAGAACCTCATCGACTTCGACAAGCAATGGTCAACCCTCATGGCCAAGAAGCCCGAGGAATTCGAGGACCCCTCCGAACTGGAGGACTTCTACGTCCGCACCGCCGAGTTCCCCGCCGGCTTCATGACCCAGTACGCACCATCCATGCTGGTGGGCACGGCTGAGCACCAGGACCTGGCCGCCGGCTTCCCGGTCGGCAAGCGGTTCAAGTCAGCCCCGGTGATGCGGGTCGCGGACGCAAACCCTGTCCACCTGGGCCACCATGCCACGGCGGACGGCCGTTGGCGCATCTATGTCTTCGCCGACTCGGCTGCGCCGCAGACGCCCCAGGCCGTCGCCGAGTCGCCCACCGAGAGGTTCGCCGACTGGATCACCACCTCGCCGGACTCCCCCCTTGCCGCCACACCGGAGGGCGCGGACCTCGACGCCTGGTTTGACGTGAAAGTGATCTACCAGCAGGACCACACAACCGTCGACATCGCTGACGTTCCGGCAGTGTTCAAACCCCAAGTCGGCCCGTTCCAGCTCACGGAATACGAGAAGATCTACGCCACAGACCCGACGGCAGACATCTTCGAACTGCGCGGTCTTGACCGCGGCGGCGTCGTCGTGGTCGTGCGCCCGGACCAGTACGTCGCAAACGTCCTTCCGCTCACGGCAACGGCCGAACTCGCCGCGTTCTTTGCACCCCTCCTGCAGCCACGGCGCCAGAAGGAGCTTTCATCCGCGGCGCTGCCCGGTGGGCCGGCCATCGCTCCGGTTACGTCGCTCTCCGCCTGACCAAGCCTGTCGGGTTCCACCGGCAAATACTGCACCTCATCCGCCCCCCCGGGTTACACCGCTCCCCCCCAACTGGAGAACCATGAGCCTGTCCACCCACAGTTCAAAGGCGAACCAACGCCGCGTCGCCTTCGCCACCGTCATCGGCACCACCGTTGAATGGTACGACTTCTTCATCTACGCCACGGCCGCTGGCCTGGTGTTCGCACAGCTATTCTTCGAACCGGCCGGCGCCTCCATCGGTCTGCTGTTGTCGTTCGCCTCCGTGGGGATCAGCTTCCTCTTCCGGCCCCTCGGCGCCTTCCTCGCCGGCCACTACGGCGATAAAATCGGCCGGCGCGCCATGCTCGTGCTGACGCTGGTCCTCATGGGCGCGGCAACTACCTTGGTCGGTTTCCTGCCGACCTACGCGACCGCTGGCGTTACTGCCCCGGTCATGCTCCTGTTGCTGAGGATCCTGCAAGGCATCTCCGCCGGCGGTGAATGGGGAGGCGCCGTCCTGATGGCAGTCGAGCACGCCCCCCGTGGCCGCCGCGGACGGGCCGGGGCGTTCCCCCAGCTGGGCGTTCCGCTGGGGCTGCTACTGGCATCCGGTGTTACGGCCCTCATGACCGGCGTGATTTCCCCTGGAGCCGCCTTCCTCCAGTGGGGATGGCGGGTGCCCTTCCTGCTAAGCATCGTGCTTATTGCCGTCGGCTACTTCGTACGCCGTGCGGTGGACGAATCCCCCGTCTTCCAGGAAATCGCCGCAGCAAAGAAACAGCCCAGAATACCGATCGTGGAGCTGTTCCGGCGCCACGGACTGCTCGTGATCATCGCTGCCCTGATCTTCGCAGGCAACAACGCGGCAGGGTACATGGCAACCGGTGGCTTCATCCCAAGCTACGCGTCCAGCCCCGCTGTCGGTCACGGACGCACCGACGTGCTCGTCGCAATCGCTTATGGTTCTGCCGTCTGGCTCGCCTGCACCTACCTCGCCGGATACCTCTCTGACAGAATCGGCCGCAAGCGGACGTATTTGGTTGGATTCAGCGCTCAACTGCTGGCTTGCTTCCCGCTCTTCTGGCTGATCAACACCGGATCCCTGCCGATGCTCTATCTGGCGCTGACCATCTTCAGCTTCGGGTTGGGACTGGCCTACGGCCCCCAGGCTGCCCTGTACTCAGAAATGTTTCCCGCTTCGGTGCGTTTCTCCGGCGTCTCCATCTCCTACGCACTTGGTGCGATCCTCGGCGGCGCCTTCGCCCCGACAATTGCCACAGCTCTGGTCCAGGCCACAGGCGGAACCGAGGCCGTCTCCCTGTATCTGGTCGGGATGACCCTTGTCTCGCTCGTAGCCGTCTCCATGGTGCGGGACCGCTCAGGCATTGACCTTTCCATCCGGAATCAGGCCGAACAGGAAGTCGGAGCGCTCGTCTTTGACCGCCGAACCGCCGACGCCTCGAATGAGGCCGCCCGGACCTCCTGATCACACCTCCGGGTGGGGCCGGGACTAACCAAAAGCGCCCGGCCCCAGCCAATAGGTAGGCAAAGCGTTCCTGAAGTTTCCCACTGTGGCCCGCCTCTTATGGAAGTGGTGCCCCGAGACCATGACGCGGGGCGCGCTTGGTTCTGCCCGTGCGGCCAGGGTGATCGGCGGCGTTGCCAGCCAGCCTTTAAATTGGCGAAGCTACGGTCAAATAGCGGTTGACCGAAGCTCCAGCTGTATTATGCCCCGCAGATCTTGAAGCTCCCTGGGAAGACGGCCAACGAACACTCGCGACCGCCCGCGTCGGCACCGGAGGACTCACCACACCGCCACAAGCTTCACCGCGCTCCGCTGGCAGCGGCCGGGGCGCCCCCGTAGCCTTCGCACTCAATGCAGTATGAGTGGCCGTTGCTCTCGCGCGCGAGTTGGGACCGGATGCCGAACCGGCAGGTTCCGATCCATGAAGCTCGCGCCAGAGGAGCAACTGCCGGTCCAGCCTCCTGCGCTTCGGACCGCGGTCATCCTGGGATTCCTGCCATCGACGCCGCCCCGTTCTATGGACATTCGCTCAGACCGGACCGATGATGCTGTCATTCAGGTATGGGCAAGTCCGCGGTTCGCGTTTGGTCTCGTCCAAGATCTGCGGGTGATTCGATGTACTGATCCTCGGCGTCGGCGCCGGTCCCGTCGCTGTGGCCCTTCGATACGGCGCCGGTGTGCCGGCATTGAGCTTCTAGGAGAGATGCCATGAATACGGCCAAGAGTACGGCGACGGGGCGAGGACTGGAAGTCCGGTCGATCGACTACGTTCCCCTGACTGAGAGGCACGGAAAGGTCTCGCACATTGGCCCGCTGTGGTTCATGAGCAACGCTCAGATAGCCACGCTCGCGGTAGGGCTGATCAGCATCACGACTGGCGGGAACCTCATCTGGTCCTTGATTGCGATTGCTATCGGCGTGCTGGTTGGCACCCTGTTCATGGCAGCGCACTCCTCACAGGGCCCGCAGCTGGGATTGCCTCAAATGATCCAGTCCCGCCCCCAGTTCGGGTATGTGGGCGCCCTGCTCGTGTGGCTGTTCGCCTATCTTCAGTATGCGGGGTTCAACGTCTTCAACACGGTCCTGGCCGGCCAGGCCGTGGCAGGATCAATGCACATAGGAAACGAAACACTCTGGTTCTGGGTCGTCACGATCATCGCCGCCGCCGTCGCGCTTTTCGGCTATGACCTGATTCACGGTTTCGAACGGTATCTGACGTACCTGACCATCATCATGTTGGCGCTGCTGACACTGGCGGTTCTCACC
This sequence comes from Arthrobacter sp. 05T423, assembly GCF_056396245.1. Classification (NCBI taxonomy): domain Bacteria; kingdom Bacillati; phylum Actinomycetota; class Actinomycetes; order Micrococcales; family Micrococcaceae; genus Arthrobacter; species Arthrobacter sp. 05T423. The sequence goes on from NZ_JBFTLC010000016.1 coordinate 52,135, forward strand.
CACCTCGACGTTCCCAGCGGCGCATTCGATATGGCCGGTTTTCAACTGGTCCCGTTCCTAGGACAGCTGGGCGTGGCCGCCGGCTACCAGATTTCATGGGCCATATATGTGTCGGACTATTCGCGCTACCTCCCGCCCGAATCCGGCCGCGGGACCTTCAAATGGACGTTCTGGGGCAGCGCCTTGGGTGGTATCTGGGTCATGTTCCTGGGCTCATTCATCGCGGCGGGAGCCGGCAAGGACTTCGAGACCATCGGCTCGATCCAGGGGACCGCCGACAAGCTGTTCCCAGGTTTCGGGTCGATAGCGTTGTTCATCGCCGCCCTCGGACTCCTGTCGGTTACGGCGTTAAACATGTACGGCGGGTCCCTTACGCTGATCTCGTCCATCGACAGCCTGCGCCGTATCCGGCCCACCGTCAAAATCCGCGTCCTCACCATTGTCGTCACTGCGGCGATATCGCTCGTCTTTGCCAACATTGCATCCGCAGATTTCCTCGCCAACTTCAACGATTTCCTGCTCCTGGTGCTGTACTTCTTCATCCCCTGGACGGCGGTTAATCTCACCGATTATTTCATCGTCCGCAAGGGCCACTACGCTATCGCGGAAATCTTCCACGCCCACGGGATTTACGGGCGTTGGGGATGGCCGGGAATTCTCTCTTACCTGGCGGGCTTTGCAGTCATGATTCCCTTCTTCTCCGCCGGAAAACTCTTCGTCGGGCCAGCTGCGGAAGCCATGGGCGGCGCTGACATCTCTCTCTTCATCGGCCTGCCCGTCGCGGCCATCCTGTACTGGGCACTGACACGCAGCATCGACACGGAGGCGGAAATGCGCCTTGCCGAGTCTCAGGCGGCGGAACTGGAGGAGGCAGCGAGGATACACGTCGAGCCCTGAAAGCCCACGCCTGCAGCCGCGGCCCGCGCTTTCCCATAAACGGCGGGTGAGCCGGCATCGTTCTGGCTTGGCCGAAGGGCCGCATCCTGCTCTCTGGCCCGCACACTATAGGGCAACGTCGATAGACGATCTCGTCCGAGAGGTGCACGACTTACCTTCGCAGCTCCCGCCGCGTTGGCTGATAATGAGACAACGCCAGCACGGTCAAGGGCAGCGGTCAGATGAACACTCAGGTGTACCCCTCGGACTCGGTGCTTAGATCTTCGCCGTGGGGTCGAATCGGCGACCCAAGTCTCCGCCATTGACAGGAGCCGGCTCCGGACGAGGAAAGACCCCGCAGTACGAGTCCGCACTGCAGGGTCCTTCCAGGTCGATGCATCCGCGAATGGGTGTTCACGGAGACACTGCAACCTAATATCGTCAGCAAACCTGGTTTCCAAACGGTGCGAGCCGCTCCTGCGATTCTTCGCCCCAATGGAAAGGACCAGGTCCAGGAAGACGAGCTGACCGGGACGCGCGGAACGCGCTCCCCGGCCAAACGTCCGACCTAGGCCTTGTAGCCCGACGGCGGGGTGAGCACGCCCCGTTCGATGAGCTTTTCGATATTGGCAGCCCGTGTGGCATCTTCCCGGGCCAGCCAGCCTTCGCTCGGGGGTGTGTCGAGGTACTGGTTCTTCGGGTAGATCGGGTTGTCGTAGATGACCCGGTACTGCTCGGTTCGCAGGTCCTTGAACTGGTTGTACAGGCCGTTCGCGACACGGGCCCGGCGGAGCGCTTCGATGTCGATTGTGGTGCAGACGAACGAGTCGCCCGATGTCCAGCCCTGCTGCTTGGTCAGGATCTGGCCCCGCGGACCGACGATCATGGACTGGCCGCCGAACAGGTCCTGCATGCTCCCGTCCTCGCGGACTTCGGGTCCCAGGTTTGGAGCGACGACATACGCCGAGTTGAACATCGCGTGCGCCCGGTTCTGCAGTTCCCACATTCCGTTCTGCACAGCCGGCTCGATCAGCGTGCCCCGGATTATGATCTCGGCGCCGTTCATCGCGAGCCCACGCCCCACCTCGGGGTAGATACCCTCGTGGCAGATGGCGTAGCCGATGTTGCCGATCTCGGTCTTAGCCACAGGGAAAATGGCGTCCATTGCATTGCCGTTGCCCTTCTTTTCAATCCACTCGTCCCACACGTCGTGCGGGTTCATGTTGCCAAGCATGCCGCCCTCGTAGGCATCACTGTTGGCCTTGTAACGCTTGTAGATAATTTCGCCCTGCGGATCGATGATAAAGGCGACATTGAAGTGGCGGTCCGGGAAGTCCTCATCCTTCACCATGTACAGCTCCGCGGCGATGTAGGTGTTGAGTTCTACCGCTTTTTTCGCCAGTTCGTCGGTCTCGGGACCAGGGATCGTCACGGCAAAGTGGCGCTCCTTTTCGCGGTTCCCTGGCGTGTTGGCGATCATGCCCTGGATCGCCATTTCGGGCAGGACGACCAGCTTGACCGGAGAGCCCTCCCAGGCCCCGACCATGACTGCCGTGTCGATGAACTCGTTGATGCGCTTGACGTTGGCTACGCCGTCGCCGGGATTTTTCACATTGATGGTCCGCGGCGAGACTGCCACGACGACAAAGGGATCGACCATTGTTTTTCTCTCTTTTCTCTTCTTCGAGTACCTGAGTTAGCGCTAACTCAAGGTATTCCGTTTAGGTAGGGAATTACAAGACCTTGCGGTCACCGATTTTCAGGGAGCGGGCCAGAGCCCTCTAGCCCCGGGGTTTGGGGCTCCGCTCTCTGTTGGGGAGTTCAGCCCTGGGTATGGCTGTAGGTAGCGGGCGCGGTTCGTGTTAGCGCTTTCGCGGCGATGCTGTGGTGTCCCGAAGCATGAGGCGCGGTTCCAGCAGGGGGATGTCTCCCTCTGCCTCCTCTTTGATCATGGCCAGGATCCGACTGACAGCGATGTGGCCGATAGCTTCGAAATCAAGCCGTACGGTCGTTAGTGCCGGGCGAAAGAAGGGTGCTTCTTTGACGTCGTCGAATCCCACCACGCTGACGTCGCCCGGCACGTCGCGCCCGGCCTCGTCCAGGGCCTTGATCACTCCCAGCGCGAAGGGGTCGTTGGCGGCAAAGACCGCCGTGACGTCCTTCCTTGCGGCGAGTTCGCGACCGACACGGTATCCCTCTGCGGCTGACCAGTCGGACGTTGCGAGCGGCTCCGGAACAAAGCGTCCGGCTGCCCCCAGCTCCGCTGCCCATCCCTGGACCCGGGCGGATGTTGCCATCCACCCCGGCGGGCCTTGAACGTGCCACACTGTTTCGTGCCCGAGGTCCAGCAGGTGGCGCACCACCATCCGGGCCCCCCGCACTTCGTCAACGGACACACTGGTCGGGCTCGGCTGCGACCCTTGCTGGAAGGTCACCACGGGGACGCCGATGTCGAGGCCCTCGAGCACGGTGATCGCATCCAAAAGGGGCGCGAGCACGATTACACCGTCAACCGTGTCCGAGTTGATGGACTCGAAGGCAGCCCGGATATCATGCCGTTCCAGACTGGCCAGCGTGACTAAACGCGTCGCATAGCCATGTTGCCGGGCTTCCTCGGAAATACCGTACAGAGCCACCGTCGGTCCGAGGACCGACAGTTCGAAACTGACAACGCCGATCGTCATCGTCCGGTTGCTGGCAAGTGCCGCGGCCGCGGGATTCCGGCGGTACCGCAGTTGTGCGATGGCGTGCTCGACGCGTTGACGGATGTCCGGGTCCACATTGGTTGCCCCCCTGACAACCCGTGACACCGTCTGCTGGGACACCCCAGCGAGCCGGGCAACGTCGGACATCCGCGCAGCCTTCGACCTGGAGGCCAGCCGCTCCCCGCGCCCATTGGGATTTCGGGCTTCGGAGGGCGCGGGAGTCGTGGACACCACTCCATTATCCCCGCCTACCCCCGCCCGGCCCGTCATGGTGACCCCGGGCGTTGCGCCGGCCGTCACGGGCGCCGGTACCGCAACACCTCGGGATGCTGATCGTACGGCCACTCCGCCCCCTCCACCATGTACTTACGGGTCGTGTAGCTGCCGTCCATGGTTGACGCCAGCGACGGGGGCCCGTCAAAGCCGATGACACCCCAACCGACCCGGTTCTCGTTGCCGCCGTACACCGGGTCACCGTAAAACCCCTGGCGGGTGTTCAGTACGAGCAGCGGGAAGAACTCCAGAAAGTCCTCGTTGACCGGCTGGTTGCCTGCCGGCGCACCCCCGAGCCCGGCTTCGGAGTGCTCCAGCGAGAAAGCGGCCGGTTTCGTGGCGCCCGCAAGCGTCTCGAGCACCGCGTCCTGGTCCTCTTCCGAAAGCCCGAGGAACTCGACGTCAGCACGCTCTTTCGCCAGCCGGTCCAACTCCACGACGCCTTCGCGGTAAAACTCCCGGCGCTGCTTGATGCGCTCCTGCCACGCGGTCTCGTCGCGGCCCTCCATGCGGAGGAACCCGTTGCCGTCCGCAGCCGGGAAGATGAACTGTGTTCCGGCCAGCATCCGGTCGATGAAGCGCACGACCTTGGCCTCACGCGCGCCCGGGTGGTGGTCGGTGGGGATGATCCGGGCCGTTGCCGCCTCGATCGTGTTCCACTCGTGTTCGGTGAAGAAGACGGGGCCGTCGACGTCCCGCGTTGAGATGGGCACCGTGGCCCATTCCGCCTGTCCCATGTGGCATCTGTCCTTTCGTGTCCTGTGAAGTGTGAATTAGTTTTCTGACCAGCCGTGGCGGTCGACCTGGAGGATGCGGTCCGAGCACCGCCAGGCGTTGGCCATGATCGTCAGGGCCGGATTGATGCCGGTCGCGGTCGGGAAGAAACTTGCGTCGAAGACATAGAGGTTTGGTACCTCGTGCGTGCGGCACCAGCGGTCGACGACGGACGTTGCCGGGTCTTTGCCCATCCGTGCGGTGCCCAGTTCGTGCGAGGTGTTGCCCGTGATCCGCTCCATGTTGACCGGGATGACCTTTTTCGCCCCGGCGGCCTCGAGGATTTCCCCGTTTTTGGCGACCTGCCAGCGTTCCTGGGCGAAGTCGTTGGAGTGGGGGGTGTGGGTAATGCGGGCTACCGGCAGGCCCCATGCGTCCTTGACGTTCGGGTCAAGGTCGACGCGGTTGTCCTCGACCGGCAGATCGTGCAGCAGGACGCCGATCTTCATGCTGTGGTTGAAGAACTCGCGGTCTGCATCCTTGGCAGCGTGGCCCCAGGTGGGCCGGCCCGGGAAGCTCCAGTTCACCGGGTGGCCGATCATCGACGGGAAGATGAGCGATCCGAGAATGTGGCCGCGGCTTTCGTCCGTTTCGTAGAAGTCGAACGAACACAGGCTCATGTAGTGGCCCGCCCACCCGTACAGAGGGTCGCTGACCTCACGGTCGAACAAGCCGACCGAGAAGGAGTACTGGTGGAAGGTGGCGTTCTTGCCGACCATGCCGTTGCCGTTGCCCAGGCCGTCCGGGAAGAGCCCTGACTTCGACATGAGCAGAAGCCGGGGGGTTTCGATGCCGCCGCCGCAGACGATTACGGCTTTCGCGTGCTGGACGAACTCGTCGCCGTCTTCGTCCTGGTAGCGGACACCGGTGGCGCGGCCGTCCTTGCCGACGAGGATCTCGCTGACGTAAGAGTCGGAGCGGAGGTCGTAGCGCCCGGTCGCGACCGCGTCCGGGATGAAGCTGATCAGTGTGGAGGACTTGCCGTTGCCCGGGTCGGGGTACTGCTGCCAGAAGCCGTTCTCGCTGAACGGTTGGCGGCCGCGGTAGGGTTCGGTAACCATGCCCTGGGGCATGGGGAAGGTGCTGTGGCCGAGCTTGGACATCGCGGTGGCGAAGGTCCGGCCGATCTGGCTCAGCGGTGACGGCTTGGTCGGGTAGCCGCGGCTGCGCCACGCCTCCCACTTGTTCGCCCCCGCCAGGCCCGACGTGCCGAACTCCCACTCGACCCGCGTGTAGTACGGCTCCAGCTCGTCATAGGAGATGGGCCAGTCGACCAGGCTCGCGCCCGGAACGTCGCCGTGCAGGCTTCGCAACTTGAAATCGCTCTCCGCCATGCGCGGCACCATGCCACCCCAGTGGGTCGTGCCCCCGCCGACCACCTGCGGCGTGGCAGAGAAGTTGGTGATCTCAGCCTCGACCGTGTCGTTCGGACGGTAAGTCCGTGGTTTCACCTTCGGGTCCTGCCAGATGAAGTTCCGGTTGAGGAACTTAAGCTCGTCTCCCGAGGCGTGCTCGGGCTTCAACCATGGGCCTCGCTCGAGGCCCACCACCTTCAGGCCAGCCTCGGACAGCACCTTTGCCGCGGTGGCCCCGCCGGCGCCTGCGCCGACGATGACGACGTCCACCGGCTCAGGCTGCTTCTTCCTGGTCATTGCTTCGTTTCCTTTCGTAAATTCCTGCTTCGCGCCCCGGCGGGGTCAGACTGTCACGGCTTCGATTCCGTTCCGGCCCGCGTTTGCAAGTGGCAGGAGCTGGTCCCAGAGTTCCTGCGGGATGTCATGGTTTAGCAGACGAAGGGTCTCCTCGACACGGTTCGGGCGGGACATTCCAACGATGGTGGACGCCACGCGCTCGTCGCGCACGGAGAATTGCAGGGCGGCTGCGGCGAGTGGGACGCCGTGCTGCCCGCACAGCGCTTCCATGCGCAGGACCCGGTCGATCGTCGCCTGGTTGACAGGCGCGTAGCAGTACCGCGGGACGGCCCGCGGTCCCTTGACAAGCATCCCGCCGCCGAAGGGCGCAGCATTGACGAAGGCGACCCCGCGCCGGGCTGCGTCCTCGAGGAGCGGCTCGGCGGTCTGTTCCACGAGGGTGTAACGGTTGTGGCTGATAACGGCGTCGAACGCGTCTGTGGCAAGGTACTGCAGCTCCAGATCGATCGGCCCCCCGGCGACCCCCAGGTACTGGATAACACCCTGATCCCGGAGATCGATGAGGGCTTCGAGCGGGCCTCCCTTGGCCACACCCTCCTCGAACGAGATCTTCTCGGGGTCGTGCAGGTAGACGAGCTGGAGCCGGTCCAGGCCGAGGCGTTCCAGGCTCTCCTCGACGGACCGGCGGACCCGGTCCCCGGAGAAATCGGTGCTCCCGGGAACCGGGTCGACCTTCGTGGCGACGACGTATCCCTCGGGGATGCCGCCGCGCTCGGCGATCGCCCGGCCAATCCGCTCTTCACTGGCACCTCCGCCGTACTCGTTGGACGTGTCGATGAAGGTGAAGGGTCCGTCGAAGACACGGTGGATCGTGGCGACGGCGGTATCTTCATCGACTTCGTAGCCGTATTGGGCGGGAAAGCTGCCGAGCGCACTCGTGCCGACACAGATATCGGAGACAGTGAGCCTGGTGCGGCCGAAGGGACGAATGGACATGTATTCCTGCTTTCTGAAGCTGAATGAGTTGATGATGGGCGGTTAAGCGGGCTGGGTTTTAGGCAGCTTGGGTACGCCGGAAATGTTTGGAGAAGAAGCCGGAGATCCTTTGGACGCCACCTGCGCTGGACAGGAAAACGGCGAGAACGATCACCGCGCCCTTAATCACCAGCTGCGGCTCGGAGGAGATCCCGACGAGGTTCATGATGTTGATGATGGTCGTCAGGATGAACACGCCGATCACCGCGTTCAGGGGGTCGCCCTTGCCGCCCATGAGGGAGGCCCCGCCCACGACGACGGCTGCGATGGCGTCAAGTTCATAGCCGACGCCGATGAGGGAACTTCCCTGCCGCAGCTGGGCCGCTGCGACCAGGCCTGCCAGGCCCGCGAGCACTCCGGAGATGGTGTAGGTGATGATCAGGTTCCGGGCGACGGGCAGCCCGGAAAGCCGGGAGGCCTCAGGGTTGCCGCCGATCGCGTACAGCGAGCGGCCGAACGTCGTGTACTTGGCCACGAGCGCCGCAACGACCGCCACGATGATGAAGATCAAAACCGGGTTGCGCATCCCGAGGAACGTACCGCGGGAGAAGGCCTGGATGAACGACTGGTCCCGGATCTCGATGAGGCTCGTTGACTGGATGATGTAGCTGAAGCCTTTCACGGCACTCATCATGGCCAGTGTCGCGATGAACGGAGGGATGTTCAGCCCCACGACGAGGATGCCGTTTACGAGGCCTGCGATCCCGCAGCTGGCCAGGACGAACAGCACGGACACGCCTGTGGGCATGCCGGCCTGCAGGGTGAGTGCGGTGAGGACCGTGGACATCGCGAGGATGGACCCGACGGAGAGATCGATACCGCCGGTCAGGATCACGAAGTACTGGCCTATGGCGAGCACGACGACGATCGATGCAGCGGTGATGACATTCTCTGCGTTACGGAACGTCAGAAAGTCATCGGAGACGTAGTAGCCCACCGCGATGATCACGAGGAGCACCAGGATGAGATAGCTCTTGGGTAGGGCGCGCAGGGCGCTGCTCCGCAGGCGCGAGGCGATGCTCGGCGATGAGGACGTGGTGCCGCTGCGCTGGGGCAGAGGCGACAGGGTCCGGGACATGGTTGTTCTCCTGGATAGAAATCTGGTGGATGGCGCTGTCAGGCGAAGCGTTCGAGGATGGCGTTGCCGGAGGGGTCGATCTCGTCGTGGTCGAGTTCTGCGACGACACGGCCGCGGGCCATGACGAGGACACGGTCGCACATCACCGCCTCCGTGATCTCCGAGCTCGCGACCACGACGGTTCCTCCAGCCTGCGCGAACTCGCGGATGAGCTCATACATGTCTTCCTTGGCTCCGACGTCCACTCCGCGGGTGGGTTCGTCGCATACGAGGATGCGTGACTGACGGACGAGCCATCGGGCCAGGATGGCCTTCTGCTGGGTTCCGCCGCTCAGTGTTTTCAAGGGCTGGGTCACGCCGGAGACCTTCATTCCCAGGCGGTCGATCATGTCGGTGGCGATGCTGCGCTCCCGCCTGGATTGGATCACGCTCAGGCGGCTGAACTGCGGCAGGCTGGCCAGTGTGATGTTGCCGGCGACACCCATGTCAGGGATGAAGCCTGCGGCCTTCCGGTCCTGCGGCAGCAGGCCTATGCCGCGGCGGATCGCGTCCCGCGGCGCGCGGAAGTCTACTGTCTGCCCATCGACGCTGATCTCGCCGGAGGTCCGCTTCCGTGCCCCGGCGATGAGGCCTGCGAGCTCGGACTGGCCGCTGCCGATGAGCCCGGAGATGCCGAGGACTTCGCCTTCGCGCAGTTCGAACGACACCTTGTCCACGTATCCTTGCTCGGAGAGGTCGCGAGCGGAGAGAATTACGCGTTCGCGGGCGCCGGGGCCGAGGCGTGGTGAGCGTTCTCCGCGGAGCGCGGCGTCCGCAATGGACCCTTCGAGGCTCTTCCCGACCATCGCCGTTACGACGTCCGCCGGCTTCGAGTTCGCCGTCTTCAAGTCCGCGGCATTCACCCCATCACGCAGCACGGTTACCGCATCACAGAGCGAGAAGAGTTCGTCCATGCGATGGGAGATGTACAGGAGCGTCACGCCCTGCTCGGACAGGGACCGGAGGACCGTGAAGAGCCGTTCCACGTCAGGCATGGGCAAGGTCGACGTGGGTTCGTCCAACAGGAGGACCCTTGCGTCCTTGTGCAGGGCCTTGGCGAGTTCCACTGCCTGCTGTTCTGCGGTGGAGTAGCTGCCGGCCGGACGGCGTACGTCCAGGTCAAAGCCCACCCGGTCCAGGGCGTTGCGTGCCTGTACCTGCATCCGCTGCCAGTCCACGGCCGCACCGCCGCGCAGGGGCAGTTGGCCGAGGAAAATGTTCTCGGCCACGGACAGGGACGGCACGAGGGAGAGTTCCTGGTAAATGGTGTGAATACCAGCCCGCTGGGCGTCCGTCGGATCCCGGAAATGCTGGAGCTCGCCACCAAGGCGAATGCTTCCTGAGTCCGGGGACTCGGCGCCGGAAAGAATCTTGACGAGGGTGGACTTGCCGGCCCCGTTCTGCCCTGCCAGCGCATGGATGGACCCGTGGGCGACGCGGAAGCTGACGCCTTTCAGAGCCTTTACGCCCGGGTAGGACTTGGTGATGCCGTCGAGTTCGAGTTCCGGGGCATTTCGATGTGATTGCCCTGCGGTCCCGGAGGCTGACGCTACCGGTGCCGGGTTGCTGGCGGACATAGCTGTTCCTTAACTAGGACTTTAGGGGAAGAATTGGCTGGCTGCAGACCGCTCGTCAAAGCCGGGAGGCCTTAGCCGTGGGCGCGGACGTAAGTGTCCTGGGGGACGTAGTACTTGGGCGCGTCCGCGGGCGTGACCACCGTTGTGTCGATGTAGTTCGTCTTGTCCGGACACTGGGCCTGGTCACCCTTGACGGCTGCGATTGCCATGCGGACAGCGGCCGCTCCCTGGTCCCACGGCTGATTGGACGCGTCAGCCTGGAGGGGGCCCTTCGGGTTGTCCACCATTTCCTTGATGGCTCCCATGCCACCGTCATAGCTGGCCATGATGATCCCGTCACCCCAGAGGCCGGCCTGCTGCAAACCCTGGACGATGCCGCCGTGCATGACATCGCTCATGCTGTAGACGACCTTAAGGTCGGGATTGGCGGTAGCGACGTCACGGATCGGGGCCAGCGCCTTGTCGGGCTTCCACTCGCCGTACTTGGTGTCCAGCTTCACCGTTTTGACACCGGGGTGCTTGTCCATGACGCTGTTCCACCCGGCCATGAAGCCGTTGAAACGTAGGTCGCTAAGAACATCTCCGGGGAAGCCACCGATGCCGACGATCTTGACCGGCCCCTTGTCGCCATACTTCTCAAGTGCCCGCTCTGCCGCTACCTTGCCGGCGAGCGAGCCTGTGTGCTCCTGATCCTCAGCCACGTAGCAGAACATGTCGGGAACCAAAGACTTGTCGATGCTTGAGTTGACTGTCACCACCGGTATACCAGCGTCTTTCAGCGCCTGGATCGAGGGTCCGACCCCAATCGGGTCGTTCGGATTCATGACGACGACGTCCACGCCCTTGGTAATGAGAGTCTGCACGTCGGCGTTTTGCCGTACAGTGTCGCCGTTGGCGTCCAGCAGTTCCAAGCGCGCCCCGACCTTGCCGGCCTCGGCCTGGCCGCCCTCGACCAGGGTCTTCCACCAGTCGCTGCCGCTGATGCCGCGCTGGCTCCAGCCGATAACCAATCCCTTGCCTGAAGCCTTTTCACCCCCGTCCGCCGCCACGCTGCCGCTCTTGCATCCCGCCAGCCCCAGCGTTGCGACCGTCAAAATCGACGTGCACAGGGCCGCCATGGCCAGCCTCTTGCTCGGACGCAATCCAGTTGTAGTTCTCTGCATGAAAACACTCCCTTGTGTCAGTGAGCGCCCCGCCTCTGGGGCTATGTGGCCCAACTTACACGCTGAGTTAGCGCACTATCAAGAGCCGCAGGAAATTTTCTGAAGTTTTGATGCGTGCTGGTATTTCCGCTGGAAACCGCGGAGAATGAAGGAGAAGGCGGGCATTCTATGATCGGTTGCACTAGTAAGGGTGCTGATTTATCGCTAACTCAACTGACTTTTCTTCTAGCGAGTGCCATCTAAACGGCTCGCGGCAAACTAGGTAGGACAGATGTGCTCGGATCTTGACGAGAACCGGCCCCGGGAGCAACGAGGTCGATTGGAAAGTCCCGACTCGGGGTCACGCGGCCGGTCCCGACCGGACGCCGGACTGAAAAATGCGGTTGCCAAACCTGCGGAGACGGCCACTAATCCTGTGTCGATGGTGGACGTCGCGGTGCTGGCGGGAGTCTCGACGCAGACTGTGTCCCGGGTGGCGAACGGGAGCCCTGACGTGCGCGCTGCCACCAGGCGGCACGTCATTGCTGCGATGAATGAGCTGGGGTACCGGCCCAACAGTGCGGCACGGGCACTGAGGCGCGGCAGTTTTAGGACCATCGGGGTGATCACGTTCTCGCTGTCCTCACTTGGCAACATGCGCACCCTGGAGGCCATTGCCCTGCACGCAGCCCGGCAAGACTTCGCCATCACGCTGATCCCGGTCACCGCCCCGACACAGGCCAGCATCCAGGGCGCGTTCTCCCGCCTGGGTGAACTCGCCGTCGACGCGGTGATCGCCATCATGGAGGTCCACCTCCTCGAGGCAGCGACAGTTACGCTGCCCCCGGGAGTGAAGGTCGTCGTCGTCGACTCGGACGCCGGTGACGGCTACAGCGTGGTGGACACCGACCAGGCCGACGGCGCCCACAAGGCAGTCAAGCACCTCCTGGATTTGGGCCACGAGACCGTCTGGCACGTCACCGGCCCCGAGGAGTCCTTTGCCAGCAAACGCCGCGCCACCGCGTGGCGCACCACCCTCACCGCCGCCGGCAGGCCCGTACCGCCGGTGCTCCGCGGCGACTGGTCAGCGGACTCCGGCTATGCAGCAGGGCTCCGGCTCGCTGACGAACCGGGCTGCACCGCCGTTTTCGCCGCCAACGACCACATGGCCCTCGGCGTACTCCGGGCCCTGCGGGAAAAAGGGAAATCCGTCCCCGAAGACATCAGCCTGGTCGGCTTCGACGATGTCCCCGAAGCCTCCTCCTTCGCACCCCCGCTGACCACGATCCACCAGAACTTCTCCGACGTCGGCAACGAATGCGTCGACAACGTCCTCCAGCAAATCCGCACCAACACCACCGAGCCGGGCGTAACTCTCGTCCCCTCCCGACTCGTGATCCGCCAAAGCACGGCCGCTCCCCGAAAGCGGCCGGCGCCAAATGAACTGTAGGTCCTCATGAACGGAGGCATCGTGGCCCGGCGTGGTGACTCAGTCGCGTATGACGGTCCTCCAACGCGACATCTCACGGCTACTCCCCTGTCACGGCGCCGATTTCGAGCAGGTGAATAGAGGACCACGATCTTCGACCATCTCCCCGATGGAGTTCCGCGTAACCGCAGGGGCCAAGGTTTCACCAGACCTGGCGTTTACAGGCAACCTGCGGCCTATGAATGCGTGTTCGGGGCCGGTAAAGAGTGCATTCGTTAGCCGACACGGTTTATTCGAGTAAGCCTGGGCATGCGAGGCAGTGTCGCTTTTGCCCTACCCCCACCCGGCTTTTTCTAGGGCGGGGTATACCTCAACAGGATCAGCGTGCATATGGATCGGCCGGGCCCCTTTCTGGCCCACCCGCCTTTGGCAGAGCATCTGTATGGGGGTACCATACAGAAATGGAAGACGGCGTCATTGAGCAGCTAGCTGCTGAAGCCAGGGACTTGGCCGCCGAGACGGAAGAGGCCCGGCAGCGGATGCTGAGCTACGCCCGGCGCCGGCAGGAATGCATTCTCGGCCTCCACGCCTCGGGGCTTTCAGTGCGGGCCATTGCGCAGCGGGTGGGAAGCAGTCCCGCGGTGATTCAGGATGCCCTTCGTGCAGCAAAAGGCCGGCATCCTGTCGGCCGCCGTGAGCAACGGTTCCCTTACGAGCTGCACGTCATTCTGGGGATGCGCCTACATGAGGAACCTTTGCGGTTGCGCAGCCTGGCGCGGACGAACCTTGAACGCCTGCGCCACACCCCGCGTGCCGCCGTCGCTGAACGTTGGCTGGACCGGTGGGAAGAACTTCTCCAGCTACCCGATGACGAACTGGAAAGGGCCATGCTCGCCGATACCGAAGAAGGCAGCGACCTTCGCCAGATCAGCCCCTTTGCAGGCGCTTTGAGCCCTGAGGACAGGCTTGTCGCGATGAAGAAAGCGCAATTGCTTGCGAAGGGCTGAACTCGAACACGCCATCCGTGCCGCGACCCAAATCGTTCAGGTGACCAGGTGATCATCATCGGCAGCCAGTCGATCCTGGGCTCCTACACCGAGGATCAACTCCCGGCAGCGGCCACCATGTCCCCCGAAGTGGACATCGCTCCAATGCGGGACGAAGACGCAGACGCCTTGAGCGATCAGCTCAGCTTTGACGCGGGCGAATGGTCAGAGTTCCACACCACTTACGGCTTCTACATCGAAGGCGTCGGCAAGAGAACGGCAATTCTGCCTCCGGACTGGGAATACCGTCTGGTCGGAGTGCGCAACGAAGCCACAAACAACGCCACAGGGCTTTGCCTGGAACCCCACGACTTATGCGCGGCAAAGCTCATGGCGCACCGGGAGAAGGACTTCGAGTTTGTCGAAGCCCTGATAGAGGCACGCCTTATCGACCCGACCGTCCTGGCGCAACGGCTGGCCTCCATCAACCTGGCATCGGTCGAAAGCGATCAGGACCTCGAAGTCCTGGAGTATCGGCGGCAACGATCGATAGCGTGGGCAACTGCCCGCCCGTTTTGATCGACTAATGCAGCCGTAGACAGCCTCGTCCAAGCCGAGAACGCCGGTAGTCGGCGCTGCGGCGGGCAGTGTAATACAAGCAATTGAAGCAGTGGCATTCGCAGGTTCCGAATACACCGGTCCACCAGCAACTTCGGTTGATATTGCATTCGATGAGCGGCGCAGGCCGCCCCTTTTTGAAGCTGGGTCAGCCCGCGGCCTGGCCTTCGCGGGCCACCTCTTCCAGAATTTTGGCTGTCGGCGATGCCTCATCAGCTGCCCGATCACATCCGGCTTATCCCACACCTGGCTGCGCAGCTTTTCCAGAAAGCCGCTCGCAGCATCCTTAGAGTCGAAGTCCAGGAGCACGGCCACGCTGTTCTGGTCCTCTGCATCCCGGAACACGCGGACAGACCGGGCGCCTGAGGCGGCCCGGCCTGCGGGGTCGGTGTCGAAGACTTTCTTCCATGCCTCGTAGTCCCGGACCGGATAGCCAATCTGCAGGGTCAACATCTTCGTTCCTCGCACCGCTCCAGGTTGACGGAAGGCCTGATATCGGCGTTTGAGAAGCCAGGCCTCATCCGCTTTAGAGCTCTCGCGTCCGGGACTTCACCGCTGCTGTATGACCCTTTATGCGTCCACATCCTGATAGGCCAGGCTAAGGCTGCTTCAGTCGCGTATGACGGTCCTCCAGCGACACCTCACAGCTACTCCCCCGTCATCTAGCCAAATTCGAGAGTGTAAATAGAAGATCCTGCTTGCCAGCTATCTCTCGGTTGGGGTCCTCGAGTCCGAAAGGTGGCACGATTTTCGAACCTGTGCCGTCCACAGGCACCCCGCGGGCTATAAATGAGCGTTTCCTGGGCTGTAAAGACTGGATTCTCCAGCCGAGATCCGCGTAGCTGGGGCGGACCGAGCCGGGCAGGCAGTGTCGCTTTTGGCGCACCTCCAGCGGTTATGCCGAGGTCGCGGTTATGCCGATGTTGTCCCCTGATTGCTGTTGGCCCCGTGGGCGCGCGAGAGGAAAGTTCGGCATAAGTGGCTGGTGTTAGAGGGCTTCGAGGAAGGCGAGCAGCTTCTCGGTTGGCTGGTAACGTCCGGGTTTGCCCCGCGGCGGGGCGGTGCGGTCTAGAGCTCGCTGTTTGAGATCGAGGTCGGCGTGGAGGTAGGCATTCGTCGACGCCGGCGACTCGTGGCCGAGCCACAGCGCAATGGTTGTGGAGTCTATTCCGACAGCGAGCATCCGCATGGCGCAGGTGTGGCGCAGCACGTGTGGTGTGACGTTCTTGGCGGCGATCGTCGGGCAGGTGCTCGCTGCTCGGGATGCGTGGAGGGTGATTCTTTGGGCCACTGCATCGGTTGACATCTTCCTGGCGGTGCCACGCGGACAGAACAGGGCCCTCGTGACTGGGCCCGGCGTTTCAGCCAGCCAGTTCTTCAAGGTGGTGGCTGTGAGGACATCGATGGGGGTCGCGCGGTCTTTGCGGCCTTTGCCGTGGCAAGCGATGTGGGCGCCGGGCTTGCCGAGGTAAACGTCACCTCTGGTGAGGCCGGTCGTCTCCCCGACGCGCATTCCGGTGGTGATCATGATCCTTATCAGCAGGTGGTCCCGTCGGCATCAGCAGGTGGTCCCGTCGGCCTGTCCAGGTTTTCTGGTCGGGGCTGGCGAGCAGTGACTCGACCTCGGGGTCGGTGAGCCAGGAGATGACGCCCCGGCGGGTGTTCTTCGCGGGGATGGCCAGGACCCGCGCGATCTGGGAGGCATGCTCGGGGTGGCGCAGCGCTGCATGGCGAAACAACGAGTGGATGACAGCCAGGCGGGCATTGCGGGTCCGGACACTGTTGTGTCGCTGCTGTTCGAGGGCGGCGAGGAACTCGCCGACTAGAGGAGCGTCGAGCACTGAGAAATCCAGGTCACTGGGTGCGATCCCTTTGTGGTCATGGACTTAAACCAAGAACAGACGCAGCGTGTCACGGTAAGCCGCGACGGTGTGAGGACTGGCAGCACGCTGAGCGAGCAGGAAGCCGGTGAAGAACGATTCGAGGGTAGGTGCCAGTGCGGTCATGGCAGGGCCCTCCTTTCAGGGCCCGCCGCCCGTCGGGCGACGACAGCCATTAGTTCGGGGCTGGCAGTGAGATACCAGTAAGTGTTGGCAGGCTGGGCTTGGCCGAGGAAGGTAGCGAGAGTAGCCAGCCGGGCGTCGACATTAGCACCTTGATGGTGGGCGTCGATGAGGGTGTTGACTGCGAAGCTGTGGCGCAGGTCGTGCGGGCGGGGAGACCCGCAGCCAGCCCTGTCCGGCAGTTGACACTCCCTGACCAGGCGGGCGAAAGCGGCTCGGGCTTTGTCCTGGTTCAGCCGACCGCCCTGGGGGCCGAACAGCAGCGGGCGCCCCGGTTTGGCCACCTTGTGTGGCCGCTGCGCCTGGTAGGTCCGGAGGGCGGCAAGGGATGTGGGATGCAACGGAATCAACCGCTGGTGGTCGTACTTGCCGGTTACCATCAACAGCGCCTGGTCGGCATCAAGGTCCTCGACGTTAAGCGCAAAGGCCTCGCCGCTGCGCATTCCGGTCACCGCCAGCAGGCCGATCAGCGTGCGAACGCTGAGCCCGAACAGCTGCGGAGTGAGCACTGTGGTTGCAGCCACCATCAGACGGCTGACCTGCTCAGCAGAGTAGAGATAAGGCAGCCGACGCGTAGTTCGGGAACGGATCAGCCCGGGAGGGATCAGTTCGGCGGCCTCCGGATCAACGTCGTGCACGTAGGCGGCCAGCCCGGCGACGGCTCGCAGTCGGGCCGCCTGCCACCGTTGAGTGCTGGTTCGCGGCTGGTAGGCGTAGGCCAGGGCATCGGCAGTGGTGATCTTGTTGATCCCCTGCAGGACCAGACCGTGGAGGAAGCCTGCGATCAGCCAGCGCTGATCCCTCATCAGGTAGCCGCGGGCGTGGCGCTCAGCCAGCCATGCTTCGGCGGCTGCAGTCAGATCAATGCTCATTGCCTCTCCTCCGCTGTTGGCCATGGACGGGCCAAAGTCCCCAGGGCCGGAAGGTCCGCCTTGGCATAAATGCCGGCGGAACCCACCTGTGAATGCCGCAGCAGCTGGCTCGCCTCGATCAGGCCGCCACCTGCTGCGAGTACTCCGCAGGCGGCGGTGTGGCGCAATCTATGCGCGGCACCTGGGCCAGTGACCCCGCCTCGGCGCAACGCCGCCGTCACCATGAGTGAAACGCCGGGAACCGACAGACCAGCGTGCGGAGCGGGCGATCTCAAGAACACCTGGCGACTTCCCGCGACAGACGGGCGTTCCTCCACCACATACGCGGCCACGGCCGCGCCCACGTCAGGCGGCAGAGGGAGCACATCAACGCGGTCGGCTTCGCCATGGACTCGAACGAGGCCGGCCCGCCAGTCGATGTCTTCCAGGAGCAGTCCCGCGATCTCCCCGGCGCGCAAACCCATCCCCAGCATCAAGGCACCATCGCCTCGTTCCGAACGCGATCTGCTCCCTCGCTCACCGCCATCCTCAGGGCGGCCACTTCGGCAGCGGCCAATGCCCTGGGTGGCCGTGTCCCTCTCTCCGGCGCGAACGAACCAACCGCCTCAGCCAGAGGCGCTGAGATCGTCCCCTCCAGCCACATCCAACGAAGCAATGCCCGCAGCGCCTTCGCCCGCCCCTTCACCGACGCCATAGGGCGCCCAACCGCCCACCGGGTCACGAACCCATCTACTTGCCTTGCGGTGAGCCCTTGCCAGCTGTCAGGGCCAGGGAACGTGGCGAGGAAAGGCCTAACATGGCCCACGTAGCCAGCCACCGTGCGCGGCGCCAACCCGCGCTCCACCAACAGGTAATTAGTGAATCCCGCCAGCAGCACCTCTGCCGGGGATCCGGGCGCAACCGGCTCTGGCGCAGGTGCCACACGCAGCCGCCGAAGGTACCCCAGTAGCGGCGCTAGCGCCCGCTCCGACCGCATCTTCCGACTCTGCGGCGCTCATCAAGAAAGCGCCCGGCCACTGCAACCGTCAACTCCTCAGCTGACAGCCCCTCCGCCGCCAGCCACCCCGACAGGAACCTCAATAACCGGAGTTGCGCCTCGAAACTGGGCGGCGAATACCCGAGCTGGACGAGCTCCGATACAAAGCCCTCCACATACCCACCAAGCGGACCAGACACTGTGGCCCTGCGCGGACCTGCCATGACACTGCTCCTCTCCAGACAATGGAGAAAGAAGTATCACTCCACGTTCGGCCTTTTCGTTATGCCGAACTTCGCGCGCCCCACGCCGCCAAGCCGCAATCCGCCGCCACATCTATCGGCATAACCGCGACCTCGGCATAACCGCTGAGGGTGCCCCAAGAGCTACACCGGCACACGAGGAGCCGGGCCCGCCAGGTCTGCACGAAGCCGTGGCAGCAGTTGCGAGCAACGAACACCCTTCCAGCATGGCCCTTGCAGCGAACAGACACCTGAGGCCCCGAACCAGGGGATCAGAAGTCTCCGTTCGCGCTCAGCGGGCGAATTAGACCTCGGCCGCGGGCGCCGCGAACTGCGCCTCGTACAGCCGCGCATACGCCCCACCGGCAGCCAAAAGAGAAGCGTGCGTGCCCTGCTCCACGATCCGCCCGGCCTCCATCACCAGGATGAGGTCGGCATCGCGGATCGTGGAGAGGCGGTGCGCGATCACGAAGCTCGTCCGGTCGCTCCGCAGCGCGCTCATCGCCTTCTGCACCAGCAGCTCCGTCCGGGTATCCACCGAACTCGTCGCCTCGTCAAGGATCAACACCGACGGCCGCGACAGGAACGCCCGCGCAATCGTCAGCAGCTGCTTCTCGCCGGCCGACACATTGGAGCCCTCGTCCTCGAGCACAGTGTCGTACCCTTCCGGCAAGGCGCGCACGAAGCGGTCCACGTAGGTCGCCTGCGCCGCTTCCACGATCTCGGCCTCCGACGCCGAGGGCCGTCCGTACGCGATGTTGTCCCGGATGGTCCCGCCGAACAGCCACGTATCCTGCAGCACCATGCCCATCCGCGAGCGCAGCTCGCGCCGGGGGACAGAGGTGACGTCCACGCCGTCGAGCGTTATCCGCCCGGCATCCAGCTCGTAGAACCGCATCATCAAATTCACCAGGGTGGTCTTGCCGGCCCCGGTAGGTCCTACGATCGCCACGGTCTGCCCCGGTTCCGCCACGAGGCTGAGGTCCGTAATCAGCGGCTTGTCGGGTGAATAGGAGAACGAGACGTTCTCGAACACCAGCCGGCCCCGCCCGCCGTCAAACGAACGGTCCGTAAAACCAGGCACCGGATCCGCCGACTGCTCCTCCGTATCCAGCAGCTCGAACACCCGTTCGGCGGACGCCACCCCGGACTGCAGCAGGTTGGCCATGGACCCCAGCTGCGCCAAGGGCTGCGTGAACTGCCGCGAGTACTGGATGAACGCCTGCACGTCGCCCAGCTGCATGGCGCCGGACGCCACCTGCAGCGCGCCAACCACCGCGACCCCCACGTACACCAGGTTCCCGATGAACGTCAGCGCAGGCATGATCAGGCCAGAAATGAACTGCGCCCCAAAACTCGCTTCGAACAGCTCCGCGTTCTTCTGCCGGAACCGCTCCTCCACCTCCCGCTGCCGGCCAAACACCTTCACCAGCGCGTGCCCCGTGTACGTCTCCTCAATCTGCCCGTTCAGCTCCCCCGTGTGCTTCCACTGCGCCACGAACAGCTTCTGCGAGCGCTTGGCGATCAGCGCCGTGGTCACCAGCGTCAGCGGCACCGTCACCAGCGCAATCAGCGCGAGCACCGGCGAGAGCAGGAACATCATCACCAGCACGCCCAGCACCGTGAGCAGCGACGTGACCGCCTGGCTGATCGACTGCTGCAGGCTCTGCGAGATATTGTCCACGTCGTTCGTCACGCGGCTGAGCAGCTCGCCGCGCTGAATGGAGTCGAAGTACCGCAGCGGCAGCCGGTGGATCTTCGCCTCGATCCGCTCGCGCAGCCGGTACACGGTCCGCTGCACCACGCCGTTGAGCACGTACGCCTGGATCCACCCGAACGCTGACGCCAGCACATACAGCGCCAGCGCCCACAGCAGCACATTCGCCAGCGCCGCGAAGTCGATCCCCGCCCCCGGCGTCAGGGTCATCGCCCCGAGCATGTCCGCCTGCGCATCCTTGCCGGATGCCCGCAGCCCGGCGATCACCTGCTCCTTGCTCGCCCCGGCCGGCAGGTTTTTGGACACAACTCCGGCGAAGATCAGGTTGGTGCCCTCGCCCAGCAGCCGCGGCCCGGTCACCGAAAACGCCACGCTTACGACGGCGAGAGCCAGTACCAGCGCCAGCCACGCCCGCTCGGGACGCAGCTCCCCCAGCAGCCGCCGGGCCGACGGCCCGAAATTCATTGCCTTCTCCGCCGGAACACTCATCCCGGCAAACGGTCCGCCGCGTCCCGGCCCTCCCGTGGGCCGGGGAATGCGTACGACGTCGGCCCGCTGGGTTCCCGGGGCAGCGCCGGTTCCGTGGGCCCCGGCTCCAGGGGCGCCGGCTCCAGGGGCGTCGGCTCCGGGGGCGGTACCAGTGCCGCGGGCGCGGCTTGAGGTGCTCATGCCGCCTCCTCCGCCGCCAGCTGCGAGGACACGATTTCGCGGTACGTCTCCGACGTCTCCAAAAGCTCCCCGTGCGTTCCGCGCCCGACGATCCTGCCGCCGTCGAGCACTAAAATCTGGTCCGCGTCAACGATGCTGGAGACGCGCTGCGCGATGATCACCAGCGTGGCCCCGGCAGTGTCCCGCCGCAGCGCCTGCCGGAGCCGGGCGTCCGTGGCGGTGTCCAGCGAGGAAAACGAGTCGTCAAAAATGTACAGCTCGGGCCGTTTCACCAGCGCCCTGGCGATCGCCAGCCGCTGCCGCTGCCCGCCGGAGACGTTGGTGCCGCCCTGTGAGATGGGAGCCTCCAGGCCGCCCTCCATCTGGCGCACGAAGTCCGCGGCCTGGGCGGTGGCCAGTGCGTGCCACAGTTCCTCCTCGGTGGCATCCGGCTTGCCGTACAGCAGGTTGCTGCGCACGGTTCCGGAAAACAGGTACGGCCGCTGCGGCACCAGGCCGATGTGCCCCCACAGCAGATCCGGGTGCAGCTCCCGCACGTCCACGCCGCCCATCAGTACGGCGCCGGACGTGGCGTCGAAGAGCCGCGGCATGAGGTTCACCAGAGTCGTTTTCCCCGAGCCCGTGCTGCCGATCACCGCGGTCGTCCTGCCCGCGGCGGCGGTAAAGCTGACGCCGCTGAGGACCGGCCGCTCGGCACCCGGGTAGGCGAATCCGACGTCGCGCATTTGCAGCTCACCGGGGGCGGTCCCGGTGCCGGTGCCGGTGCTGCGGGAATCGTCGTCGGCAAACATCACCGGGTTCACCGGAGGACGCACGGACGACTCCGTCTCCAGCACCTCTCCGATCCGGTCCGCCGAGACGGCCGCACGCGGGATCATCACGGCCATGAAGGTGGCCATCATCACGGACATCAGGATCTGCAGCAGGTAGCTGAGGAACGCAACCAGCGTGCCCACCTGCATGGAACCGTCCTCGATCCGGAACGACCCGAACCAGATCACCGCCACGCTGGACACGTTCAGCACCAGCATCACCACGGGAAAGGCGAGCGCCATCAGCCGCCCGGCACGCAGCGCCGTGTCCGTGACATCCGCGTTGGCGCCCGCGAACCGCTCGGTTTCCAGGTCCTCGCGCACGAACGCCCGCACCACCCGGATGCCCGCAAGCTGCTCGCGCAGCACCCTGTTGACGGCATCGATCCGCAGCTGCATCAGGCGGAACAGCGGCACCATCCGGCTCACGATCAGCCCAACGCCGAGCAGCAGCGCCGG
The DNA here is from genome assembly GCF_056396245.1 of Arthrobacter sp. 05T423. Lineage (NCBI taxonomy): Bacteria > Bacillati > Actinomycetota > Actinomycetes > Micrococcales > Micrococcaceae > Arthrobacter > Arthrobacter sp. 05T423. Next base: position 74,129 of record NZ_JBFTLC010000016.1, read on the forward strand.
CACGCTCACCGCGATCAGCCATGACAGCTGGGCATCCTGCCGGACGGCCATCACCACGCCGCCGATGCTGAGCATGGGCGCCGCCACCATCAGCGTGGCGGACATCAGCACCAACTGCTGGACCTGCTGGACGTCGTTCGTGGACCGCGTGATGAGGCTGGCCGGGCCGAACCGGGTGACCTCCTGTTCCGAGAAACCACCCACCCGGGTGAAGATCGCCCCGCGCAGGTCCCGGCCCATGCCCATCGCCGCCTTGGCCCCGAAGTACACGGCCGTCACCGCGCACGAAATCTGGAGCAGGGTGATGAGCAGCATCAAGCTGCCGACACGCAGGATGTAGCCGGTGTCCCCCGTGGCCACACCCAGGTCAATGATGTCCGCGTTCAGCGTGGGGAGATACAGGGACGCAATGGACTGCGCCAGCTGAAAAACGACGACGGCGATCAGCAACCGCTGTTGCGGCTGCAGGTACCGGACAAGAAGCTTCCAAAGCATGCAGGTGCACCCTCGCTGCGGGTCCTCGAAGTGATGGGAAGGCCAGTGTACGTCCAGCGGCTTAAGACAGACTGTAAGCTGAGGCCGTCGCCGGTAATCCGGAAACACCGCAAAATGAGCACCGCAAATTGAACACCGCAAATTGAAGAATGGGGACTTCATTGAGCGATCAGCAGCTGGGCTTTCGCGAGTCCGGAAACATTGGGCCAGGAAACATACCGCAGGCTGTCCGGCTCGCGGCAGCCTGCTGGGTAGCCAGCGCCGTGGTGGCCGGTATGATGCCCGTCATCCTGGAGGTGGCCGGAATCGACTTTGGCCAGTCCATCCCGGACTGGGCGGTGCCCTATCTCGTGGCGTTCGCCGTCCCGCTCACCGCCCTGCAGGTACTGGCCGCGCAGCATTTGATGTACGGCGCGCGCTGGGCCCGCCTTCTTTTGACCGTCGCCGCAGCCCTGTCGGCGCTCGGCGCACCCGTCGACCTGACAGCCCTGATCCTGGCCGGCCTGGTCCTGACGCTGGCAGGCGCCACGCTGATGTGGCTGCCCGCCTCCAACCGGTTCTTCCTCCTGCGCCGGAACGTGGGCGCCTATCCGGTTCCTGCCGATGCTGGTCCGGATCCCGCCGTCAAAGACACAGCCCTCAAAGACGGTGCCCTCAAGGGAGGACTCCTGTGACTGACACGCTCCTGCTGCCCGCGGTGGCCGAGGCCCTGGCCGTCCACGGCGTGACCCACGAGGTCCTCGAATGTTCGCCGGAGCTGGCGGACACGGCGGAGTTCTGCGCCCACTACGGCTTCAGCCTTGAGCAGGCGGCCAACACCATCCTGGTCGCCTCGAAGAAGGTGGAGCCCGCCCGGTATGCGGTGTGCGTGGTCCTCGGCACCACCCGGCTGGACGTGAACCGTTCCGTCCGGTCCCTGCTCGAGGTCAAGCGGGCCTCCTTCGCCGACGCCAGCACCACCACCGCGCTGACCGGCATGCTGGTGGGCGGAGTCACCGTGCCCGGCATCGAAGGGCTGCCCGTCTACGTGGACCGCGCCGTGATGGACGTGCCCCGGGTGGTCATGGGCGGCGGCAACAGGTCCAGCAAGATCGTCCTCGACCCCGCCGAACTCCTCAAGCTGCCGGGCGTGGAGGTGGTGGACGGGCTCGCCACGCCGCGCGAACCGGTGGAAGTGCCGGGCGACTGAGGCTGTGGCGCCTGCTGCCTGAGGCGTTCCCGGCGGCGTCCGGGCAAGGCGGGCGCGCGGGCAGGCCATTTTCCCGGCAGGCCACTTTCCTGAATTGGCTCTGGTGCCCGGTGCGTCCGGATACCTACCGTGGTTAGGGACTCCGCAGGAGCATTCGAAGTCGACTTTCCAGAGAAAGAACAGCATGGCCGCCACCGTGAACGAATATCCCTTTTCGCAGGTCGACGTTTTTGCCCCCGGGCCCAAGCCCGGCAACCCGGTCGCCGTCGTCCATAACGCCGACGGCCTGTCCGCCGAACAGATGCAGAGCTTCGCGAACTGGACCAACCTCTCCGAAACCACGTTCCTGCTGAAGCCGACACAACCGGAAGCGGATTACCGGCTGCGGATCTTCACGCCGGCGTCCGAGCTTCCCTTCGCCGGCCACCCCACGCTCGGCTCCGCGCATGCATGGCTGGAGATCGGCGGCCAGCCGCAGCGCCCGGGCGAACTCGTACAGGAATGCGAGGTGGGGCTCGTCAAAATCAGTCAGACCGCCGGCGAACAGTTCTTCGAGGCCCCGCCGCTCCGCCGTTCCGGTCCCGTGGAACCCGAGGTGCTGGAGCGGGCCATCGCCAGCCTGGGCATCACGCCCGAGCAGGTCCTGGACAGCAACTGGGTGGACAACGGACCGGGCTGGCTCGGCATCCGGCTGGCCTCTGCCCGGCAGGTGCTCGACCTGACGCCGGACTTCGTGGCCATGGGACGGCTGAACGTGGGCGTCATCGGCGCCTACGGGGACGGCGGCCCGGCGGACTTCGAGGTGCGCGGCTTCGTTCCCGGCCTGGACATCCCCGAGGACCCGGTCACCGGAAGCCTGAACGCCGGCCTCGCGCAATGGCTCATCGGCTCAGGCGTGGCCGAGGGCAACTACACCGTCAGCCAAGGCACTGCCCTGGGCCGCGGCGGCCGGCTGACCATCACCACCGAAGGCGACAGCATCTGGGTGGGCGGCGCCAGCCGCACAGTCATCCGGGGCAGCGTCTTCCTGTGATTCCAGCTGCCCCTCAACTGCCCGCCGCTAATTCCACGAACGTGCCAAGGACGGGCCGGTGCCCCATTGCGCCTGCCCGTCCCAGTCCAAGGTCTGTCTGGGTGATCCGTGTGGGGTGATCTTTGTGCCTGGTGTTTTGTGGGGGCCGCGGCGCTTCTGCACGGCCCCTGCGCAATACTGTCCCCCGCAAGGCTCAAGAATGGCGCAACTTTCCGGCAGGATCCCTACAAGATCCGGCGGGGCTCGCCGTCGTCCGTCTTGGGGTGTGGGCACTGCCGGAGTACACGGACATGGTAAGGATCGACGCCGGCGGGCCGCCGGCCGATGTGCTCGCCGGGCTGACCAGCGCCGCCGATTCACTACAACTACTCAAGGTTTAGTCAAGAATTCCCGAAACGGCCAAATGCGCGTTCCCTGGAGTCCATCCGGCTGTACATTAGTCCCAGCTCTCCTCTTTCCCCCCAAATCGGAGCGCTGGAAGCCTCTGCGCTGGAGTCCTTTGATTCGCGCAGAGGCTTCCCCTTTTCCCCTCATCACCTCGCTCCGGGCGTCACCTGCTCTGGCCACGCCCCGCCGTCGACGATATAGTAAGCATGCTGATGACTTCGGAATCCCGGACCATCATCTGTTCACTTCGACGAAGGAGACACTATGAGCACGAGGGTTGAGAAGCGCATTCTGGTGAACGTGCCGGTCAGCACGGCATACAACCAGTGGACCCAGTTCGAAGACTTTCCGCACTTCATGGGCGGCGTCAAGAAAGTGACCCAGCTCAGCGACGACCGCCTCGAATGGGTGGCCGAGATCGCGGGCGTGAAGCGCAAGTGGGAGGCGCGGATCCTCGAACAGAAGCCGGACCAAAAGGTTGCCTGGGCCGCCACCGAGGGCGCCACCAACGCCGGCTCGGTGGAGTTCGAAGACGTGGGCGGCGGACAGACCTCCATCAAGCTGTTCATCGACTACGAACCCGAAGGGCTCGTGGAGAAGATCGGCGACAAGCTCCATGTCGTGGAGCACCAGGCCGAGGCCGACCTCAAAAAGTTCAAGGCGTTCATCGAGGACGAAGGCTACGCCAGCGGCGCCTGGCGGGGCTCGGTGAATGAAGGCGGCTCGGTGGGCACGCCGGGCGTTGAGCATGCGGCCGGGTCGCTCGGCGACAGCGGCAAGGCAGGCGTCTCCGGCAAGATGGCGGCGGCGGCCGGAGTTGCCGCGGCAGCAGGCGCGGCAGCGGCAGTTGCCGCGAGCGGCAAGGACAAGGACGCCGACACTGTGTATGTCGTCGACGAAACCGTCACCCCGGTGGTTCCTGAATACACCGAAACCACTGTCGTTACCGATACCACGGACGTCCCGGGCTTCGCCGGCGGAACCGCGGCGGACACCGTACCCGGCGAAGCTGTTGGCGGTGGAACCGCGGCTGGCACCGGCTCGGCGCTGACGGACGAGACCGTCGCCCATCCCTTTGACCAGACCAACGGCCTGATTGACGACGAAGGCGACTCGGACGAGACCATAGCAAGCGACACGCGAAGCGCCGCAGACCGGGCCGAAAGCGCGGACCGCGCCCCGGGCACCATCCCGCCCCTGGGCGGCACCTCCGGCCAGCACTAACGCGAGCCGGCGCTGACACGGCCCAGCGCCGAGAATGCTGGTGCCGCCGTCGGACGTAATTGGCCGGACAGCTGATTGGCTAGACGGTTAACTGGCGAGACGGCGGCACGCTGGCGGCACGCTGGCGGCACGCTGGCGGCACGCTGGCGGCACCGGAATGGTGCCGCCGTGATTGCTGTTTTGCGGAGTTCCGGGCGGTGCCGTCAGAGTGCTGTGCACTACAGTGCAGGGTCCGGTGTTCCTGCTGATTTGTTGCGGGTTTCCGTGAGGTGCAGCTGCAGTTTTGCTTCTGCTTCCCGGCGCCGTTTGGCCTGCTCGCGCATTTTCCGTGTTGCCTCGGAGCCTTCGGGGTGGATCATTCCGGCCGTTCGATTACGGGGAGCGCCACCGCCGGAGGGTGCCGCCGCCATAAGTTCTTCGCTCATGCCCCATGGTCACATGGCCGTGATCTTGCGGGAAGAGCCGTGACCGGATCGGAACCTGGTGGCATGCGCTGTTGGCACTCGTAAGGGCCGGCGGCGTTTGGGAAGGCGCCCCGGGCTCGTAAGGATCGCTCTCCGGGGCTCTTGCCGTCGGCCCCACCTCTATTTTACGGGCCCGGGGCCCCGTCAGACAGTGGTTTTTTGCGCTTCTTGCCATCGGAACGCCGAACAGCCACCCGCACCGGTTGCTGCTCACCCCGCCCGGCGGCACTTTCATTTCGGATATATCCGACATATCCTGCAGGCGTGCTTCCCGACATCTTCGGCGCCCTGGCCAACCCGGCACGGCGCACCATTCTCGACGAGCTCCGGAACGGGCCGCGGACAGCGGGTGACCTCACCGGACTGCTCGAGCAGAGCCGCTCCGCAGCGTCGGAACACCTCGCCGTGCTCCGCGAGGCCGGACTCGTCAGGGAAGAGCGGCGCGGGCGGCACCGGGTGTACCACCTTCAGGCCGCCGGCCTGGCCGAGGTGGGCGGCTGGCTAAAGCATTACGAGCACTACTGGAACCAGCGCCTCGACGCGCTGGGCAACTTACTGGACGAGGAGAACCCTTCATGACCGACAATAAGATCCGCCTCACGCGCCACTTCCCCCACCCGCCGGAGGCAGTGTGGAAGGCGCTCACGACTCCGGAGCTGCTCGCCCGCTGGTGGGCACCCGGTGACGTCGCCCCCACCGTTGGGCACCGCTTCACACTGGACATGGGTGCCTGGGGTCAGCAGCAGTGCGAAATCCTCAACGCCGATCCCGGCACCTCGATCAAGTTCCTCTTCGCCGAAGGCACCCTGGACACCACCATCACATGGACGCTTGAGACCGTCGAGGACGGAACTATCCTGCACCTCGAGCACGCTGGCTTCCGCCTCGACACCCCAATGGGCGAGGAGGCCTTCCTGGGCATGGGCAACGGCTGGCCCGGGGTGCTTTCCCGTATCGACGGCGTCCTGGTCGACGCGGCGCGGCCGTAAGGCTTCAGCGCGAAAGCGGACTGCAAATATCAGGAAGGGCCGGCACCTCGGGTGCCGGCCCTTCCCGCATTTCCACGCGCGGATTTCTGCTACCTGTCGAGCGGATGGTCGCCCTCGGCCCAGTCGACGGCGCCCAGCCCGCGGTCCTCCACGGTCAGCAAACTCAACTCAAGCAGGTCTTCAGCCAGGCTCGCGTCGGGCCCAACCCTGTCGTCATCGGTCATGCGGAATCCTGCGGCCACGGCTTCTCCTCGCTCGATGGTCTAACGGCGTCGTCCTTTCACCCTAACCGCCCCCCCTCTTGACTCCTCTGCCATCCGTTCCCTACACTTTTCATAAAGCAGAATCTAAATTCCACAAAGCGGAAACCGCAGAAGAGCCGGCCAAGCAGGAAGATAGATCAAAAGCCCCTCCCCGGAAGGACCTACGATGACGTACACAGTGAACTGCTCCATCCTCCTGACGGAGCTGCCCCTGCTCGAGCGCCCCGCAGCTGCGAAGGCGGCGGGCTTTGACGCCGTCGAGTTCTGGTGGCCCTTCGAGAGCTCAGTCCCTTCCGACGCCGAGACCACGGCTTTCGAGCGCGCCATCACCGACGCCGGCGTCCAGCTCTCCGGCCTGAACTTCAACGCCGGCAACATGCCGGGCGGTGACCGCGGCCTGGTGTCCTGGAAGGGACGCTGCTCCGAGTTCAAGGACAACATCGACGTCGTTGCCGGCATCGGCGAGCGCCTCGGCTGCAAGGCCTTCAACGCCCTCTACGGCAATCGCCAGGAGGACTTCAGCCCGGAGGAGCAGGACGAACTGGCCGCCGGGAACCTGGCCGCCGCTGCCGAAGGCGTGGCCCGGATCGGCGGCACCGTCCTCCTCGAGCCGGTCAGCGGAGCCCCGCGCTACCCGCTCCTCAAGGCCCGGGATGCGCTCGACGTGATCGCCCGGGTCAAGGCGGAATCCGGCGCCCAGAACATCAAGCTGCTCGCGGACTTCTACCACCTGGCCGTCAACGGGGACGACGTCGCCGCGGTCATCGAGAATCACGCCAAGGCCTTCGGCCACATCCAGATTGCCGACAACCCCGGCCGCGGGGCTCCCGGAACCGGAGAGCTTCCCCTCGGCGAGTGGATCGCCCGCAGCCGCGAACTCGGCTACGACGGCTACATCGGCCTCGAATACAAGGAACCGCAGGAAACCGCCTTCAGCTGGGCGATCCGCGAACACGCCGCCGGCTAATCCCCTCCCGCTCCCACGCCTGGAACCACGGCACCACCAAAAAGACTTCAGAAAGAGAACCATCATGAGCAACGTTGCAGTCATCGGACTCGGAATCATGGGCCTGCCCATGGCCATCAACCTCGTCAAGGCCGGCCACACCGTCACCGGCTTCAACCGCAGCCAGGACAAGATCGACAAGCTCGTCTCCGAAGGCGGTAAGGGCGCCTCCAGCATCGCCGACGCGGTCAAGGACGCCGACGTCGTCATCACCATGGTTCCCGACTCCCCCGACGTCGAGGGCGTTGTCACCGGCCCGGACGGTGTCTTCGCCAACGCGAAGAAGGGAACCCTCTGGATCGACGCATCCAGCATCCGCCCCGACGTCGCCAAGCGCCTCTCGGACGAAGCAACAGCAGCAGGCATCCGCCCGCTCGACGCACCGGTCTCCGGCGGCGAACAGGGCGCCATTGACGCCGTCCTGTCCATCATGGTCGGCGGCGACAAGGCCGACTTCGCGGCAGGCCAGGACGTCCTGAACGCCGTCGGCAAGACCATCGTCCACGTCGGCCCCTCCGGCTCCGGCCAGACCGTCAAGGCTGCGAACCAGCTAATCGTCGCCGTCAACATCGAGGTCCTCGGCGAGGCCATCGCCTTCCTCGAGGCCTACGGCGTGGACACCGACGCCGCCCTCAAGGTCCTCGGCGGCGGCCTGGCCGGCTCCAAGGTCCTCGACCAGAAGGGCCAGAAGATGCTCGACCGCAACTTCGACCCCGGCTTCCGCCTCGCCCTGCACCACAAGGACCTGGGCATCGTCACCTCCGCCGCCCGCGAAGCCAACGTCTCCATCCCGCTCGGCGCCGTCGTCGCCCAGCTCGTCGCCGCCACCGTCAACCAGGGCGACGGCGGCCTGGACCACTCCGGACTCTTCAAGCAGGTCCTCCAGCTCAGCGGCCGGGAGTAAGCCAGGCCGGGAGTAACAGCCCACCTCACCCGGAGTTTTTGTCCAGATAATCGGCCCTAAAGGGACCTTTAGCGGCCATTATCTGGACAAAAACTGGCCCACCAAACTCACCGCCCGCCGTCGGGAAGTACGACGGCGGCACCCCAATAGAGTGCCCGGCGATAGTCGCGGGGTCACTTCAGCACACCCAAAAACAGACTTTTTAGGAGCACACCATGACCAAGATGCGCACCGTAGACGCTGCCATCGCCATCCTGGAAAAGGAGGGCGCCACCGAGGCGTTCGGCCTGCCGGGTGCGGCGATCAACCCGTTCTACTCCGCCATGAAAGCCCACGGCGGCATCCGCCACACCCTGGCCCGGCACGTTGAAGGCGCCAGCCACATGGCCGATGGCTACAGCCGGGCCAAGGACGGCAACATCGGCATCTGCATCGGCACCTCCGGCCCGGCCGGCACCGACATGATCACCGGCCTGTACGCCGCGTGGGCCGACTCCATCCCCATGCTCTGCATCACCGGCCAGGCCCCCGTGGCCAAGCTGCACAAGGAAGACTTCCAGGCCGTGGACATCGAGTCCATCGCCAAGCCCGTCACCAAAATGGCCATGACCGTCCTGGAGCCCGGTCAGGTCCCCGGCGCCTTCCAGAAGGCCTTCCAGCTGATGCGCTCCGGCCGCCCCGGCCCGGTGCTGCTGGACCTGCCGATCGACGTGCAGATGACCGAGATCGAATTCGACATCGACACCTACGAGCCGCTGCCCGTCGAAAAGCCCAAGGCTTCCCGCAAGCAGCTCGAAAAGGCCCTGGACATGCTGACGGCAGGCGAGCGCCCGCTGATCGTGGCCGGCGGCGGCATCATCAACGCCGGCGCCTCCGCCCAGCTGGTGGAACTGGCCGAGTTGCTGAACGTTCCCGTCATCCCCACGCTGATGGGCTGGGGCGCCATCCCGGACGACCACGAACTGATGGCCGGCATGGTGGGCCTGCAGACGTCCCACCGCTACGGCAACGAGTCCTTCCTGCGCAGCGACTTCGTGATCGGCATCGGCAACCGCTGGGCCAACCGCCACACCGGCGGCCTGGACACCTACACTGCGGGCCGCAAGTTCGTGCACATCGACATCGAGCCCACCCAGATCGGCCGCGTGTTCTCCCCGGACTTCGGCATCGCCTCCGACGCCGGCGCCGCCCTGGACGGACTGCTGGAAATCGCCCGCGAACGCCAAGCCGCCGGAACCCTCCCGGACTACAAGGGCTGGGTAGCCGAGTGCGCGGGGCGCAAGGCCACCCTGCACCGCAAGACCCACTTCGACAACGTGCCAATGAAGCCGCAGCGCGTGTACGAGGAGATGAACAAGGCCTTCGGCAAGGACACCACCTACGTGTCCACCATCGGCCTGTCCCAGATCGCCGGCGCCCAGATGCTGCACGTGTTCGGCGCCCGCAAGTGGATCAATGCCGGCCAGGCAGGCCCGCTGGGCTGGACCGCACCGGCCGCCCTCGGCGTCGTGCGCGGCAAACCGGGCGAGAACGTGGTGGCGCTCTCCGGCGACTACGACTTCCAGTTCATGATCGAGGAACTGGCCGTGGGTGCGCAGTTCAACCTGCCGTACATCCACGTGGTGGTGAACAACTCCTACCTGGGCCTGATCCGCCAGTCCCAGCGCGGGTTCAGCATGGATTACCACGTGTCCCTGGGCTTCGATAACATCAACTCCCCCGAGACCGAGGGCTACGGCGTGGACCACATCAAGGTGGCCGAGGGCCTGGGCTGCAAGGCCATCCGCGTGACCAGCCCGGAGGACATGCCCGCCGCGTTCGACAAGGCCAAGGCACTGATGGGCGAGTTCCAGGTTCCCGTGGTGGTTGAAGTGATCCTGGAAAAGGTCACCAACATCTCCATGGGCCTGGAGATCAACGCCGTGAACGAGTTCGAGGAACTGGCCGCCACCGCAGCCGACGCCCCCACCGCCATCCTGGCCCTGCAGGACTAACAGCCTGCAGGACTAAAAACCAGCCGCACCGAAAAAGTACCGAAGATAGGCAAGCAATGCGCATCGTGATCGCGCCGGACAAGTTCAAGGGTTCACTCTCCGCCCCGGACGTGGCCCGGCACCTGGAATCAGGGCTCCGGAAGGGCTCCGCCACAGCGGCCGGCCCAGGCAGCCTGGAGGGACAGGGCACCCTTGAGGTACTGCGGATTCCCGTGGCCGACGGCGGCGAGGGCACCCTCGACGCCGCCGTCGGCTCCGGCTTCACCCGCCGCCGCGCCGTGGTCAGCGGCCCCACCGGGCAGCCGCTAACGGCGGAGTTCGCGGTCCGCGGCCGGGAGGCCGTGATCGAAATGGCTGCCGCGTCCGGCCTCGCCGTCCTGCCGCCCTCCGCGGTGTCCAAGGACGACGGCGCGCGGCCGGGTTCGGACTCTGCCCGGACTGCCAGCAGCCTGGGCACCGGCGAGCTGATCCGCGCGGCGCTCGACGCCGGCTGCCGCCAGTTCATCCTGGGCGTCGGCGGCAGCGCCAACACCGACGGCGGCGCGGGTGTGCTGCAGGGGCTCGGCGCGCGGCTGCTCGACGCCGCCGGCAACGAACTGCCCCTGGGCGGCGCCGCCCTCGCAGACCTGGCGGCCATCGACTTCTCCGGCTTCGACACCCGGCTGGAGGAGTCCCGTTTCATCCTCGCGAGCGACGTGGACAACCCGCTGCTCGGCCCGGAAGGCGCGGCAGCCATCTTCGGGCCGCAGAAGGGCGCCACCCCCGCCGACGTCGGCGAACTGGACGCCGCCCTCGCCAACTTCGTCCAGGTGCTCGCCGCGGAGATCGGGCCGCGGGCGGTCAAGGCCGCCAACGCGCCGGGTGCCGGAGCGGCCGGCGGCGTCGGATACGCCGCCATCGCGGCACTGGCGGCATCACGCCGCCCGGGCATCGACGTCGTGCTTGAATTCACCCGCCTGGCGGAACGGCTGGCCGGCGCGGACCTGGTGATCACGGGCGAAGGCAGCCTCGACGAACAAAGCCTGCTGGGCAAGACCCCCATGGGTGTTGCCCGCGCTGCCGCAGGGGCCGGAGTGCCGGTGGTCGCCGTGTGCGGCCGTACCACGCTTTCGCCTGAACAGCAGCAGAATTCCGGTTTCCGGCAGGTCTACCCTCTGACGGCATTGGAAAGCAATGTAGAGATATGTATAGCTGAAGCAGGCCGACTGCTTGAAGAATTGGGTCAGCACATCGGCGTGCACCTGACCGACAGTGCTTACACGAAGGAGCCCCTGAATGTCTGAAGAACGCTTTGACCTGGTCATCCGGGGCCGGCGCATCCTCACCACCGCCGGGATCGCGGCCCGTGAAGTGGGCGTGCGCGGCGGCAAGATCGTCGCCCTCGAACCGCTCGGCAACGGCCTCGCCGGGGCCGAGGTCATCGAACTCGCCGACGACGAAACCCTGATCCCCGGCCTGGTGGACACCCACGTCCACGTCAACGAGCCCGGCCGCACCGAGTGGGAGGGTTTCGCCTCCGCCACCCGCGCCGCGGCAGCCGGCGGCGTCACCACCATCATCGACATGCCGCTGAACTCCATACCACCCACCACCAATGTGGAGGGCCTCAAGCTCAAACGCGAGGTGGCCGAGGACCAGGCGTTCGTTGACGTCGGGTTCTGGGGCGGTGCCATCCCCGGCAACAAGGCCGACCTGCGCCCGCTGCACGACGAGGGCGTTTTCGGCTTCAAGTGCTTCCTGCTGCACTCCGGCGTGGACGAGTTCCCGCACCTGGAGGCGGACGAGATGGAAGAGGACATGCGCGAGCTGAAGTCCTTCGACTCACTCATGATCGTCCACGCCGAGGACTCGCACGCGATCGACCACGCACCCCACCCCGGCGGCGCACACTACTCCACGTTCCTCGCCTCCCGCCCCCGCGGCGCCGAGAACAAGGCCATCGCCGAGGTGATCGAGCGTGCCCGCTGGACCGGTGCCCGCGCCCACATCCTGCACCTCTCGTCGTCTGACGCGCTGCCCATGATCGCTTCGGCAAAGCGCGACGGCGTGCACCTCACCGTGGAGACCTGCCCGCACTACCTCACGCTGATGGCCGAGGAAATCCCCGACGGCGCCACCGCGTACAAGTGCTGCCCGCCCATCCGCGAGGCCTCCAACCGCGAGCTCCTCTGGCAGGGCCTGCAGGACGGCACCATCGACTGCATCGTCTCCGACCATTCGCCCTCGACGCTGGACCTGAAGGACCTGGAAAACGGTGACTTCGCCGTGGCCTGGGGCGGGGTCTCCTCGCTGCAGTTGGGCCTGTCCCTGATCTGGACCGAGGCCCGGCACCGCGGCATCCCGCTGGAGCAGGTGGTGTCGTGGATGGCTGAGAAGCCGGCTGCCCTGGCCCGCCTTTCCAACAAGGGCCAGCTGGCTCTGGGCTACGACGCCGACTTCTCTGTCTTCGCCCAGGACGAGGCCTTCGTGGTGGACGTGTCCAAGCTCAAGCACAAGAACCCCATCACCCCGTACGACGGCAAGGCACTCTCCGGCGTGGTCCGCCGCACGTACCTGCGCGGCAACGTGGTGAACGGCCAGACCCCCGGCGGCAAGCTGATCCGCCGCGGCGGCATCTGAGGACCGCGCGGTGGCTGTGCATGCCCATTCACCGCGCGGCTCTTCCGCCCCCTGGGGCGCCAAGGCCCACGGCCTGGCCGTGTGGGTAGCTCCCCCCGAAGGCCAGGACATCGATCCGGACATCCTGGCCCGGGCCGCCGAGCTTGTGCTGGCGCGGGCCCTTCAATTTGCTCCGGAGGCGGAAGTCCACTGGCCCGCCGCCGGAGCTGCAACTTCCGCCGCCGGGACGCACCCGGGCACACCCCCAGGGGAGGGGGAACACCAAGGTGCGCCCGACGGCGGAACTCCCGTGCCACCGTCGTCCTCCCTGGAGGATTCCCCGCAACCGGACTCCTCGGAACTGCAGTCCCCGGAAACGGACGACGGCGGCGCAACCCACCTCCCGCCGTCGGCCGGGCGCGTCAGCCAGGTGGCCGTGGACCTTGCCCAATCCGAAGTCCTGCTGGACGGCGAGCGGGTGCCCCTGACCGGCGTCGAATTCAAGCTGCTTCGCTACCTCGTGGAGCACTGTTCGCGGACCGTTGACCGGGAGGAGCTGCGGCTGTTCCTGGAGTCGTTCGACAGCCCCGGCGCCGCGACGCGCTCCATCGACGTCTACGTGGGCCGGGTGCGGCGGAAGCTGCGCGGCGGCCGGCACGCGATTGCCACGGTCCGCGGCGGCGGCTACCGCTTCATCTGCGGACCCGCAGCCACCGTGCGAGGTCCGGCGGAATACAGTATCTAAGGCTGCTGTTATCCATATCAGTCCGATCAGTCATTGTGCTTGACCAGATTTTTCGCTCGACCCAGATCCAGAAGGAATGCCATGAGCCCCAAACTGACCACCAAGCTCCAGCCCGGAACCCAGGCGCCGGACTTCACCCTGCGGGACGCAGAAGGCAAGCAGACCACGCTGGCCGACTACCGCGGCAAGAACGTCATCGTATACTTCTACCCCGAGGCAGCAACCCCCGGCTGCACCACCGAGGCCTGCGACTTCCGCGACAACCTGGCCTCCTTCCAGGGCTCGGGCTACGCGGTGCTGGGCATCTCCCCCGACGCACCGGAGAAGCTGGCCAACTTCACGGGCGACTTCGCGCTCACCTTCCCGCTGCTGGCCGACGAGGACCACGCCGTGGCCCTGGCCTACGGCGCCTGGGGCGAGAAGCTCATCGACGGCGAAGTGCATGAGGGCATCGTCCGCTCCACCGTGGTCCTGGACCCCGAAGGCAAGGTCACGCTGGCCCACTACCAGGTCAAGGCGCAGGGCCACGTCCAGGCGCTCCGCGAAGAGCTCGGCGTCTAAGCACGCTCCCTCACCACAAACGCTCTGTCACCTTTCGCAGCGTTACCACCAACGCTCTCTCACCTTTCGCAGCTTAAAGCGAAACGCTCCTGCATGAACTGCAGGAGCGTTTCGGTTTAAGCGGCAGGACCTGATAGAGCGTCCGGGTTTAAGCGGCAGGAAGTGAGAGAGCGTCCCTACTTGAGGACCACGGTCCGGTTGCCGTTCAGGATGATGCGGCCTTCGCAGTGCCAGCGGACGGCGTTGCTGAGCGCCTTGCACTCGGTGTCCCGGCCGGCGGCGACCAGGTCCTCCGGGCCGAAGGTGTGGTCCACCTCGACCACCTGCTGCGCGATGATCGGGCCCTCGTCGAGTTCCGCATTGACGTAGTGCGCGGTGGCACCAACGGTCTTCACGCCGCGGGCGTAGGCCTGGTGGTACGGCTTGGCACCCTTGAACGACGGCAGGAACGAGTGGTGGATGTTGATCGCCTTGCCGTCCAGCTTCCGGGCCAGGTCGTCGCTGAGGACCTGCATGTAGCGGGCCAGCACCACCAGCTCAACATCGAGCTCGTCCACGATTTCCAGCAGCCGCGCCTCCGCCTGCGGCTTGGTGGCCGCGGTGACGGGGACGTGGAAGAACGGGATGCCGTGCCACTCCACGAGGCCCTGGTGGTCCGTGTGGTTGGACACCACGCCCACAACCTCGATGGGCAGCTCCCCCACCCGGGACCTGAAGAGCAAGTCATTGAGGCAGTGGCCGAACTTAGAGACCATGATCAGGACCTTGCGGCGGGACCCGTTCCGTTCCAGCCGCCACTTCATGTTGTACTTCTCCGCAACCGGAGTGAACCCGGTGCGCAGCTGCTCCAGCGTGGACTCGTTGCCGTCCGACGCAAAGTGCACCCGCATGAAGAAGTGGCCTTCGGACCGGTCGCCGAACTGCTTGTTGTCGATGATGTCGCAGCCATACTCCAGCAGGAAGCCGGAGACGGCGTGCACGATGCCCGGGCCTTCGGGGCAGTCCAGGGTCAGCACGTGCTCGACGCCGTTGGCTGCCTGCCCCGCGGCACGCTCCTCAGTCTGAATAGCAGTCATGGTTCAGCACTCAATTACATTCACAGCGAGGCCTCCTCGAGAGGTTTCCTTGTACTTGGTTTTCATGTCGGCGCCGGTCTCGCGCATGGTCTTGATGGCCTTATCCAGCGACACCTTGTGGCTGCCGTCCCCGTGCAGGGCCAGGCGCGCGGCGTTGATCGCCTTGACGCTGGCGATCGCGTTCCGTTCGATACACGGGATCTGCACCAGGCCGCCCACGGGGTCGCAGGTCAGGCCCAGGTTGTGTTCGATCCCCACCTCGGCGGCGTTCTCCACCTGTTCGGGCGTGCCGCCCAGCACCTCGCAGAGCCCGGCGGCGGCCATGGAGCAGGCCGAGCCCACCTCACCCTGGCAGCCCACCTCCGCGCCGGAGATGGAGGCATTGATTTTGAACAGAATCCCGACGGCGGCCGCCGCCAGCAGGAAGCGCACCACACCGTCGTCGTCCGCTCCGGGAACAAACTTCATGTAGTAGTGCAGGACCGCCGGCACGATGCCGGCCGCCCCGTTGGTGGGGGCGGTGACGATGCGGCCGCCGGCCGCATTCTCCTCGTTGACGGCCAGTGCGAAGAGATTTACCCATTCCATGGCGCGCAGCGGGTCGGTGCTGCCGGAGTCCTTCGAGAGGGTCTGGAAGAGCGACGGCGCCCGCCGCCGCACGTTCAGCCCGCCGGGCAGGATGCCTTCGGCGGCGCAGCCGTTGTCCACGCATTCGCGCATGACGGCCCACAGCTTCAGCAGTTCCTCGCGGAGTTCCGCCTCGCTGCGCCACACCAGCTCGTTGGCGAGCATCACGTCCGAGATCGACATGTTTTCGCGGCTGCAGATCTCCAGGAGCTCGTTGGCCGTGGTGAAGGGGTACGGCAGCGGGGTTTCGTCCGCCACCACCTTGGCGCCGGCGTCGGCATCGCCGTCAACGACGAAGCCGCCGCCGATGGAGTAGAAGCTCCGTTCGCTGAGCACCGTGCCGGCGTGGTCCAGGGCGCGGAAGGTCATGCCGTTGGGGTGGGCAGGCAGCGACTTGCGCCGGTGCAGCACCACGTCCTCGTCCCAGTTGAAGTCCACCCGGTGGTCCCCGCCGATGCGGAGTTCCGCGTCCAGGGCGGCGGCCGCCACCTGGTCATCGGCGGTGGCCGTGTCCACGGTCTCCGGAACCAGGCCCTGCAGGCCCAACACCACGGCCTTGTCGGAGCCGTGGCCGCGCCCGGTGGCACCCAGGGACCCGAACAGCTCTGCCTGGACCCGCGTGGTGGAGCTCAGCAGTCCGCCGCCCTTGAGCCCGTCGGCGAACTGCTTTGCCGCCCGCATCGGGCCGACCGTGTGTGACGACGACGGCCCGATGCCAACGGAAAACAGGTCCAGGGCGCTCAGCGCCATCAGGGCACCTCAGGGGAAGCGAACTCCCTCATGGCGTCCAGGAGCCAACGGCCCAGGTAGTCCGCGAACGAGGCGCGGGGGAACAGCCGGAAGCTTTCCTCCCCGGTCTTGAACAGGACCACAGGGATGTTGCCCACCTCGGTGTTCAGGGCAGTGCCCGGGTTGAGGGTGCGCGGGTGCAGGTCCAGGGCACAGCCCTTCTCCAGCACTGCGCGGGCCCGCGGTCCGGACAGCTCGAACGTGGTGCGGTTGGCGGACAGGTCCACCACCTGCCCGGCGGCGTCGCCCAGGGCGGACTTGAGGGAGCCGATCAGGTCCCCGCCGAGGGAGTCGTGGGCGTCTTCCGGCGCCACGATGAGGAACTCCTGGGGGCCGAGCCACAGGACGCTGAGCCGGTCCGTGCCGCGGACATCGCCACAGCGCTCCGGCAGGCCGCCGGTGACGGAGCCGATCCGGGCGCCGGCCTCGGAGCTGGGGTCCACCCGGACGCCGGCCATGGTCTGGAACGGGCCCTCTTTGAGGGTGACTGTTCCCTGCACGGACCCGGAGTTGAATGCTTCGGCCAGGTGTAGGGCTGGGCTGCGGCGGATTTCCCGGAGTCCATTGATGCCTGTGAAGGCTGCGGTGTTAGCCATCTTTGCGGGTCCCTTCGGGGTCAAACAGTACGGTTTCTGCCACGACTACGTCGACGAGCTGGTTGCCGGCGGCGGCCACCAGGGTCTCGCCGATCCGGTTGCGGCCGTTCTTGATCAGGGCCAGGCCGAACGACCGGCCCAGGGCGGCACTGTGGTAGCTGGAGGTCACGAAGCCCTGCATCGGGACCGGGCCGTAGGCGGGGTTCGCCGGGATGCCCTTCTCCACCAGCTGGGTTCCTTCCGGCAGCCTCAGCGAGCCGTCCACTGGCAGGACGCTGACCAGGTGCTTGCGGTCATCGCGCTGTTGGTCCATGCGGGAGTAGGAGCGCTTGCCGATGAAGTCCTTGGCCTTGGAGACGATCCACTCCATGCCCGCGTCCTGCGGGGTGACGGTGCCGTCGGTGTCCTGCCCGACGATCGGGTAGCCCTTCTCGGCGCGGAGCACGTGCATGGTTTCGGTGCCGTAGGGGGTGATGTTGAACTCGGCACCGGCTGCGGCAACGGACTCCCAGGTGTTCAGCCCGTACCAGGACGGCACGTTGATTTCGTAGGCCAGTTCACCGGAGAACGAGATCCGGCAGATGCGGGCCTTCACGCCGGACGCAAGGGTGGTTTCGCGGAAGGTCATGAACGGGAAGGCCTCGGCGTCCAGGCCGCCGTTGGCAGCCAGTTCCGGGGCAACCTTGGCGATGACGTCGCGGGACTTGGGTCCGACGACGGCGATCGTGCTCCACTGTTCGGTCACCGAGGTGCAGTGCACATCGAGTTCCGGCCATTCGGTCTGCAGCCATTCCTCCAGCCAGTCCAGCACCTTGGCGGCGCCGCCGGTGGTGGTGGTCATGAAGTAGGTTTCCTCGTCCAGGCGCAGGGTCACGCCGTCATCGAAGATCATCCCGTCCGGGAGGCACATGACGCCGTAGCGGGCGGAACCCGGAGCCAGCTTCTTGAACGCGTTGGTGTAGATCCGGTTCAGGAACTCACCGGCGTCCTTGCCACGGATCTCGATCTTGCCGAGGGTGGTGGCGTCCATGAAGCCCACGGAATCGCGGACGGCGGCGCACTCGCGGAGCACCGCTTCGTCCATGTCCTCGCCGTTCTGCGGGTAATACCAGGGCCGCTTCCACTGCCCGACGTCCTCGAACAGTGCACCCTGGGCAACGTGCCACGGGTGGATCGAGGTGACACGGGCGGGGTCGAACAGCTCGCCGCGCTGGCGTCCGGCCAGTGCCGCGAAGGCCACGGGGGTGAACGGTGCACGGTAGGTGGTGGTGCCGATGTCGCCGATGCCCCGGGACGCCTCGCCGGCTTGGCGGAGCGCCGCGGCGATGACGCCGATGGCGTTTACGCCGGACGTCTTGCCCTGGTCGTTGGCGGTGCTGATGGAGGTGTAGCGCTTGATGTGCTCCACGGACCGCATGCCGGCGCCGGTGGAGCGCAGGACGTCGGCCACGGACTGGTCACGCTGGAAGTCGACGAAGTGGTGGTGCCAGTCGTCGGGGGTTCCGGTCTGGCCGGGAACCAGCCACAGCTGCCGGGTCGGGGCGGATGCCTTCGGCTCCCCGAGGGCGGAGGGCTCGACGGCGGACTCGAAGCCGGCGGCGATGGCCGCCGAAGCTCCGGCCGAGATGCCTTCGGCCAGGCAGTCAGCGAGTTCGAAGCTGCCGCGGCCCGAGCCGATGGTCTGCTGGTTCGGGACGATGGTGGCCGGCACGAAGGCCGCGAGGTCCTCGTCCCAGCGCAGCTTGCCCTGGCGCTGCGAGTGCAGGTGCACCAGCGGGCTCCAGCCGCCGGAGACTGCCAGCAGGTCGGCGGCGATCTCTTCGATGCCCGAGGTGAGTTCGCCGTCGTCGTTAATGCTGCGGACGGTGACGCCGTTCAGCCGGCCGTCTTCGGTGTCCTCCGAGGAAGAGGTGTTGGCGACCGCGCTGCCGATGAGCACCCGGGTGCCGGCTTCCACGGCGGCGGAAGCCACCGGCGTGAGGCTGGAGCGGGCGTCCACAACGGCCGCGACCTTGATGCCGGCGGCGCGCAGGTCCGAAGCCAGGGCGTAGGCGGAGTCGTTCGTGGTGCTGATGACCACGCGGGACCCGGCGGCCACGGCGTAGCGGTTCAGGTAGCTGCGGGCCGCCGAGGCGAGCATGACGCCCGGGCGGTCGTTGTTCTCGAACACCAGGGGACGCTCGTGGGCGCCCGGGGCTAGGACAACCTGGTTGGCACGGATGTGCCAAATACGCTGGCGGGAGACGCCGGCGGCGGCCGGGCTGGAGAGGTGGTCGGTGCGGTTCTGCACGGCGATGACGTAGTTGGCGTCATAGGCACCGAACGCGGTGGTGCGGTTCAGCACGGTGCTTTCGGCGCCGGAGACCAGCTCAGCCTCGACGTCGGCAACCCATTCCAAGGCGGGCTTGCCCTCGATGGTTTCAGCCAGGCCGGGCGCGGTGGATCCGGACAGCAGCGATCCGCCGAGTTCAGGCTGGTCGTCCATCAGGATGACGCGGGCGCCGCTGCGGACAGCTTCGCGGGCCGCAGCCAGGCCGGCGGGGCCGCCACCGATCACCAGGACGTCGGTGTGGACGTACTTCTTGTCGTACTCGGCGCGGTCATCGGCCGGATCCAGCTTGCCCAGGCCGTTCAGGAAGCCGGCCTGCAGGCCATCCACCAGGGAAACGGTGGTGGCAGGGAGCATGGACTCGGCCACGTCGCCGGGGAACCGGGCCTCGATGCGGACCAGGGCGTTGGGCTCTTCCACGCCGGCGGCCAGGATGCCGCGGGCACGGTCCTCGTACAGCGAGTTGCCGGCGGCGATGCGGCCGTTGGCCAGCAGCGCGGAGGCCAGGGTGTCGCCCGGGTGTCCGGTGAATTCCTCGCCGTCCACGGTGAAGCGCCAGGAGATGCTGCGGTCGATGCGGCCGCCGGTGCTGAGGCGCGCGTTCTGGGAGGTCACTTGGTCGCTCCTTCCGGGGCGGTGCTGGGGCTGAGGGGGGTGGTGCTGGCGGCGCCGGTGCTGGCGGTGCCGGTATCAGCTGCGCGTGGGGCGGGCGCGGCAGGCCGCGGCACCCCCATCTGGTAGACGGCCTGGATGTCGTACGTGACCGTGTCGCGAAGCATGTTGAACCACTGCCGGCAGCCGGTGCTGTGCACCCATCGTTCGGCGAAGGTGCCCTTGGTGTTCTCGCGGTAGAACAGGTACTCGGCCCATTCCCGGTCGGTGAGGTCGTTGGGGTTCTCGGGGTAGGGCACGTGGGCCTGGCCGCCGTAGTGGAACTCGGTTTCGTCCCGCGGGCCGCAGTTGGGGCAGGAGATAAGCAGCATGTGCGTCTTCTTTCTTGTGGACCGTGGCTAGTGGGCGACGGCGGCAGCGCCGTGTTCGTCGATCAGGGCACCGGTTTCGAAGCGTTCCAGGGCAAATGGCCTGTTGAGCTTGTGCGGTGCGCCGGTGGCGATGGTGTGCGCGAAGGTCAGGCCGGCGGCCGGCGTGCCCTTGAAGCCGCCGGTTCCCCAGCCGCAGTTGACGAACATGTTGTCCACCGGGGTGGTGCCCACGATCGGCGAGGCGTCCAGCGTGGTGTCCACGATGCCGCCCCAGGTCCGGAGCACGTGTGCCCGGGCAAAGATCGGGAACAGCTCGACGGCGGCAGCCATCTGGTGCTCGATGACGTGGAAGGAACCGCGCTGGCCGTAGCCGTTGTACGAGTCGACGCCGGCGCCCATGACCAGTTCGCCCTTGTGTGCCTGGGAGACGTACACGTGGACGTGGTTGGACATGACGACGGTGGGGTGGACCGGCTCGTGGAGCTCGGAGACGAGTGCCTGCAGCGGGTGGGACTGGATGGGGAGGCGGAAACCTGCCATTTCCGCCAGGACCGAGCTGTGGCCGGCGGCGCAGAGGCCCACCTTTTCGGTGTTGATGGTGCCGCGGTTGGTCTTGACGCCCACCACGCGGTTGCCGTCCTTCACGAAGCCGGTGACTTCGCAGTTCTGGATGATGTCCACGCCCAGCTCGTCGCACTTGCGGGCGAAGGCCCAGGCGACGTGGTCGTGCTTGGCGATGCCGGCGCGCGGCTGGTAGGTGGCGCCCATGACCGGGTAGCGGATGTCGTCGCGGATGTTCAGGATGGGGCAGAGTTCCTTGACCTGCTGCGGGTCCAGCCACTCGGCGTCCACGCCGTTGAGCTTGTTGGCGCCCACACGGCGGATGCTCTCGCGCACGTCGCCCAGGGTGTGGGCCAGGTTCATCACGCCGCGCTGGCTGAAGAGGAAGTCGTACTCCAGCTCCTCGGGCAGGATCTCCCACAGCTTCAGGGCGTGCTCGTAGATGGCGGCGCTCTCGTCCCAAAGGTAGTTGGAACGGATGATGGTGGTGTTCCGCGCCATGTTGCCGCCAGCCAGCCAGCCCTTTTCCAGGACGGCGATGTTGGTCATGCCGTGGTTCTTGGCCAGGAAGTACGCGGTGGCCAGGCCGTGCCCGCCACCGCCGACGATCACGGCGTCATAGGAGGACTTGGGCTCCGGGTTGTGCCACAGGAAATCCGGGTGCTCCGGGAGCTGGTGGGTGCTCACTGGGCCGCTCCAATCATGTCATCTTCAAACGCGGCGATCTCGGTTGCGCCGCTGAGCTGGGGGTACAGGGGGAACTGCTCGGCGAGAGCAGTGACGCGGGCGCGGAGTTCGACGGCGGTGCCGTCGTCGAGCGTTCCGGTGCCGTCTGTGCCGGCATTGACAGAGGCAATCAGCGCCGTGGCGATGATGTCAGCAACCTCGGTGAACTCGGCGGCGCCGAAGCCGCGGGTGGCCAGGGCGGGGGTGCCGATCCGGAGGCCGGAGGAGACCATCGGCGGGCGGGGGTCGAACGGGACGGCGTTGCGGTTGACGGTGATGCCGATGCGGTGCAGCGTGTCCTCTGCCTGCTGGCCGTCCAGTTCGGAGTTCCGCAGGTCAACGAGCACCAGGTGGACGTCCGTGCCGCCGTTGACCACCGTGATGCCGGCGGCTTCAACGTCGGGCTGCAGGAAGCGCTCGGCCAGCAGCTTGGCGCCCTCCAGGACGCGCTCCTGGCGTTCCTTGAAGCCCTCGGTTGCTGCCAGCTTGAAGGCCACGGCCTTGGCGGCGATGACGTGCTCCAGCGGGCCGCCCTGCTGGCCGGGGAAGACGGCGCTGTTGATCTTCTTGGCGTACTGCTCCTTGGCGAGGATGACGCCGCCTCGGGGGCCGCCGAGGGTCTTGTGCGTGGTGGTGGTGACGACGTCGGCGTACGGCACCGGGTTGGGGTGGAGGCCGGCGGCGACGAGGCCGGCGAAGTGGGCCATGTCCACCATCAGGTAGGCACCGACGAGGTCGGCGATCCGGCGGAACTCGGCGAAGTCGAGCTGGCGGGAGTAGGCGGACCAGCCGGCCACGATCAGCTTCGGTTTGTGCTCCAGTGCCAGTGCCTCGACCTCGGCCATGTCCACGCGGAAGTCAGCTTCGCGGACGTGGTACGGGACCACGTTGTAGAGCTTGCCGGAGAAGTTGATGCGCATGCCGTGGGTGAGGTGGCCGCCGTGGGCCAGGTCCAGGCCCATGATGGTGTCGCCCGGGTTCAGCAGGGCGAACATGGCGGCCGCGTTGGCCTGGGCGCCGGAGTGCGGCTGGACGTTGGCGAACTCGGCGCCGAACAGTGCCTTCACGCGGTCGATGGCCAGCTGCTCAACGACGTCCACGTGCTCGCAGCCGCCGTAGTAGCGCTTGCCGGGGTAGCCCTCGGCGTACTTGTTGGTGAGGACCGAACCCTGCGCCTCCATGACGGCCGCAGGAGCGAAGTTCTCCGAGGCGATCATTTCCAGCGTCGACTGCTGGCGGTCCAGCTCGCGGGCGACTGCTTGCTGGATCTCGGGATCGACTGCGGAAAGTCGGTCGTTCAACTGCTCAACCACGAATGCTCCTTATGAAATACCACTTTGCTTATGACTGATATATCAGTGTGAGGTCAATGGTATGATTGAGCTCACAACAGAGTCAATAGCAGGAAGCAAAATGGCACTTAGCTTCCGCTTGGAGCCCATGAACGGAGTCTCGCTGTGAATGCTCTTCCCGCCATGCCCCCCGCCGAGGACGAAGTGCTGTCCCAGGCCGAGGCTGCGTACCGGCAGCTGCGCGACAAACTGATCATGCTGGACATCCGGCCGGGCGAACCCATCAATGACGGCCAGCTGGCGACTGAACTCGGTTTCGGGCGCACGCCCGTGCGTGAGGCCATCAAGCGGCTGGAGGTGGATCATCTGGTGGTGTCGTACCCGCGCCGGGGGACATTCGCCACCACCGTCGACTTCACGGAACTGGCCGACGTCTCGGAGATCCGGGAGCTGCTTGAACCGCTCGCGGCGCGCCGGGCCGCCAAGCGGGCCAACACCGCCATGCGCGGGGAACTGCTGGATGTCGCCAAGGCCATCTCGGAGCTGGCCCCCACCCCCGCCCAGTCGCGCGAGCTCATGCGCTACGACCTGACGGTGCACCGCCTGATCTACCGCGCCGCGGCGAACCCGCACCTCGAGGACACCCTGGTCCGTTACGACAACCTCGCCACGCGCATCTGGTGCCTGGTCCTGGACAAGGTCCCGTCGGTGAGCGGCCACATCAGCGAGCACGTGGACCTGCTCCGGGCGGTGGCCGAGGGGGACGCGGACAAGGCAGGGGAGCTCGCGCTGCACCACGTCACGAGCTTCGAGGAGACCATCCGCAAGGTGCTATAGGGAGCACCTTGGGATCGCCGCATGCCTTGTTGCCGGCCAGCCGGACCGATATTCTGCCAGAAACGTCCGCCGCCAATGAGGGTGACCGCAGGGCCAGGTACCTGCCGCTTCCAGGCCTGACCAGCGTTTCGAAAGAGGCACGCCGTGTCCGTTGACCCCACCCCCCAAGCCGCGTCCCGGCGTCGTTTGCTTTTCATCCTCCTTGCCGCCATGGTGGTGGTCCTGGCCGGCGTGGCCATCGCCGTGTCCGCGCTGGCTCCGCGGGCAGAACAGCAGGCTGCCACCGCTCCCCCTTCACCTGCGGCCACGGCCCCCGACGCTCAGAGCTCCGCGTCCCCGGCTTCCGCCTCCCCCACAGAGCAAGCCGCGAAGCCGGCGGCCGCGGAGCTCCTGGACGAGGCCAGCACGGTGTGCGAAATGCGCGTGACTGAGAAGTACCCCACCGCCGAGGTCCAGCCCGGCACCAAATCCACTGCCAAGGCGAAGAGGGGCACCTTCGAAACCACCGGCTCCTACACTGACCCTTCCGCCGGTAAGGCCTCTCCCACGGAGTTCCAGTGCTCCTCGGTCAATGCCAGCGGCTCCTGGACTGTGAACCTGGAGCGGGGCTAGAACCTGGAGCGGGCTATAGGTTCAGCGGCTGCCGAAGGCTCGGCGCTGTCCTGGCATTCAGCAGGAAGTTGGTAATGCCAAGCATTTCCTCGGTGGCCCGCAGCAGCGAATAGTGGTTGTAGGCCCCTGTCACGACCGTTGCCGGAACCACGGAGGGTGCCACCACGATGTTCGGAATGGGGGTGTCCTCGTCGAACAGAACCACGACGGCGGTTCGTCCCGCCTGGTAGCTTTGGCTCGCCAGGATCACTGGCAGCCATCTCGAGAGCCAGGAGTCGCCCGTGGTGATGCTGCAGTCATGCATGTCATTGCAGACGTTCGGGGTGATCAGCGAGAAGCCGGGAAGCGTATTGTTCGCCAGGTCTCTGAACAGGTTCCCGGACGTGGTGGTCCCAAGCGACACGTTGTTCGTTGCGCACGCCGCCCTGTCGCCCGTCCCCTGGTAGTACACGCCGGGATTGTGCCGAACCGCGTACGGGCTCGAATCGGTCAACCTGCAGTTCGACGGCATGTCTTCCTGGTAGCTCCTCTCGGTCAGCCCACGTGCCCGGACCTGGCGGAAGAGATTATCCGCGGTGATGGCCGGAAGGCTGCCCGGACTGCTGTCCGATGTCACGCCCTGGTTGCTTCCGGAGGTCAGGGCGATATAGTTCGGCAGCGAAGGAAACGCGGACCCGGCGTCGGTCCAGCTGGTAAGGCTGGCGCACTTCTGGGACATCTGGGTCATGTACGGTGCGCTGGGGCTGCCGATGACCTGGGAGTACTTCTTGTTCTCGAAAATGATCCAGATGACGTGGTCATAAGTGGACGGCGGTGCGGCTGCTGTTCCGCAAGGTGAGCCCGGCGGCGGCGGGGGCGGCGGCGTGGAGCCGGTGGTGAGGACCAGTTGCGGCCGGCGGGCGGCGTCGCTGAATTCCTTTGAGTCGTAGATTGCGCCGTCCGAGGACGTGCTGCTGATGCGCAGGGAGTACGTTCCGTCGCCTTTGATCAGGCTGAAGACATCCACTTCCACCCAGGTCCCGGTGCTGACGGCTCCCAGTGATGCGATGTTCGTGCTGCTGGCGGCAGGGGCATTCGACCAGGTCACCGAACCTTCAGCCCAGCTGTTGTCGGGCACGTTCCGGAACTGGCCGCCAACCGGCGACGGGTCTGCCACGAAGAGCCGCAGCTTGGCGGCCGTGACGGTACCTCCGGTACCCGTGACAACGAATTTCAGGAACGACATCTCCACGGGGCTGTTGTCGGCCTTCAGGCCCGTCGCGTTGCCGTAATTGGTGCCTGGGGTCGCACTTTTCACGACCGCATCGGCCGTCGGCCCAAGGGTAATTGTCGCGGCCCGGGCAGGAACGGCAGTTAAAGAAAAAGTGGCCGTGAGCAGCAATGCTGCAACCACGGCAGCGGGCCGAAGATGCGCGTTCTTCGAACAATGACGGTCATCCTGCACATTGCCCCGCTGGAGCGCGGAGCGTAATTGCGGTTTCATGAGAAAATTCCCATCTTGCCGGGCATTGTCCCGGTGCGCGGCCTTACAGTGCCGCGCATGCACCCTCCGCCTGCGGCAGGGTGGGAACGGATAAACAATGCCCTGTCGGTAAAATATTGTTTTAATGCACCCCGGGCCTTGCCCGCGGGAGCTCGGCTGGCGATGGCTTCCACGTCCCTGACTGACTGGACGGAGCGGTGCCTATTGCCGGTGGCCTCATTATATGAAGCCCGATAAATGGAGGGCTGTACGCACTTATGCGTATGGCTTTTATGAGTATCTTTCTTGCGGACGGTCAGTCAGTAAGTTTTGCAAATAGTTTCCGTTAATTGTCATCGACAAATTCAAAATTAAAACTGTGTAGCCGCGGCCCTGATTGCTAGAATGCTCGGATGGCGCGCAATGAAGCGTTATATCGGGACTGGCTGGAATTTATCGGCGAATTCCTGCAGCGCCCTTTTGCGGCCCATCCCCGCCCGGAGGAGGAAATATCGAAGCGGCTCACGGCTTCGTTCAGCGCTGCTTGCTGCAGCCGCAGCAGCGTCGGGCCGGACTGGGTTGATCATGTGGAGGGCTGTTGGCCCGGTGATTATCTCCCTAACCTCCCTCCGGGACCGCGCATTCCTGACGCCTCCTGGCAGCCGCTGCTGCGCTGGTATGCCGTATCCGGACTTTCGGGCCCGCAGTCCCTTGCCCGGGTACCCAGCCAAGTGGCTGACTGGCGCATGCAATCCGAATGGCAGGACTTGGCGAGGCCCATGGGAAACAACTACCAGCTGGCCATCCCGTTGCTCCTGGAGGGCCCGGTTCACCGCGCCTATCTGCTCGCGAGGCCCGACCGCGAATTCGACGAGAACGAATTCACGCTGGCCGTGGCCCTTCAGCCGATACTGACAGGCCTGTACCACCAAATCACGTGGGCCTCGGAGACCCAGCTCGCGGATGCGCCCGGACTGACCCAGCGGGAACTCGCGATCCTGGGGCTGCTTGGCCAGGGTCTGACCGCAACGTCGCTGGGCCATCGCTTCAACATCTCCCCGCGCACAGCGCAGAAGCACCTCGAACACATCTACCGCAAGCTTGACGTGGGCGACCGGCTGATGGCCGTCCAGAAGGCCGCCCGGTTGGGTCTGCTGGACCAGGCACTGGCGGCGGTATCAAACGGCAGCAGCTGAGGAAGGGATCCGCGCAAAGCGACGGGATCTGCGGGAGCGTTTGGGGAATGCGGGGATGAGAATCCCCCGGGACTTTCCCGGGGGATTCCTCGTTCATGGGTGAATTCAGGTCATGGGTGACTTCAGGGGCTGACGGTGCCGGCAGCCTCGTGTAGGAGTTTCTAGTGGCCGCCACCTCCGATCACGCCTTTCTCGACGGCCTTCGTGACGGCATCGGCTTCGGCCTGGGTCAGGGTGCCGTCCTTGACAGCCGTGTCCATCTTGGTCTTCAGCGCGGCTGCGTGTTCCGCCTGCTCCGCCGTGCGGATTTCCGTCAGGGCCGCAGTGACTTTGGATTCATCCACTCCGAGTGCCGTCGCCAAGTTTTTGGCCATTGCGGCATCCTGGGCTGTGCGGTCAGGTCCGGTGCCCTCCGTAGGCGCCGTTGTCGGCTTGTTGGCATCACGGAACGCCTGGATTGCCGCGGTCACCTTCGCTTCGTCAACACCCAGCTTGGTGGCAAGGTCTGCCGCAATCTGGCCGCGGTCGCCCTTGTGGCCCCTGAATCCGTCAGTCGATGCGCTTTTGTCCGTCGATGTGCTCGACGTTGCGCTGGGGCTCGGAGTGGTGGCGGCCGAGGCCATTCCGGTAACCCCCAGGCCGGCGCCCGCCGCCAGGGCGCCAGCGGTGATGCCGAGGGTGATTCTCTTGGTTCGTGACATGGTGTCTCCTTAATCGGCCGTGCGATACGGCTTTGAACGGAAGGGCATCTGTCCTAGCCCCTTCACCAAAGATCCGGCAGCAGGTTAGGGCACCGCTGTTCGGACACTGTCAGGAGGCTGTGAGCCCTGAAACTGGGAAACCGGCGTCCCTGGCCAGGGCAGCGGCGGCGGCCTTGAGCCTTCCCGTCAATCGCGGCATCAACTACCGAGGAGTAGTGTGAAGGCCATGGACGAGTCGCCTCCGGACGGTGAACATACACCGGAACTGTTCCGTAACGTGGACGGAGAAACGCTTCGGCGCCAGGTGCTGGAGATCATCAGCGACGTCCTGGCAGACTCCGATCCGCAGAAGGCCTGGGCCAGGGAGCAGCTGCTCGACCTGCTGGCGGCGCACATGGATGAGCCTGAACAGGCTCTGCTGCACCACCTGGTCAGCACCCGGAACGTCCCGGATTCCTCGCTAGAGGATGCAGCTTATGATTCAGGGGAGGCTGCATCCGAGCACACCCCGGCCGGCCAGGGAACGAGGATGCTGCTGACGGCCTTTCAGCCCATCCGGCAACTGCCCGGCGGAGAAGTGATCGGAGTTGAGGCGCTGGCGCGGTTCGTCAGCCATGAAGGAACCAGCGCCGACATCTGGTTCCGCGGAGCTGCCGCCATGGGGCTGGGGCCTGACCTTGAAATCGCCGCCCTGCATCTCGCTCTCGCCGCAACAGCAGAGATTCCGCCCCACCTGTTCGCATCGTTCAACCTCAGTCCAACAGCGTGCGCAGACCCCCGTGTGCAGACGCTGATGCTGGGCGGGACCGTCGCGCCGGACAGGATGGTCATCGAAATCATGGGCGACCTTGCGGATGGGCAACTGGCCGCACTTGCCGCGGTCCTGAGACCACTGCGCCAGCGGGGGGTGCGCCTTGCCGTGGACGGGTCAGGGCCAGCCGCCACCTCGGCGAAGCAGATCCTGCACCTGCTGCCGGACATCATCAAAGTGGACCGCGACTTC
This sequence comes from Arthrobacter sp. 05T423, assembly GCF_056396245.1. Lineage (NCBI taxonomy): Bacteria > Bacillati > Actinomycetota > Actinomycetes > Micrococcales > Micrococcaceae > Arthrobacter > Arthrobacter sp. 05T423. The sequence continues at coordinate 102,771 of NZ_JBFTLC010000016.1, forward strand.
CTCGCCGGCGCCGTGGCAACAGGCGCCGGGCTGGCTGCCGCCCCTTCGGTTTTCGAACTTGCCGAGGAAACCGGCGCCACGCTATCCGCCGAGGGAATCGAAAGTACCGAGGAACTGGCCGCCGTCGTGGAAATGGGAATCCTCAGAGGCCAGGGCTACCTGCTCGGCAGGCCGTCGGTGGATCCCAGGGACTGGGCTGCGTGGACCGGCCACACCGATCCGGTGGAGGGTCGCGGATAAAAACAGTGCGCACTCGGTTTTTATGGGCCACTCTTTGAGCGCACTTTTCAAGGAGTGGCATGGCTGCCGCTGTGCGGCTTCGTGACAGGAGGCTCCCATCACTTCTCTGCGGATGTAGTCGGAAGCTCGAGCCAAGCTGGGAGTTCCCTCTTAATCTGACCGGCGGGCTTTTTGTCTCGGCCGAGCAGGCGTAACTTTCGAGAAAGGGCCACTTCTCCTTGGCGCCCGCGCTGGAGATCTCGGCCGACAGGTCCGGAAGAGGCCAGCATGAAAACACGTACGCGTAGGGCCGCCGCCGTGGCGGGCATAGCCATCCTCGTGGCGGCGGCCGGCAGTGGAACACTAGCCGCGCAGGGGCAGGCGAAACAACAGATCACCCACGATGCCGTGATCCTGGTATCAGCTACTTCCCCGGCCCACCACGCCCGCGCGGAGCACAGGACCACCCACCGCAGCAAGAACAGGCCGGCAGAGGTCGGGGTGGAGGCTGGGGTGGAGGCCGCCGCTGACGCAGGCGCATCGGGTCAGTCCGCTGGCCAGTCACCGAACGGTGCTGGGCTGGAGGTTGTCCTCAAGTCCCTGCCCGGTCTCGAGCCAGACGGGGATTCGTGTTCCTAGCCGCACCGGCGTTCCACACGAGCAGCCGGGTCACCGTAGCCCTGTTTCCGGAACGGCCTGCTTCCAACGCCAATGGCGGCCCCCACCTCCCGGTGAGGGCCGCCCCGGCGGCGGTGCCGCCGTCGGCGTTGGTGAGAAAGACCTAGATGATAGCTGCGCGCAGTTCCTTCGCGGCCAGCTCCGGGTCCGCGGCGCTGTAGATGGAACCGCCGACGACGGCCACATCGGCGCCCGCACGCTGGACCGCCTCGATGGTGGAAAGGTTCACGCCGCCGGCCACGGAGAACGGAACGCGGGATTCCTCGCCGGCGCTCAGGAGCACGTTCAGGTTGTAGCCGGGCTTGGCCTGCTCGTCCAGGCCGGCGTGCATCTCGACGAACTTGGCACCCAGAGCGCGGACTTCCTTGGCGCGGGTGACCTTGTCTGCGACGCCGATGAGGTCGACGACGACGCCTTTGCTGTGGGCCTTGGCAGCCTTGACGGCGCCGGCGATGGTGGAGTCGTCGGCCGCGCCGAGCACGGTGACCAGGTCGGCGCCGGCCTTGAACGCGATGTCGGCTTCAAGTTCGCCGGCATCCATGGTCTTTAGGTCAGCGAAGACGATCTTGTCCGGGTGGGCGTTCTTGATGGCGGTGATGACGGAGAGCCCTTCGCTCTTCACCAGGGGCGTGCCGAGTTCGATGATGTCGACGTGTTCGGCAACCTTGCCGGCCAGTTCGAGGGCGGCTTCGGTGGTGAGGAGGTCGATAGCGACTTGGAGTTTCATGTGTCTATTCCTTAGTTATTGAGTGGGTTTTGATGGCTGGTTGGCTTTTTCGAGGCTCATTGTCGCGAGACTGCTGACCGGGGCTCGAGGCCGCTGCGGCCGGCACCCGTGACGAAGATCCGCTCGCCGCGCCGGATTTCTGAAGCGAGGGCGGCAACCTGTTCCCGATCCACCCGGGCGACTGTCCGCTGGATCGACGATGCTGCCCTTCCATCTTGGAACGCTAAGGGGGCGTGCACTACGCCATGATCGGACAGTCTTTCCCACCCAAAGGGATAGGCGGCTCCTGAGATTGCGTGCAGGTGTTAACCCGGCTTAACGCAATGTCGGCTCCGTCACACTTCCCGGCATAGGATCAGGACATGGCTTCGAACAACGTCCTTGAATCCGATGCCGACGCCGAGGGCGAGGGCGAGGGTGGCCAGCATGGCGGCGTCCAGTCTGTGGACCGGGCCCTCGCCGTCCTGGAGATCCTGGCCCGCGAAGGCCATGCAGGCGTGAGTGAGATTGCCGCGGAAATGGGCATTCACAAGTCCACGGCGTCCAGGCTCCTCGGCTCCCTGGTGAGCAGGGAGATGGTCCACCAGAACAGCGAACGGGGCAAGTATCAGCTGGGCTTCGGCATCCTGCGCCTGGCCAGTTCCATTCCCGGCCGGCTGAGCCTGGTCCGCGAGGCACGCCCTGTTCTCGAAAGCCTGGCCGACGAGTTCAAGGAAACGGTGAACCTTGCCGTACTCCGGTCCAATTACGCCGTGAACGTGGACCAGGCCATGGGGCCGTCAACATTGGCTACGTATGACTGGGTGGGCAGCTTGACTCCTTTGCACGCGACGTCGAGCGGCAAAGTTTTGTTGGCGGCGCTGACTGTGGAAGAACGGGAACGGATCCTGAAGGAGACCGGTTTGCCGGCCCGCACCCAGCGGACCATTACAAGCCGTGACAAACTCGAAAAGCAGCTTCTCGACGTCGCCCACGACGGCTATGCGGTGGTCCTTGAAGAGTTCGAAATCGGGCTGAACTCGATGGCAGTGCCGGTCTACAACCACCTGGGAACGGTCATCGGCGCTGTCAGCATCTCCGGCCCGGCCTTCCGCTTCGACCCGGAGAAAACTCCCGGCCTCATCGAGGGACTGGGGCTGGCCGGCCTGCGGATCAGCGCCAACATGGGTTACACGCGCCGCTAGGCCAAGTCCAACAGGTACTGCTCCATGGCGTCTGCGGCCGCCGTCGCCCCGCCGGAGCCGCGAACGCGCTGACTCATCGCTGCAATGGCGCTCCGGATCCCCTGGTCCTGACTGACGTCCGTCACGGCGCCCCGAATCATTTCCGGGGTGAGTCCATCGGCAGGAAGTCGGTGTCCCAAACCCAAGTCCTCGACGCGGCGGGCGTTGGCCTCCTGCTCAGGCTGCAGCGGAGACGCAACAATCGGGACGCCCAGATACAGCGCCTCCATGGTCGAGTTCATCCCCGTATGGGAGAGGAAAACGTCGGCGTGGCGCAAAACATCCAGCTGCGGAAAGAAGGGCCGGACTTCAACGTTCTGCGGAATCTCCCCCAGTTCGGCCACATTCAGGCGGTCGCCGATGGCCATGGCCACCTGCCATTCAGTGCCGGCAAAGGCTTCCAGGCACATCCGGAAGAAGCCCGGCCGGTCGTTCAGCGGGGTGGTTCCCAGCGAAATGAACAGTAGCGGCGCGTCTTTCAGGCGGGGCTGCCACTCCTCCTCATTTCCCCTCCGGCCAAGGCTGGGGCCCACGAAGTGGAAACGCTCATCGAACGTGTCCCCCGCCGGTTGGAATTCCCGCGGGATGAAGCAGATGTTCAAGGACGCCGAGGGTCCTTCCATAAAGTTGAACCCTGCCAGGCCCTGCTCGCTGGCGAAGTCCTCGATAAGCTGACGGACCTGTTTCCAGGCGCGTAGCATTTCTGCCGGCGGACGGGCCGGCATCAGCTCCCGCATCGAGAAATGTTCATTGGTGGCATAGGTCGGCAGCAACGCGATGTCGGGCAGGGAAAGTTTCATGGCGGCCATCTTCCCGGCAAGGGTCATGGCGTCGTAGCAGACCGCATCCGGCCGATCGGCAGCCAGCCTGGCCACCAGGGCGGGAAACTCTTCCCGTGCCCTCTCCAGAAGCCGTTCGAGCAGTCCGGACATCATCCCTGACCCTAGCCCCGCGAGCATGCCCGCCCGGGGCGACCGGCCGGCGTCGTCCGCGGAACCGCCTGGAGCCGTGTTGCCGAACCTGGGGAACTGCGCGGACAGGTCCTCGCCGTTCTCGAAAAAGATGGCCCCGGCAGATTCGACGGCGTCCGCGTACTTGGCCGAGGTGGCATACGTGACGCGGTGGCCCCTGCGAACCAGCTCTGCGACCACCGGAAGCGTCGGGTTCACGTGGCCCGTGGCAGGCAGACAAACAAAGGCGAAATGCATGGCAGATACTCCTTCGCCGGGCAGCGACAGGATCATCGTACGCGCTTAAAAAGCGATTGAGCCTCCCGCGATTTCGGGAGGCTCAATCATCGGCCGTTTAGGCGTGCCTTAGGTTGCGGGGGTTTCTTTGCGTTGGAGGGTTTCGGCGCGTTCCTCCAGTGGCGGGGTGTTCTCGTTGATGCCCAGGAGTGCTTCTCCTGTGGGCGGGACGTCGCCGACCAGTTCGTGGATCCAGTCGTGGAACGCGCCGATGTGGTGCTCGCTCGGAACCAGCACGCCGCCCTTGGCGTAGGACTTGGAGCCCATGCCCGGCTGGCAGCGTTCGCACGCGTCGAAGTC
>NZ_JBFTLC010000017.1:0-100303 GCF_056396245.1 Arthrobacter sp. 05T423
GCGCGGGCAAGGGCGCCAAGTACCTCGAGCACTACCACGAGATGAACCCGGACAACGTGTGGGAAAACTGGGAGTTCTCCAAGGAGCTCACCGACTCCGGCCAGCTGAACCCGTACATGCACACCTCCTTCCGTGACGGCACCAAGGCAGCCATCGAGATGGCCGCCGTCGCCAACGGCGCCGGCCTCACGCCGTCGGACACCGGGCTGACCTTTACGCCCGGAAACATCGAGGAAATTGCCACGATCTGCCGGCCTTCGGAGGTCGGCGGTGTCCTTGCCCACGAGGGTTCGGTGGACGTGATGTCCAGCGTCACCCGCGAGGGCCACTGGATCCCGTTCAACACCCAGGAGGGCGTCTTCGTCGTCGTCAAGGCCACCAACGATTACGTTGCCGGCTGCTTCACCGAATACCCCTGGCACCCGGACCCCACCGGCCAGTACGCTGCCCTCTACCGCCCGTACCACTACGTGGGCCTCGAACTGAATATTTCGATCGCCAACGCCGTGCTGCGTGGTGTTTCTACCGGGACTCCCAAGGGCTTCTTCGGTGACGTCGTCGCCACCGCCAAGAAGGACCTGTTGGCCGGCGAGTTCCTCGACGGCGAAGGCGGCTACACGGTGTGGGGCAAGCTCGTCTCGGCCGAGACCTCCGTCCGCGAAGGACTGTTGCCAGTGGCCCTGGCCCACCACGTCGAACTCAAGAACTCCGTAGCCAAGGGCAACAGCGTGAAATGGGAGGACATCATCATCGACGAGTCCCTCTCGACCGCCCTCGAGCTGCGGCGCGAAACCGAAGCCCTGATCCGCACGACGGTCTGACCGGCCCTGCTACCCCACTGTTGCAACACCCCCTTCCAAAGATGAAAGGAACCACCATGACGAAACGTATTGGCTGGTTTGCCAGTATTGCCGCCGTCTCTGTTGCCGCCCTCGCCATGAGCGCCTGCTCCGCAACACCCGAGCCCAGCTCGCCGTCCGGTTCAGGCAACAACCTGGCCTCGCTCGTCCAGGCCGACCAGAAGACCGACGTCGACTCACTGCAGAAATCCCTCGAGGCCCCCGAGGCGAAGTCCGGGGTGAAGCTGTGCTACGTCACCCGCACGCTCGCCAATGAGTTCTGGGGCTATGAGCGGGACGGTTTCGAGGCCGAGGCCAAGAAGCTCGGCGTCCAGTTCCAGACATATGCCGTCAACGACGAGTCCTCCATTACCGAGCAGCTCGACAAGGCCCAGAGCGCGCTGAATCAGGGATGTTCCGCGATCCTCGCGTCGCCGATCTCCGCCACGGCTCTGGACAGCGTCTTCTCGGCAGCACTGGCCAAGGGTGTCCCGGCGATCGTGCTCAACGACGCCAAAGGCACGCTCCCGGGCGTCGTGTACGTGGGCCCGGACGCCCAGACCATCGGGCAGTCCGCTGCGGACTACATCGCCAAGGCGCTGCCCTCCGGCGGCAAGGTCGCCCAGATTGAGGGTGACCCTGGCTCCTCGAACGCGCTGAACCGAGGCAAAGGCTTCAAGGCCGGTGTCGCCCAGCATTCGAACCTGAACCTGGTTGCCTCACAGACGGCCAAATGGGACACGAACCAGGCGCAGACCATTGCGAACGCCATGCTCACCGCGAACCCGGACATCAAGGCCTTCTACTCCCAGAACGACGGCATGGCGCTCGGGGTCCAGTCGGCGATCGATGCCAAGGGCCTCACGGGCAGGGTTCTGCTCGTCGGCACCGACGGCATCCCCCAGGCGAAGAAGCAGATCGCTGCCGGCACCTACACGGCGACCGTCAGTGAACGGCCGACGACGGAAGGCGCCACCGGTGTGGACGTCGCCTTGTGGATGCTCGCCGGCAAGCAGGTGCCTGCCTGGGTGGATGTACCGGCGTTCGTCATCGACAAGCAGAATGTCTCCAAGTACATGACCGGCATGCCCTAAGCCAGGCCACGACAGGACCAACACAGGACCAACAATGACTGAGACCCTCCTCGAGATCCGCAACGTCGCGAAGTCCTTCCCAGGGGTGCGTGCGCTGGACGACGTGAGCTTTCATTTGAACCGCGGCGAGGTACTCACCCTCGCCGGGGAGAACGGCGCCGGGAAGAGCACGCTCCTGGGAATCCTGGGCGGCTCCCTGGCCCCTGACCACGGAACGGTGACCGTGGACGGGGTCCGCCGCGGCGAGTACTCGCCGCGGCGGGCGCTGGCGGACGGAGTCGTCATCGCCCACCAGGAACCGGCCATCGTGCCCCAGCTGACCGTCGCGCAGAACCTGCTCCTGGGCAAGACGCCGCAGGAGCGGCGCCGCGCAGGGGACGCAGTGCAGGGCGCCCTCGCCGATGTGGCCTCGATGGGATTTCCCCTCAAGCCCACGGCCCGGCTGGGAGACCTGAGCCCGGCACAGCGGCACGCCCTCACCATCGTCAAGGCGTTCGCCTTCGGAGCCAAGATTGTGGCGCTGGATGAACCGACGACCTCCATGCTGGAGCACAACGTCGAGGCCGTCCTTACCCGCGTGCGGCAGATCGTCACGGACCGCGGAGTCGGCGTCATTTTCGTCTCCCATAAGATGCCGGAGGTGATGAGCGTCTCCGACCGGGTGGTTGTCCTCCGGGACGGTCGGGTCGGCTTCGAGAAACGCATGTCTGAGACGTCCGTCGAGGAAATCGTGCGGAACATGGTCGGCCGGGAACTGCTCAGCTTCCGCAGGCAACATCCGGTCGCTCCCGATGCGGCGGCGCTCTTCCGCGCCACGGATGTTTCGAGCCCTTTCTCCCGCCACCCCAACTCACTCGAGGTCCGGCGCGGGGAAGTGCTGGGGATTGCCGGACTCGTCGGCTCGGGGCGCACCGAGCTGCTGCGCGCCATCGTCCGTGCGGACCCCGGTGCCGCGGGGAAACTGGAGATCGAAGGCAAGGCACTTCGCGTCCGAACGCCCAATGACAGCCGGGATGCCGGGATCGCGTTCATCCCCGAAGACCGGAAGCAGCAGGGGCTCGCCCTTCAGATGCCGGCCTATGCCAACATCGCCCTGGCAGGGGCCAAGGAGCTCACCGGCCCCGGCCCATTCATCAGTCCCAGGAAGCAGGCTGCCGTGGCCCGCGCGATCGGCGACTCCCTTGCGCTCAAGCCCGCCAACGTCCGGCTCCTTGCTCGCCAGTACTCCGGCGGCAACCAACAGAAAATAGTCATCGCCAAATGGCTCAGGCGCGGTTCACGGGTGTTCCTCTTCGACGAACCCACCAAGGGCGTCGATGTCGGCGGCCGCGCCGAGATCTACGGACTCATCGACAAACTCGCCGCAGCCGGGAACGCCGTCATCGTCGTTTCCTCCGACCTGCCTGAAATCATCTCACTCAGTGACAGGGTCCTGGTGATGCGAGCAGGACGCATCTCGTCTGAACATGTCGGCGACGACATCAACGAACACAGCCTCGTGGCCAGCGCCATGGGAATCGCGAAGGGAGCATCATGACCAATCAAACTGCAGTGCGCCGGGCGGAAGGGCGACGTCCGCTGAACCTTCAGGCACTAGGCATCGTCGCCGCGGCCGTGGTGATCTTCATCGGGTTCGGCATCCTCAACCCGAACTTCCTCACCATCAACAACCTCAGGGACGTGGCAGTATCCGCCTGCGTCAACGCCCTCATCGGCATCGGACTGACGTTCGTCATCGTCACCGGAGGGATCGATTTGTCCGTCGGCTCCATCGCGAGCTTCGTCGGCATCGTCTCGGCCAACCTTATGGTCAACGCCGGGGTCGCCCCGGTGCCGGGCCTGCTGGCCGGCCTAGTCCTGGGCTTCGCCGCGGGCGCACTCAACGGTGTTCTGATCACACTGCTGAAGCTGCCACCATTCATCGCCACGCTAGGCACGATGAGCGTCTACCAGGGCCTGGCCTACGTGACCACGAATGGCACCCCCGTCTACAACGTCCCCTCCTCGTTTGTGTTCCTGCTCAACAGCTACATCGGCGGAGTCCCGATCATCGTCATCATCGTCATCGTCGTCGCCATCCTCGCCTGGGTCCTGCTGCGCCGCACGGTGTTCGGCCAGAACGTCATCGCCACCGGCGGCAGCGAGGAGACAGCCTGGCTCTCCGGCATCCGCGTAAACCGCGTCAAACTCCTGGTCTACGGCATCTCAGGCCTGCTCGCTGCACTGGCCGGCATGGTGGTCGTCGCCAGGATCTCCGCCGCCCAGTCCGAAGCGGGCAGCCCTTACCTGCTCACCGCCATCGCCGCAGCCGTCATCGGCGGCGCGAACCTCATGGGCGGGGAAGGCCGCATCGGCGGGACCCTGGTCGGCGCACTCATCCTGGGCGCCCTCACCAACGGCCTGGTTCTGCTGAACGTCCCCAGTTTCTACGAGCAGATCGTCACCGGCGTTGTCGTCGTCGTCGCCGTCTCTGTCGACCAGATCAGCAAAGGCTGGCCGATGCTCAAGCGCGCCAAGGCCGACAACCAGGACAAGGCCTCCGGTGCCAGCCCGGATTCTTCCGCCGGACAGGCCGCACCGAGCGGAGCCGCCCGATGATCCAGGCACACCATCCAGGCACCCCGAGCCTCAAGCGTGTCCTTGTCACCGGCGGGGACGGACTGATCGGCCGTGCCGTGGTCGAACACCTGACCGCACAGGGCGTTGGGGTGACCATCCTCAGCGTCCCCGGACCGGAGGCCCAAACCAAGACCGCCCGCTACATTACCGGTTCCGTAACCGACCCGGACACCGTACACAAGGCAGTCGCGGGGCAGGACGCCGTGGTTCATCTCGCCGGCCTTGCTGGACTCGACCAGGGAACCCCCGAGGACATCTACGCCACCAATGCCCTGGGCACCTTCCTCGTCATGGAAGCCGCAGGTCGGGCGGGTGTACGGAAAGTCGTGTACGCGTCCAGCATCAATGCGTTCGGCCTCCCCTTGAACCCCAACCCCGTCCTGCCTTCCCGTTACCCTTGGGACGAGGACGAACCGGCAGTCATTGCCGACGCGTATTCGCTGTCCAAGCAGGCCAACGAGCACGCCGCCGAAGCGACAGCCGGAAGGTACGGGATAGAACTCACCGGGATCCGCTTTCCGCTGGTGCGGGACATCTACGCACAGGATGGGACGGTCTTGGCCCAGCACATACGCCGCGCCATGAACGAAGACCCGCGGCGGCAGGCCTGCGAAGGCTGGACCTATCTCGACACACGCGACGCGGCAGCCTCGGTCGGGGCAGCACTTCAGCGGTGCACTCCCCCAGCTCCGGGAATACTGGTGGCCGCCCCCACGACATACCTGCGCCAGCCCACCAACGAGGCCCTGGACAGGTACGCCGCGGCTGTCCCGCGGGAAAGCATTCCCGGCCGCGAGGTCCCCGTTTCGCTGCGCCGGGCCTCTGAATGGCTCGGCTTCGAAGCCCGGCACTGTCTCGAGCAGATTTCCGAGGACCACCTAGTCGATCTGAAAGACCTTGACCTGTGAGCAGGGCGTCAAGAGTTTCACTCCTCGGTCTAGCCGTCTGGACTGCACCCAGCTCCTACGGATCCTCGGTGGAGGCGCCGAGGATGCCGGGGCGAAGAGAGGCATGCAGCTCCCGCTGTCCCTGATGCTCAGGGACATCTTCGAAAAGATGGTCTCTGATGGCCGGGGAGAACTGGACCACTCCGCCGTCGAACTGACCATCGCCGACGCTTCACGATCCGGAAGGACCTCAGGTTGACCCTCAACGTCATCGACGCCCACCACCACCTTTGCCTTCTCAGCGGAGCCAGCTACCCGTGGCTGGAAGGTGCTCCCAAGGCCAGATACCACGGCGACGACCTTCCGCTCCGGCGTGACTACCTAGCAGCCGACTACCTGGCTGACGCCGCTGGCCTCGCGGCCATCGATGCGCGGCTGGTCGCCTCCGTCCACGTCGAAAATGGCGCCGCCGACCCGGCATGGGAGTCCGAATGGGTCGACAAGGTCAGCGCCGAGACAGGTATTCCCAGCGTCCAGGTGGTCAAAGTCGACTTGGCCTCGCCCCATGCCCACGAAGAGCTCGAAAGCCACCGCGAACGGTCGTCCGTCAGGGGCGTCCGCGACATCCTTAATTGGCACCCCGACCCCTACTACACTCACCGTGAGCGCGATGATCTCATCAACGACCCCCAGTGGGTCGCAGGGTTCAAGACCCTCAGCAATCTTGGTCTCTCCTTCGACCTCCAGGTCTTCCCATCACAGCTCGCCCAGGCCGCCCGTCTGGCAGCCCAGCACAGCTCCACACCAATCGTTCTCGATCACGCCGGCATGCCTATCGAACGCGACGACGAAGCACTGAGTCAGTGGGCAAAGGGTATGGAACTCGTCGCAGCGCAGCCGAACACAGCCGTCAAAATATCCGCCCTCGGCACCAACGACCACACATGGACGGCCGATAGCATCCGACGGATAGTGCTGACAACCATCGACATCTTCGGGCCCAAACGATGCATGTTCGCCAGCAACTTCCCGGTGGACGGCCTCTACTCCAGCTACACGGACGTCTTCAGCGCCTTCGACAAAATCACGTCAGGGTTTACAGAGGCCGATCGAAACGACCTCTTCGCAGGCACAGCCCGCAGGTTCTATCGCATCCCATGAACACCGTGGTTGCCCCGGACCTGGAAACCTCCGTCCAAGGAACCCTGGCAGAGCTTAATATTGACGGCCGCAGTGTCCGGGAATTCCGGACCCGCATGGCCCGGGAGCGCGTCATCTTGGCTACCCACGCTGCCGTTCGACGTGGTTGGGGTAAACGGGCTTGCCAAAGTACTCAGGAGCTCCCCGTACCCGGCGAGGGCCGCCGGAGACTTCCAACGGCACCCGTCGTGCGCCGTCAATGAGCCGCGCCGCCGTCTCATCCGTGCTGGTCACGCGTCGCCTGAGTGCTGTCGCTGTGACTGCCTTGGCGGTTTAGGCGCCGCGCGGGCGCTGCGGTTCAACCTTCCGTTCCTGGCGCATTGCCCGGCACCGCAGAGCCCAACTGATCTTCCTGACCGGACCCCGCGTCCGAGCCCCGGAACGCAATAACGGCCCACAGCCTCCAGTCCATTGGTTCCGGAGCTGACGACCCGCGACGTCTACCTTTCGCGTCGCCCCGGTTCGCCCCCGCAGCGACAACGGCCTTGATGCAGGCCGGGCTGCCACCACGGCAACTCCACCACGAAGACTTCACCTTCGAACCGGGCGGCACCTCTGGTGTGCGAAAGTGTCGGCAATGCTGGCTGGATTTGGAGCCGCCTCCCTCTTCATATCGGCCACAGATCCGCGGGTGGCTGAAGACCGGATTTATGTCGACACGACCTACCGGAACGGCCACGGCCGGCCAGAAGCTTCCCTATTTCTGTTCGATGACCAAATAGCCAGTCAACGCAGTAGGGGCGGCTCGAGAAGGTCCGGAGCATCAAGGCGACCTATGGGTTCCCACCGGCGTTCTGACGTTCTCGGTCCACGGCAACAGCCACGGTTGATGTTCAACCGTGGCTGTTCCTTGCCGTTTCCCGCGTTTACCCGGGTGGGGCCGGCGTGCATGGCTACAGCAGCTGGGCTGCAGTCAGATGAAATCTACTTGGCTGGGGGGCCGCCCGCGGATGTTCCGACGGTTGGCTGCGTTTGGCTGTCGGCTCCGTCCGTACCGCTGCTTCCGTCCGATGTTCCCGCGGCTGGAGCGGGCGTGCCCGACGGTACCGGTGTGTCCGCACCGGCTGGTGCCGCGGGTTCCGTACTTGCTGCGGGGTCGCTTGCGAGGGTGGGCGTGGGCGCCGGCTGCTCGGTCTGGTCTGTGGCCGAGTCTGTGGCTGGGTCGGTGGCCGTATTCGTTGGCACTGTACTCGGCTCGACTGGTTGGGCGCTCGGTTTCGGGTTCGTGAGGGGCCTGCCCTTGATGTTGCCGGCAGTTGACACGACTTGGGAAATACCGGTTTGTAGAGCGCTCGTTCCACTCGAAAGGACAACACCCGTGGCTGACTGGATGCCAAGGACTGACCCCACTCCAACAAGGAAGATGACGGCTGTTCCACCGGCAGCCACCAGGGCCTTCCGGCCCCTGGGTGCTTTGTGGGGGGCGAGCCGTGCATCGGCGATGACTTCCCAAGGCTGCTCCGGCGACAAAGGCGTAGTGGAGACCTTGCCCGATGTGGCCCGGACGATGCTCGCGGTGTCCACGGCAATCTGTGGGCGCCTAGTCCGGGCTGCATCCGTGACGCGTCGGGGCCTAAGGCGCTTGATCTGCTCGTGGCTCTTTTCCAGAGAGGCGCGGAACAGCGGCAGCGCAATGGCCGAGACAACGCTGAGGAGAAAGGCACCGACCACGGTTCCTGCCATGCCGAGGTGCCCGCCAATGACGGAAGCCACCGCAGCGGCGCCGCCGCCGGCGATGATCTGGATGGGGCTCAGACCTAGGCCGTTGCCGGGTTGAGCGGCCTTCTCGGATGGTCCTTCAGTATCGTTATTGTCAGGTTTGGTCATTTTTCCAGCTTTGTTCGTGCAGCCAGTTCTGCGTCGATGGGTCACTTGCTCCGCCAATGGGTATCTGACCCACCTGCGGCTCATCGTTAAGGTTTCCACGCCGACCCGGGAGTTTCCTCAACTTTGTCCCGAACGTAAGCAATGACACAGTCGGGATCCCCGCCGGTGGCGTGCCTCTTCGTTTTCAGCCAGTCCGTCGCCGAGGACGGGGCCCGGGTGAACGGCACCGGCTGCAGATTTAGGGAGTGGATCTGATTGCCGCCAGCAGGGCTGTCCCGTCGGGGCTGCCGAGCCCTGTGCAGGGATCCCAACCGTTTGTTGCCTGGTACGTGCCGTTGCTTCCGGAGGTGATGTCGTGGAAGCCGGCTGTCCGGCTGTAGAGCAAAGGCTGGATTTGGCCAAACCGCCGACCGGTCGTCTGGGCGAACAAGGCGATCAGTGCTGCCCAGAGCGGTGCGACGGCGCTTGTGCCGCCGATGACCATGTCCTGTCCATCAACCCTGATCCGGTAGCCAGTCTGCGGGTCCGCGACGCCGCTGACGTCCGGGACCCCGCGGCCATGTCCCTTGGGGTTGGAATGTGGCCGCGGATGGTGGAGGCGGGCGTGGACACGCAGGCCGCTTTGCCAGGCAGGGACCGGGAACATATCGCTGTAGCCGCCACCCGTGGCGGACTTCGGCCCGTCATTCCAGACGGTTTCCGATCTGATGGTCCCGACGGCGGGGTCGGCGTCAAGGCGGGTGCCGCCGCAGGCCAGTACGTGTGGGCTGGAGGCCGGAAAGTCTGCGTGGTCCTTGCCGTCCGTGGCAGCATCGGCGCTGCCGTTGTCCCCTGCCGCTGCGGTGACACACACGCCCAGCGCCGCGGCGTCGGCGAGGGCGTGGTCGAACGCGGTCCGTGCCTGGGCCGTCCAGGCGTCCTCGTTTTCGCCCCAGCTGATGCTGATCGAGGCCGGTGTCGAAGCGGCGTGGGAGGCGTTGATGATCGCGTCTAGGAACCCGGCATCAGTGTTCGGGGCGAAGTAGACGAGGATGTCGGCCTTCGGTGCCAGCGCACCGATCACTTCGATGTCGAGCAGCACTTCCCCATCTGCGCCCGTCGGGTCCTGCCCTGGCCGGTTGGCAACGCCGTCCACTCCTACGGCCGCCACCTTCGGCCCGGTGATGCCCAGACCTTCGAAATAGGCGTCCAGATCCGCCTGACCGAAGCCCCCGCCGAGTTCGATAATGGCCACGCACTGGCCGTTGCCGTCTGCACCTGCGGGGAAGTTGTAGATCATGGCCAGTTCCGGCGGGGTGTAGCTGGTGCCGGCTGCGGCCAGCGGGATGGCCTGGAACTGCGCACGTGCCTGGGGCCGGTTGTCTAGACCCAGGACGGCTATGACGATTCCGTCAAGCTCTGCGGGTATCTGCAGGCCTCCGGTCCGGTGCCGGTGGGTGATGTCGTGGCCGTGCGGCCCGCTGCTGGTTACTTCCTCCAGGCTGGTGCCGAAGATCCGGCTCAGTTGCCCGGCATTTCCGGCCAGCCGTAACCGGCGGGAGGCCAAGTCCGCTTCGAGGATTTCCGCTCCAAGCCGCGTGAAAGTGTCGTTCGCAAGACGCATGTCCCCGCTGGAGGCCCCGTAGCGGGCCGCGAGCTCGTCCCGGGACGGGGTCACGGCGGGGGGATCCGGCAGCGGTTCCTTACGGCGCAGGATCACGGTCACCTCAATCCTGCTGGAAGGTCCCACGGGCCCGTGCGTGGCCTGGATCCTCACCGCGGCCTGCCGTTCCGAACCGGCAAGCGGAACGCTCCGCTCAGGGGGGTTGGGTGTGGTGTTCTGTTTAGACATAGTGCTCCGTTGGCGGGACGGTGACCGTTCAGGGCCTCGGTACTGTCAGTGGAACGTCGTTCGGCCCTCTAGGACAAAGTACCCCGATTGTTAACCAGGCTTACCCCAACGGCTGGGGTGGCCCGCAGCCTTTCATGGTGGGGGCCATGGCAGCGGACCTACCCGGTGCTGGCGACGGCGAATAGCCCGGCGATGCCCAGCAGGTAAAGGACGAGCACGACCAGTGAATCTGTCCCCATCCCGAGCACTTTTCTTCTAGGTCGGAAGATGAGCCCGAGCAGATACGCCAGCGTCAGCAGGATGGCCAGCGCGGTGAGATATATGTCGGTGGCCTGGGCTTGGGGAAGTACAGGCTGGCCGGTGATGAGTACGGCTACCAGGAACAGGATGGGCAGGAAGGCGTTGCCTCCGAAAATGTCACTGAAGGCCAGCTTGTAGTCTCCTTGCTTCACTGAGGTCAGGCCCGTGGAAATTTCCGGCAACGCGGTGGCCAGGGCCAGGAACGTTGCTCCGAAGAGCACCCCCGAGAGTCCGATGTGTCCCGCGATTGCGTCACCGCTCCGCTCCAGGACCACGCCGGCGCCGAGCGTCACGAGGGCTGCGACGATGAAGATGAGCGCGGATTTCCCGGTGCCGACATGCTTGTTTTGTTCCGTGGTCTGCTGCTTGGAATGCCCTTTTGGTTTGTCCTGCCCGCCGGGGGCGTCGCCTTGCTGGTGCCACGGAAGGGCTTTCTGGGAGCGCTGCACCAGGACGAGCCCAAGGACCCAGATCACGGTGATGAGCAGTGCGGCAGGGGTGAGACGGAAAGCGATGAGGCTGCTGGGCATCTGGCTGCCAGCGATCACAACGCCAAGGACCGCGATGACGGTCACCGCCTCGATAACCAGTGTCAGGGATGCTGCCCTGTAGCTGAGGGGCCCGGTGCCCTTGGTGCCGAAAACGTCAAGGACGACCAGCACAACTGTTTGGATGGCGATGCCGCCCAGGATGTTCCCCACCGCGACGCCAATGTTGTTAGCCGCCGCCGCGCTCACCGTAATCGCAATTTCCGGCAGGTTCGTGGCGACCGCAAGCAGGATCAGCCCGCCCAAGGCCGAACCGAGGTGCAGCCGGTCATCGAGCACGTCCGTCTGTTTGGACAGCTGGATCCCCGCCACCCAAATGACGGCCGCAGCACCGGCAAAAACCAGGAGCAGAACTGCCAACGGCAACGATTGCATCGATTTTTCCCTTCATCCCGTCAAACCTCTTTACTCCCCACAGATCAGACTTACCCAATCAGGCCCTCAAACATGCCGATCCTCCGATACGCAGTCAGTGGAACAAACAGAGAACCCAAGGCGCCGAAATGGCCAAGCACGGCGCATTCAGCCTCGCCACCGACATGGACGTCTACTTCTGCGACCCCGCCAGCCCATGGCAGCGAGGATCCAACGAAAACACCAATGGATTGCTCCGCCAATACGAGCCGGTCCGCCGCCTGGGCGAGGAGGGCATAGTCCTGCCCGCTGTCGGCCCGGTTCCCGCCGGCCCGGTCCCAGGGCGCCCGAACGTCCATGCCAGGGTTGCACCGCGAGGTCATCGCCTCCGAAGGTGTTCTTGTCGAACATCAGCTCGGTGAGGTCGACGGCGTCGGGCTTGTACCGGAGGGCAATATCGGAGGCAAGCCTCACGAGGCGGTCCCCCGCTGCTCCTTTGGTGAGGGCGGTGACGCTCGCGAAGTCCGTCGATCTGCTTCCGTCGAGATTCACCCCGGCATTGCCCCGGTCGGTGCTGATCCAGCCTGGCACCGGCCCGTCAATGGTGAGCGTGGCCCGGGGAAAGGCGTAGTCCAGGCGGCCCACTACCGCAGCGCCGGGCTTGGTTCACCGGCGGTCTCGCCTTCGCCATCTACCTAACGGGCAGAGCGGGTTGAATGACCGTCCTGCTGCGCAGGGGCCGACGGCTGCGGTAGTTAGCTAACACGGCGATAGCGGATGTGGGTGGTCAGCGGTGAGTGAAGCACCTCAGCGGGTTCGAAACCGAAGGATTCAACCCCGTCGAAGATGCGCTCGCCCGAACCGAGCAGCACCGGTGCGATGTCGAGGGTGAGTTCATCGATCACGCCGGCGATCAGTGCCTGGCGGACGGTCGAGGCCCCACCGGCGATGTCCACTCCATTGTCCCCGGCGGCCTGGCACGCGGGCGAGTAGGCCGCGTCGAAACCCTCGGTGACGAAGTGGAAGGTCGTCCCGCCGTCCATCTGGATCGGGTCATGCCCGTGATGGGTTAACACGAACACCGGCGCGTGGTACGGCGGTTCGGGTCCCCACCACCCGGTCCATTCCTCATCCCAGTCCCCGCGGATCGGACCGAACATGTCCGACCCATCACATAAGCGCCCCGCGGGCGCATGAGCCACTCGTTCGCCAGCTTATCGGCATCGTTGGCTCGCGGGTCGCCGATATGCCAGCCGTGCAGCTCCCGCCCCCGCTTGCCCAGGGGGTCCTCGCGGCTTCGGTCCGGCCCGGCGACGAAGCCGTCAAGGGAGATCGACATGTGGCAAGTGGTGTCCGGCACCGCGAACCTCCTTAGTGATTGCGACTAGCATGCCCTCGTGTGGCGATTCTGGGGTTTGTAGCACGTAATGGCATCCTCGCCGACCGCCACCGGCGGCAGGTCTCCGACGGTCTCTTCCCGGGGTGCACGGCCGAGCCGCCGGCTGACGGCGGGCCGATCTTTGGGGCGACTTCATGACCGAGCTCGCTGTCGAGCTCCTTCAGGGGCCGCTCCCGTCGCGCGCCGGACCGACCACGACGGAACGCCCGGCAGCCGAGGATTTGGTAGCCGGGGCGCTCCGGGAGGTCAGGACGCCGCCGGTGCGCTGCTTTACCGCGACCCCGGCCCGGTAGGTCTTGTAGCCCATGTCCTCCATCCGCTGCCCGGGACCCCTGGCGGCCTGGACCACCCCCGGAGGCGGCATCCCCTGCGGCAGGCACCGGATCTTCGGGGGCTGCCTGGATCAGGCGCTTCGCCGGTCCCAGCGGCGACAACCGGGCCAGTGTCCGATGCAACAGCCGTCCGGCCAGCCGATTCCGGGACCGCTCCATCCGCCTATCGCAAGGTCCAGTGTCGCGGGCAGCTCGTCCCGGGTTTCGTTTTCCCTCAGCGCGTCCTCAGAAGCGCAAGTCGCCTTCGTCTGGTGTCGCCAGCGTCAGCACGGCTTCCTCCACCGTTTCGTGGTCCTCCAGCTCACGCTCGATCCTGCGCAGGGTCACGGCTACTTCGTGTTCCGGGTGGTCGCCTTGCAGGTCCACCGCCGCGACGAGGTACAGCTTGCGGGGGCCGACGAACTCCAGGTGGAGGTAGGTGAGCCGGGCAATGTCCTGGTGTTTGAGCACCCGCCGGGCCATGGAACGTTCGATGTCCGGGGTTACCCCCTGGCCCACCAGAAACCGCCGGTTACGGTCGATCAGCACCACGGCAACAACCGCCAGCAGAACACCGACGGCTATCGAGCCCATGGCGTCCGGCAGAGGCGATCCGGTGACCTGGCGCAAAAACACGCTCGCAAACGCGACTACCAGGCCAACGAGCGCGGCAGCATCCTCCGCAAATACTGCCCGCAGGGTGGGATCGGAGCTAATCAGGACCTGCTCCAGTGTGTGCCGTTCCAGCTCATGGGCTGCCTCACGCGTCTGGCGGAAAGCCTGGACAAACGAAACTCCTTCCAGGACAAAGGCCACGGCCAGGACCACGTACGCCACCAGGAAGTCGGACGCGGGCTCCGGTTCAATGATCTGCTGGATGCCGTGCATGATGGACACCACCGCCCCCGCGGTGAAGAGCCCGAAAGCGGCGAACATCGACCAGACATACGCCTCCCGGCCGTAACCCATCGGATGGCTTTTGTCCCGCGGGCGACGGGAGCGCCGTTCCGCCATGAAGAGGAACACCTGGTTGCCGGTGTCCGCCCAGGAGTGCGCGGCTTCTGCGGTCATGGAGGCAGATCCGGTGAGGACTGCTGCCACCGACTTGGCCGCGGCAACAAGGGCGTTCGCCGTGAAGGCGATGACAACAGTCTGCAGTGTGGAGCCGGGTTTATATCGTTTCTCGGATGCCGCCATGGGGATACCGTACCCATCGGGACGGAAATGATGCCCCGGCAGTAGTACGGGACGCTGATCCAGGCGCGGTGGCCGGCCAGCTTGATGAGGCGCAGCTCGTCCGCGCCGCGCCGCTGTCAGTCATATCTCCGCCTGCTGACGGGACACCGGCCGCCAAATCGACAGGGCCGGGCGCAGTCGACAACCCGATGGTCAAGGATCTGGGTGAGCCAGGTTCCTACACCGGTTCCGGCCTCACCTGCCGTGGCAAACCGCACCGGGATCCTCCTCAACGACGTCGACGTTACGAAAAGAGTCCGCGACGTGAGGATGTTCTCAAGCATGATGCTGAGGGCGGTGGATATGTTGACTAGAGCTGCATGTGCTCTGTTTGCGGTCCTGGGCTTCCCAGGACACGGCTCCGGCGCCCTCCTGCTCGCCACGTTCCAAGTATCCGCCCTTCACACGACCACCCGGGCCGGGCGACGGGTGCAGATCAGATGGACAACTCCGGATGGAGAAGGGGTCGCTTCGATTTCAAAGCGTTGTTCGAGTCCTTCGAGTCCATCCCAGATTCGTTCACCCCGGCCCAGGACGATCGGGACGAGGACGATGTGCATGTGGTCGATCAGATCGGCCTCGAGGAACTGTCGAATCGTGCTGACGCCGCCACCGATCCGGACGTCGAGGTCGCCGGCCAGGGCGCGAGCTTGCTTGAGCGCGGAGACGGGGTCGGCGTCAACGAAATGGAAGGTTGTTCCGCCGTCCATTTCGAGTACGCGCCGGGGATGGTGTGTCAGAACAATGACAGGGGTGTGGAAGACAGGGTTATCGCCCCACCAGCCCTTCCATTCCTCGTCCTCCCAGGGACCGCGCTGAGGGCCGAATTTGTTGCGCCCCATGATCTCCACGCCGATCCCGGGCCCCCACGTGCTGGCAAACGCCTCGTCAACGCCGAAGGATCCCTCCGACTCTCCGTGGATGCCCATCTCGCGGAACGTTCGCGTCTCGAAAGCCCACTCCATTAGTCGTGAGCCTGCATGGCCGAGCGGAGCGTCGAGTTGCTGGCCCTCGCCGGCGCCGAAGCCGTCGAGGGAGACAGAGAAGTTATGCACGCGGACGAGGGACATGTCATCTCCTGAAGTGCTTGTCGTTGGCAATCACTGTATAGCTTCACATCCTCACCGGGCACGAGGTCACGCAAGTAGTCCAAACCTCACGGTCAGGGACGAAAATATCCCAACGTTGGTGGCTGCTAGCGGACGATGGCTGGGATAAAGTCCCTACTTCCCCCGTTAATGATGCAACCCTCTCCAGGGCTCGACATTCGCGTGCTTGCCGCCGGCTTGTCGGCAGCTACGCCGGATGTCGGTGACCTGCTAGATTCCCCGGTTTCGCCGGCCGCTCCGTTTCGACGCTTGAACTGTTGCACCTCCGGTTCAGACTTTGGTGCACTGATCCCAGAGCAAGGCTGTCCCGTTGCGCAATCGACGACGTTTGGTAAGTTTACTGATTATTGCCCGCGCCGTGGACTTTGGTCCTCCGGGCGGAATAGCTTCGAAACCGACACAGTGAGTAGGCGGACTATGAGCGACACGGACAAGCAAACAGACCAACCAAAAGACCCACGTGGCGGCTACCACACCGGTCCGTTCCCCGAGCAGGAACAGAAACAGCCCGGCCTCACGGCGCCCATGGATCCCAAACCGGACCACGGGGAACTCAGCTATGAGGGGAACGGCAAACTGGAAGGCAAGGCCGCGCTGATCACCGGTGGCGACTCCGGCATCGGCAAAGCCGCGGCCATCGCCTTCGCACGTGAAGGGGCCGACGTCGCCATCTCCTACCTGCCGGAGGAGGAAGATGATGCGCAGGATACCGCTGACTGGATCCGGAAGGCTGGACGCCGCGTCCTGCTGTTCGCCGGGGACGGACGCGAGGAGGACTTCAGCACCCGCATCGTGGAGGAGTCGGTGCAGGAGTTCGGACGGCTGGACGTGCTGGTGCTGAATGCGGCCTACCAGAAGAACCGCGAGAGCCTGGAGACCCTTCCCACCGAAGAGTTTGACCGGGTCTTCCGCACCAACCTGTATTCGCTACTCTGGTCCGCGCGGGCGGCCGTGCCGCACCTGAAGGCCGGCGCCTCGATCATCACTACCGCGTCGATCCAGGCCTTCAATCCCTCTCCCGGCCTCATCGACTATGCCATGACCAAAGCCGCCCAGGTTGCCTTCACCAAGGCCCTCGCCCAGGAGCTCGGGCCCAGGGGGATCCGGGTCAACGCAGTGGCGCCAGGCCCGATCTGGACACCCCTGATCCCGGCCACCGAGTGGCCAGACAAGCTCCCGTCATTCGGCCAGGACACGCCCCTTGAGCGGGCAGGGCAACCGGCCGAGCTCGCCGCGGCGTACGTGCTGCTTGCATCGGAAGATGGCTCGTACATCTCCGGAGCGGTCGTTCCGGTCACCGGGGGCAAGGGGCTCTAAACAGGAACGCACAGCGTAACGGCACCATGATCAGAACCATCAAGACCAGTAATGCGCAACGGGAGGAAGCAAGAGACAGTAAAACCAGCAAACCGAGCCTGGCACAGCCCTTGGCAACGATCTCCATGGGTCGGCGCCGGTCTCCCGGGAGTCGGGCCAGGAAGCCGCAGGCATTCCGGACGGCAGCGGAAACGACCTGCCGCAGGAGGAAACGCCCAATGACGACGGCGAAAGCTTGGACGCCGAATGAAGGGCGCCATCACCGTGCCTGCACGGGCGAAGCGGACCGCGGATGGCAGCAGCACGAGGTAATCGGCGGCATTGGACCTGTTCCGGTGGGCATGCTCCCAGCCAAATGCCACCGGATTTCGTGTAGTTGGCTCAGCGGCACGGGGCCGCGAACCTCCGGCTGCCCCAGATCCCGGCTGGCTATAAGCCGGGATCTGGCGTAGCTCTGAAACACGCTCCGGCGGGCCGGACGTAGCCACGTCCCTGGCCGTGGAGCGTATCGGTTCGCGGGCCGCTTTAGCAGTAGATGTCCCGGCCGCCGACGCTCAACTCTCCGCCTGGGCGGGAACCGAAGCAGGGGCAGGGGCCACGTCGGACAAGCGCAGAAAGGTCAGTCCGCGCCGCCGCAGCAAGGGAACGGCGGCTTTGATACCGTCGGCGGTGCCGCTGTGGGGGTGGTTGGCGTGCGCGATGACAATGTCCCCTGCTGCTGCTCTGGATACTTCAGCCGCGACCGTCGGTGCCGGGAAGGTCGCGCCGCCGTCGCCGTTGACGCTGAAGGCCACGGGAAGCAACCCCATCGCCTTGGTGATCTCCACGGCGACGTCGTCGAAAAAGGCAGTGCCCGGCCGGAAATAGCGTGGTGGTTTGGGCATCAGGCCAGCCAGGTATTGCTGGTTGATGCTCACCTCGTCGAAGCAGGAACCGGCGTCCTGCGTGCCGGCGATTCCGTAGGCGCTCCTTCCGCTTACCGACATCGGCCGGTGTGCTGACCCGTGGTTGGCGACCTCGAACAGGGGGTTGGCGATAAGGCGCCCGGCGGCGCCCCTGTTCGCGTGCACCCAGCGGTAATTGAGGAAAAATGTCGCCGCGACGTCATTGCGCTCCAGGAAGTCGAGCAGGTCCTTGTCCACGCGGTTCCCTCCGGGGCCGCCACAACAGTCGAAGGTCAGCGCGACGGCGTTGAGGGCCGTTGTCCGGAGCTGCACCCCCGGCGCCTCCAGGCCCCAATAGTGCGGGGCCGCGGCGCCGAATCTCTTGACGACGCGGGCGCGCTCGGCCGGCAACGCGGTGGCGGGGTCGGTCTGCACGCGGCCGGGTGTCCCAGGGTGCCGCCGGTCCGAGGGCTGTGCCGACTCCGTGGCGCTGGGCGCAGTTGCGGGTGCGCAGGCGGAAAGGGCAGCCGCAAGGCCTGCCAGCACGAAGGCGCGGCGGTGTGGAACGGGGGAAGAGAGCTTGGGTACCGGGCCGGCGGGCGAGTCATCACCCAGGGCCGAGTCGGAGCGCAGCATCGGGGTCACACAAAATACTCTAAGCGCAAAGCCGGAACGGCCCGAATTCCGCAGGAGTTACGCGTGGCGCCGCACCAGCTGGGACGCCGACAATACCTCGGCCGAACTGCTCGCCCACATCGCCAAGACCGGCGTCGAGCCGGTCTTTACCTTGATCTGCTAGGCGTGGCCCCTCCTGAAGACTCGGCTCCTGAAGACTCGGCGGCTCCTGTTGTCGCGGCGCTCAGGACCCAGGTCTCTTCCGACGCCCGCGTCCCAGGGTTTGGGCACCGACAGAACCAGGGTGAGGATCAGCAAGGGAAGCACTGTCGCGTGATACGCCACGTCCACGGGTTGGCCGCCGATGATGGTAAATGTCAGGCCGACTATGAAGCCAGCTATGGCGAAGCCAGTCGCAGCCTGCGCAGCAGTGCGTCCGTGCTTCGGGCTGCTCATGGCAGCGACGGCTCCTGCGGTGAGAACGACGCCGATGACCGCTTCGGCGATTCCGGCGGCTTCAGGGTTGTAGGGTTTCGTGCCGCCGCGGATCGCGCCGGAAAGGTGCAGCGCCGAGATCGCCGCCAGGGAGAGTGCCTCGACGACCATCAGCGCCGCTATTGCGCGCCGCCTGCGGTTCGAGGCGAACCCGGGAGCAGAATTCATGTTGGTTGTCATGCCAGTCACGCTACGCGCCAGCCGCGGTATGTGCATCGCCTTAGAGATGTATCTGGCGTGCTCCCAACGTAGTACTGTTCCGCGGTGAGACGGGCGACCCCTTCCGCGCACACACTCGACCACAAGTACCTCGGTGCCGAGCACCGCCTGCCCGGACTGGCTGGCCCGAAAGCCGGGATCCCAACCAGAAATGAGCGCCCCCCACTTCAGTACCCGACACTACGACGCATCATCCTTGTTTTATCCGGCGGCGTTTCCGCCCAGCGCACCGCCAGCGCTACCAGGCGGGCCACTAATTCGAGTGCGGTCCCGGGGACCAATAGCCCTCGTGGGCCAAGGTTTTCCCACGCTGCCCTGCGTAGCGTCGGAGTTGTCACCACGGTCTGGGCTCTAGGGGGAGGAGGCACGGATGGATTTTCGCAGCTCCTTGCGCCTTTTCAGCACGCTACTTATCACGGGCAGGGCCCTTCGCCGGAGCCGGGTACATCCCCGGCGGCGAATTGCTTCCCGGCCCAGTGACTACGGCAGTTCTCACCACACGGCCGCCGGGGCTCCGATGAAAGCAGCAAAAGTCATTGCCGCCTGCCTGTTGTTCACTTGGCAGGTTACCCCGGCCAGCGCGGCAACCGCGGCGGGTTCCCCACCGCCGGACCGCACCGTGCTGGGCAACGACATCTCCTGGCCCCAGTGCGGCAGTGACCTTCCGGAACTCCGGGGATTTGCCGTCATCGGCGTGAACGGCGGGCGGCCTAACACCACCAATCCCTGCCTGGCCACCCAACTGGCGTGGGCGGCCAGCACATCAGATCCGGCCAAAGTGGCACCCGTCGCGCTATATGTCAATGCAGCCAACCCTGGATCCGCAACGGCCTCATGGTGGCCCACATCAAACGCCTATCGGGGCACAGGCGTCAGCAACCCCTATGGGATGTGCAACGGCACCGAAACCGCGGCCTGTGCCTACATCTACGGGTACGCCATGGCGTATGACGACGTGAACGTCCGAGGCGTCCCCAATGCCAAACACCGTTTGTGGTGGCTGGATGTGGAAACCGGGAACAGCTGGTCACCCGACCTGATAGCCAACACCGCAGACCTGGAGGGCATGACCGCATATCTGCAGAGCATCGGCGCAGAAGTAGGCATCTATTCCACCACCTACCAGTTCGGCGAAATCACCGGCACGCTTGATCCCGGCAGCAACTTGAACAAACTCAAGAGCTGGATCGCCGGGGCAACCTCAAAAGCCACCGCGCGCGCCTACTGTTCCTCCTCGCCGCTCACCTCTGCCGGGATCGTTGCCCTGGCACAATTCACCGCGGGACCTTTCGACTACGACTACCCATGCGTCCCCCTCCCCCCGAGGCCTCCAGCACCACCGCCGAGACCGCGGCAACCGCCGCAAGCGCCGGATCCGCTGGGTCCGCCCCGCGCGCTATCACCCATGCGCTTCTATTAGCCCGACAAACGGTTCCGGACCCTGTCATCCCTACCGGTTGTCATGCGGGCCACTGTTCAGTGCATCGATTCGGTTCATCTCGTCGCCCCAGGTCCGGGCCGAAGGCCTTGGGATTTACTACCTGGCGGGCCCGTTTGGCTGATTTTGGACGACACTGGGTCTATGACGGAGGTGCCAGCGGAGAACGATCTGGAGCCAGCCCGTGCCACTGAGCGGACCCCGGTGTCCACCCTCCCATCACCTGTCAACCAGGACAGAAAAGTGCCGTCGGTGGCACCCACGGCACACCTAGATTCACCATCGCGAGTCCAGCAACTCACCCGAGGAACGAACGGCCCGACCCTCTTTCAGGGGTGTCCGGCGTTGACAAGCCAGAACACTAACGAAGGGCAGATGTTCCGCCTCAGCTGCACCCTTGCCACCCAGTGGCTACTCGAGTCCATTGATGCACGCAACTCGAGGCCGGCGAAGTCGAGGTCTGACCCCACAGCTACTCGGTTCTGGTCCCCTCTGCAGGGGCATAGCAGCCCGACAAGAGTAGCGCGGCGCACAACCCCAGGATCGCCGCGAGGGGACTCTTCTCTCTTTTCACGGGGAATCCCTTTCCGGGCTCCGTAGCAAAAGTGCGCGTGCCACCCCCGGGTCTTCCTGCGTCGTAACTCCGGGCATGGAGAGCGTCAAGGGCTATCACGGTCGCCAGGAGGACCAAAGATAAACAAACCGACCCCACCGTATCGGTGAACCAGTGGTATCCCAGATACAAGCGGCTCGCCGCCTCCGCGACCAGCCCGGCGGCAGCGGCGAAGGCAACAATTTTCCGAAAGACTTGGGAATGACGTGATACGACCAGCTAGGCGCCAACGAGCAGAAAGTTTGAAGCTGCGACTACGTGCCCCGAAGGAATGAAGAGGTGGGATCCGGGCCGAGCATCATCAGCGTCGACGGTGGCCGGGACCGGCCAACAAGATGTGCGGTGATCTCCGTGAGCACCACCCCGGTGATCATTGTTCCAGCCAGCAGCAAAGGACGCCAAAGGCGACGCCACAGGAGGGCCCAAATAGCTAAGACGATGAGAACGACGACGGGCAGAACGACCGGGCCGAACACCGTGGGCAGAAAAGTCATGGCGGCCGTGGCCGCAAGGGTGCGATGGTTGGCAAACCAATTCATCAGCGGCCTGTCAACACTGGCAATACCAACACTGTGCAGCACGTTTCCGAGGGTCGGAAGAACAACGACGCCGCCGCCAAGCCTAGTACGAGCGAGCCGGCGTAAAGAGCTAAACGCCGACCTGAAGTGATTTGATGCTCATCATCGAGGCGGAAGTGTCGGGGGATGTTCCCGGACGTCCGGTTGAATCTGGTTAACAACTCAGTTTCCTCTGTTCTGACCGTGGCTCTTGCGCCAGCGGCCCGATACGCCGACGGGGCCGGGGGCCTTGAACCGTGCTCAATTTCAGGGCCGCAAGCTGTGTCGGGTCCTCCAAGGCATCGGCGAACTGCCGTTCGCCGTGGCCTGTCAAGGCAGGCTCCGGCAGCCAAGCCTGTCCCGGCGGCCCCGGGTACGGTCGCCCCTGCGGTCACCAGGATCTCCCGCGCCGCCTCCGGGACTCAGCCCGGGGCCCACCGGTACGGCGCGCAGTTGCAGGCGGACTGTCAGGGAGTCTTCTTCGTGTATGTTTCTCCGTGCGTCCGTGCGGACTGTCCCTCCGGCAGTTGGGCGGCTTCCAGTGGCCTGTCACCGCCGCGCCGCAGGCTTAGCATCACAAGGCCGGCAGCTAACAGACAGCATGCCAGGAAGATAGATGTGGCAAGGAAGCTGCCGTGCGTCAGGTCCTGCAGATACCCTCCCACGTAGGGTCCGACGAATCCGCCGAGATTGCCTACCGCATTGATCAGTCCCATAGCGGTTCCAGCCACGGCCACCGGCATCGCACGGGACGCGGAAGCCCAGAAGGGACCGTCGTAGGCCAGGGCTCCGGCGACGGCGATGCTGATGAGGGTGACTGCGAGGAACGGAAGGTTGTCCCCGGTTGCCACCGAGATCACCAGGGCAACCGCACCGACGGCCATCGACAGCAGGACATGGGTGGAGTAGCGGCCGGAGCGGTCGGCTGCCTTGGCGTTGTACCAGAGGCCGAACATCGCCAGTACGTAGGGAATCGCGGTGATCAGGCCAACTTCGACGGAGGACCCGGAGGTGATTGTCTTGATCACGTGAGGGAGCCAGATGTTGATGCCGTAGAAGCCGATCTGGATGAGGAAATACACCAGGGTCAGTCGCCACACCACTGAATTGGACATAACGTGGCGGAGGCCGAGCCTTTCCTGCTGGGGATGCGCTGCAGCATCGGTAGCAAGTCCCTTCTCGATGTACTCGCGCTCCTGGACGGAGCACCACGAGGCTTCACGGGGGTGGTCTGCGATCAGGGCCCACCACAGGGGTGCGGCGATGACGAACGGGAAGATGCCTTCGATGATGAACAGCCACCGCCAGTCTGAGAAGGAGAGGATCCATCCGGAGAGCGGCGCGGTGATGATGGAGGCGATGGCGATGTTCATCATCCAGAACGCGTAGGCCCGTGCCCGTTCAGCGGCGGGGAACCAGTGGCTGATGAGGACAAGGATCGCCGGCCAGATTCCGGCCTCGGCGACGCCGAGGAAGAAGCGCACCACGAGCAGCTGGGTGAAGTCCTGGATGAATCCGGAAAGGATGGCCAGCACACCCCAGATGAGCACCATGATGCCGACGAACTTCTTCGCACTCCAGTGCTCGGCGAGGTAACCGCCGGGTATCTGCAGGACGAGGTAGCCGATAAAGAAGATGCCGGCGGCCAGCCCCTGTTGGGCGGCGTCGATGCCCAGGTCCTGGTGGAGTCCGTTGAGGGCGAACCCGATATTGGTCCTGTCCATGAACGAGATGATGTAGACGACGATTGCGACGGGGATCAACCGCTTCCATCGGGCATTGCCCACTGCCGGTGCTGACGTGACGTTGTGTGCCATCGGAATTGCTCCTTCGCGATATGCCGACCAGACCGCGCCCCAGCACGCTGTTGCTCTCCCGCGAGCCCCCGGCGGGGCCGCTTTCCGCCGGGGGCGGAACGAGCAGGACTTCGCGGGTGGAGCCGACCTGGTGGTGGAATCCGGCCGCCGCCGGCGGTCCTCACCCGCGAACCACTGCTTTTATTCAAACGCAACTGTTGCGATCATGCAAGGGTTACGTCCTTGGGCGCCTTTATCTCCGATTTCACCTGCGGCTCGCGGTCTTGGCTGCCGACCAACCAATGGCTGTTGAGATATGCATTTGTTCGCTGGTCAAAGCAAAGGGCGGCGCCGCGGCAAACAGCCCAAGCTCAGCAAGAGACAGGAAGCCGTCTGTGCAGCCCTCCGCAAAGAATGCCAACACAGTGGAACCAGGACTCTATGGTTCCGGCGTCAGTGCGTGCCCGCACCACAAACTGGTGCTCGGATACTGGCTCGACCTCGAACTGATCCGCCCTTGGCCCACCCTAGCCGCAAAGGCGGCCCCCCCTGCGCCAGCATCCTTTGGGAACCAGGGTGGTCTCGGATTCGTTGTACACGGGTGGATCACCAGGGAAGTGGAGGGGCAGGTCATGGCCGCTGATTACGACGAGCTGCGTACCGAGGTTAAGGAATCACAGGATAAGTCTCTTGAGGCGCTGAAGTCCGCCAACGCGCCCGACGCGCTCAGTGTGGTACGTGAACTCGACGCACCTGAGGATGCTGAGGCTCTTGGCGTTCCCGGCGGTGAAATCGTGGCTGAGGAACTTACAGTCCAGGTAGTTCCCGAGGCCGCGGACGAATTCACCTGTCATTCCTGCTTCCTGGTCCGCCACCGCTCGCAATTGGTCCGGGAGCAGGACGGCTACGGATATTGCCGGGAGTGCGAAGGCTGACGGGAGTTCCCCCCTTCGGCCCGGACTGAATTGTTCCCCTCATTCCCGGGAGGACTGTCGTGTAGCCGCGTGGCATCACGGCTCACCATACCTCGGGCCGTTGCGTTTAAGCAACTAGTGCGCGACACTGACCAGTGACGGCGTTTTTATGGAGGAGAGACGATGCGCGCATTGGCAGTTACTCCTGGCAAAGAGCAGTCGCTCCGGCTGCTCACGGTCCCCGACCCGGCCCCCCAGGAGGGTCCGGTGCTCGTGGAGGCGCTGGCAGTGGGTCTGTGTGGGACTGACACGGAAATAGTCGCCGCCGAGTACGGGCAAGCACCCCCCGGCCACGACCACCTGGTGCTCGGACACGAAAACCTGGGACGGGTGCTTGAAGCTCCTGACGGTTCGGGACTGGCCGAAGGTGACCTCGTCGTGGGTATCGTTCGCCGCCCTGACCCCGAGCCCTGCGAAGCGTGTGCGGCCGGGGAATGGGACATGTGCCTGAACGGTGGCTACACCGAGCACGGGATCAAGGGAGTGGACGGGTTTGCCCGGGAACGGTGGCGGGCTGAGCCAAAGGCCATCGTGAAGCTGGACCCGGCACTGTCCGACGTCGGAGTCCTACTGGAACCAACAACTATTGTGGCGAAAGCCTGGGAACAGATCGGGCGTATTGGGCAGCGGGCATTCTTCAGCCCCCGGACGGCAGTTGTCACCGGCGCCGGTCCTGTCGGCCTGCTTGCAGCGTTGCTGGGCGTTCAGCAGGGACTGGACGTCCACGTATTCGACGTAGTGACAAGCGGTCCGAAACCTGATCTGGTCCGCAGCCTGGGCGCCACTTATCACAGTGAACCGTTGCCGGATTCGCAGATCAGTGCAGATGTCCTTGTCGAGTGCACGGGGGTGGCCTCAGTGGTTCTGGATGTCCTTACCTGCCGGGCGCCGGACGCCATCACGTGCCTGACCGGAGTATCCGGCACCGGAAAGCAGACGGGGGTGGACGTCGGCGCGCTCAACCGGCAGGCGGTGCTCAGCAACGGTGTGGTCTTCGGCAGCGTCAACGCCAACCGCCGCCACTACGACGCCGCGGCGAAGGCGCTCACCGAGGCCGACGAGAGCTGGCTGCGCCGCCTGATCACCCGCCGGGTGCCACTGGAAGACTTCGCCAGCGCTTTTGAGCATCAGCCCGATGACGTCAAGGTCGTCCTGGACCTCCAGGGGGCCGGCGCCGGCGCAAACGAGCGGTCATGACTGCAGTCTCTGGGCGCCCGGAAACCAAGGAAGGAGACCGGCTTCCGTCCGGGCGGCAGTACGAAATTCACCTTGGCCGGCAACACGCGCTTTTGACCGAGGTCGGCGGTGCGTTACGGGACTACCTCGTGGACGGGCGGCCTCTCCTGGACGGCTACGGGCCGGATGAGATGTGCACCGGCGCCAGGGGACAATCTCTCATCCCCTGGCCCAACCGGATCCGTGCCGGCAACTACGAGTGGGAGGGCCAGCGGCTGCAGCTTGACCTCAGCGAACCCGAGAAGGGCGGCGCCATCCACGGGTTGACCCGATGGCGCAACTGGGAGCTCATCGAACATAGGGAAGACACTATCTCCTTCGGCTATACCCTGCATGCCTGCCAGGGGTGGCCCTGGGTCCTGGATTGCCGACTGGATTATTACCTGGGCGATAAGGGCTTGAGCGTGCGAACCACCGCCGTGAACCGCAGCCCTGAACCGTGCCCCTACGGAACCGGGGCGCACCCCTACCTGCGTTTGGGGTCTGAGGTCATTGACTACGGGCTAGTCCAGGTGCCCGGACGCACATACCTGCCGGTGGACGCGGCCGGCATCCCTACCGGCCACGCGTCGGTGGACGGCACGGAGTACGACCTGCGCAAGATTCAGCAGCTCGGAGGCCGTCACATCGACGTTGCCTACACCGACCTGCTCCGCGGGGCGGACGGACGGGCGCGGGTGAAACTTGCGCACCCGGACCGCGCCATGTGGGTGGAGCTGTGGGTCGATGAGGGGTACTCCTACCTGGAAATTTTTACCGGCGACACCCTGCCCCAACCGGAACGCCGGCGGACCGGGATGGGGGTCGAGCCTATGACCTGCGCGCCCGATGCGTTCAACTCGGGGGAAGGCCTGATCATCCTGCACCCCGGGGAGTCGCATACGTGCGAGTGGGGCATCAGCCCGCATCCTTTGCTCTGATCGGCGCGGTCTCCCCCGTCGGCTTGGTCTCCCCGTCCCAAGATCGCATCGCGTTGAGTTGCGAAACTATTGCGGATGCGCAACTAGTGCGCTTAGATTAACACATGTGCTGCCATTCTTGGCGCTGGCCGTTTCAGGATCCGGCTCCTAATGTAAAGCGGCCGTCAGAGGTGCCAGGGCCGCCCGCGGCGGCTGCGAAGGCTTCCAGCGCAGATGCCAGCGCGGGCCGCTTACCGGCAGGCATCCGTGAGATCACTTCGGCAATGGCCTGCCGCCGGTGCTCCAGTACGGAACGCACCAGGCTTCTCCCCTTCGTGGTCAGTTCCAGCCGAATGTACCGGCGGTCCACTGGGTCTTCGCGGCGTTCCAGAAGGCCGGCGACGACCAGGCGGTCGCAGATGCGGGTGGCGTTGGACGCGTGGACCCCGAGTTCGGCCGCCACTCCGCCCAGATTCTGCGGCCCCCGGGACTGGATGAGCACCAGGACCCGCAGCTGCGGGGTACTTACAGTCTCCTCGACCTCCGCTACGGATTGGGCTGCCACCCGCAGCAGCACGTCGGCGGCCCCCATCACGGCTTCCACTTCCCGGCTGACAGGCCCCGGCAGCGCGTCTGAAACGGCAGATGTATCCATAAGCACCAGTTTCCTCTGATAGTTGCTGTCCTGCAAAGGTTGCGCAACTCCAGTCGATTGAGGGACCGCCGCAGGGCGGAGAAGGAGAGTCATGAAGACGCCACAGGCAAAAGATGCGGCCGCCACGTTGAGCGGAATCGACAGGTTGATCCGAAACGTGCAGACAGGCCGCTTCGAACGCTCTTTATCAGCATTGACGGCCGCCGGGGCCCTGGTCACGGCCGCAGAGATTTACCTGGAGCACGACAAAGCCAGTTTCGGGAACAAGTGGATGTGGGTCCCGGTAGCCCTGGGGCCGGTGGGCGCGGCCGCAGGCGTAGCGGGGGTGTTCAGCCGCCGGATGGCCAAGACGGCCCTGCCGCTGGCAAGTGCCGCCATCATCATTAACGGCCTGCAGGGAACCTGGCTGCACCTGCGGGGTATCAGGGAGAAACCTGGCGGCCTGTCCAACCTGCGCTACAACGTCGAGATGGGCCCGCCGCTGTTCGCGCCGCTGCTGGTCACACTGGTCGGCGGGATGGGCGTGCTGGCCGCAGTCCTGAGGCGGGAACCGTGACCGGGCTGCCCCTGGACCGGGGTGACGGCGGGGGCCGCTACCCCGGATTTAGCACCCTTGCCCAGGCCCGACATTGGGACCGCGCCACCGCCGCAGTCGTCGGATCCCGAATGGGGCTTCCTCCGGACATCCGCTTCTTCACTCCCTCCGAAGAGGCCGCCGCCCGTGCCCTCTTCGACCTGCTGCTGGACCAGCACGGGGAACAGCGTGTTCCTGTGGTGAACATGGTGGACGCCCGGCTGGCGGAGGAGGAGACCGACGGGTGGCACTATGACAACATGCCACAGGACGGCGAAGCCTGGCGGGCCTCCCTTGCCGCCCTGGACCGGGAAGCCCTCTCCCGCGGAGACTGCACCTTCGCACTGCTCGATCCGGGAAAGCAGGCCCGGCTGCTGCAGGACATCTGTGACCTGGACCGGGACCGCTGGCGCGGCCTACCGGCGGACCGCGTGTGGAGCCTGTGGACCAGGTACGCGTGTACCGCCTTCTACTCCCATCCCCTTGCGTGGGACGAGATCGGCTTCGCAGGCCCGGCCTACCCGCGAGGCTACAAGAACCTGGGTCTGGACCGGCTGGAACCCTTCGAAGTTCGGGACGTCCGTCCCGGCGCCGATCCTACCCATGGGGCAGACCGGTGAGCGGCCTGCGCGAACGGAACGAATCGGCCTGGTTGCTGCCTGCCGGGCCCGGCAGCAACACCCAGTTGCGCCGGGACATGCGCCGGTACGACGAGCGGGATGAAGTGGACATCGTCATCGTGGGCTGCGGAGCCGGGGGCGCTACGCTGCTACAGCGCCTGGCACGCGCGGGGTGGAGAGCGGTGGCCCTGGACGCCGGACCGTTCTGGGACCCGGAGAAGGACTGGGTCAGTGACGAAGCCGGCTCCCACCACCTCTACTGGACCGAGCCACGCGTCATCGCCGGGGCCGATCCCGTGCCGCTAGGATCGAACAATTCGGGCCGGGGCGTGGGCGGTTCGATGGTTCACTTCGCTGGGTACACGCCGCGTTTTCACCCCAGCGACTTCCACACCTTTAGCGCTGACGGGGTCGGCGCCGACTGGCCGCTGGAATACCTCGACCTGCGGCCGTTCTACGAGGACATCGAGGCGGAACTGCCGGTATCCGGCGAAGACTGGCCGTGGGGCGACCCGCACCGATACCCGCACCGGCCGCATCCGGTTTCCGGGAACGGGGAACTGTTCCTGCGGGGGGCGAGGGCCTGCGGCATCACCGCGAAGGTGGGGCCGGTGGCGATCACCAACGGGCGCTTCGGCAACCGGCCGCACTGCATCTACCGGGGGTTCTGCCTCCAGGGCTGCAAGGTCAACGCCAAGGCCTCCCCCCTGATTACCCACGTCCCTGACGCCCTCGCCCACGGTGCGGAAATCCGCCCCGATTCGATGGCCACGAGGATTGGACTCGACGAACGCACGGGGCTGGCGACCGGCGTCGAGTACGTCCACCATGGCACGCAACGGTTTCAGCGCGCCCGGCTGGTGGCCGTGGCCGGCTACTCGATCGAGACGCCCCGGCTGCTGCTGAACTCGGCCTCCGCCAGGTTCCCGGAGGGGATGTGCAACGACTTTGACCAGGTGGGCAGGTACCTGATGGTCCAGGGGGCACCACAAACGGCCGGGCGTTTCCAGTCCGAGGTGCGGATGTGGAAGGCCCCTCCCCCGGAGGCCAGCACCGAGGACTTCTACGAAACCGATCCCGGCAAACTCTATAAGCGCGGATATTCCATCCAGTGCGTCTCCCCGCTGCCGATCACGTGGGCAGAGCACGTGGCCGCGCAGGGACACTGGGGCGCCGACCTTCGCCGTTACATGAGCGATTACCCGCACTGGGCCTGCCTCGGCGCACTCTGTGAGTTCCTTCCCCTCGAGCAGAACAGGGTGACGCTAGCGGACGAAACGGACCGCAACGGCACGCCTATAGCCTGCTTCAGCTACAGCCAGTGCGAAAACGACCGGCAGCTGATGTCCGCCGCGCAGCATTCCATGGAGAAAATCCTGACCGCCGCCGGCGCGGAGGAGGTCATAACCATCAACCGGTATGCCCACCTGGTCGGTGGGGCCCGCATGGCCGTCACCGAGCACGCCGGTGTGGTGGACCGGAACTGCCGCAGCTTTGCCGTACCAAACCTCCTGGTTACCGACGGCAGCGTGCTGCCCACCCAGGGCAGTGCCAACCCGGCCCTGACCATCATGGCCTTGGCGGCCCGTACGGCGGCGGTCCTGACCAAAAACGCCCGGAGCGGCGTCCTGACGAGCACGAAGGAAGAATGATCATGGCAATTACAGTGGCTGATTACCTCCTCTCCCGGCTGGGTGAATGGGGGGTGGATAAGGTCTTCGGGTTTCCCGGCGATGGCATCAACGGCATCCTCGCCGCGTTCGGCCGGGCAGGGAACCAACCCAAGTTCATCCAGGCCAGGCACGAGGAGATGGTTGCCTTCGAAGCGGTGGGCTACGCGAAATTCGGTGGCCGGGTCGGCGTGTGCATGGCCACCTCCGGCCCCGGCGCCATCCACCTCCTCAACGGGCTCTACGACGCCAAGCTGGACCACGTCCCGGTCGTGGCCATCGTGGGCCAGACCGCCCGGAGCGCCATGGGCGGTTCCTATCAGCAGGAGGTGGACCTGCTGACCCTGTTCAAGGATGTCGCCTCCGACTACGTCCAAATGGTCACCGTTCCCGAGCAGCTGCCCAACGTGATCGACCGGGCCATCCGGATCGCCGAGGCCCAGCGGGCTCCGACTGCCGTTATCATTCCGGCCGATGTCCAGGAACTCGATTACGCCGCTCCGACGCACGATTTCAAGATGGTCCCCTCCAGCGTCGGAGTGCGGTGGCCCGATATCCAGCCGGACGCCGACGCCATCCGCGGCGCCGCCCAACTCCTCAATGAGGGCTCAAAGGTGGCGATCCTGATCGGCCAGGGTGCCCGGGGTGCGGCCGCGGAGGTGCAGGAGGTGGCCGAGCTGCTCGGTGCCGGCGTAGCCAAGGCCCTGCTGGGCAAGGACGCGCTGCCCGACGACCTGCCCTATGTCACGGGGTCCATCGGCCTGCTCGGCACCCGACCAAGCTACGAGATGATGCGCGGCTGCGACACCCTGCTCACCATCGGCTCCAGCTTCCCCTACACCCAGTTCCTCCCGGAGCCGGGGCAGGCCCGCGGCGTGCAGATCGACGTCGACCCGAAGATGATCGGCCTGCGCTACACGAACGAGTTCAACATTGTCGCGGACGCCGCCACCGCACTCCGGGCCCTGATTCCGCATCTGGAGCGCAGAGGGGACCGGTCCTGGCAGGAGGATCTGCAGGACAAGATCAGCCGGTGGTGGGAAACCATGCACGACGAGGCGATGGTCAGTGCCGACCCGGTCAACCCGATGCGGCTGTTCGCCGAGTTGTCCAAGAGGCTGCCCGCCGATGCCATGCTCAGCGCCGACTCCGGATCGTCCGCCAACTGGTACGCCCGGCAGCTGAAGTTCCACGGCGGGGTCCGCGGCTCCCTCTCGGGCAACCTGGCCACCATGGGGCCAGGGGTTCCCTACGCCATCGGAGCCAAATTCGCCTACCCCGGGCGCCCAGCCATCGCGTTTGCCGGCGACGGCGCCATGCAGATGAACGGGCTGGCGGAGCTGATCACGGTCAAGCACTACTGGCGTGAATGGTCAGACCCGCGCCTGGTAGTGGCCGTCCTGCACAACAATGACCTGAACCAGGTCACCTGGGAAATGCGGGCGATGGGCGGCGTCCCGGCCTTCCGCGAATCACAGGCCCTGCCCGACGTCGACTACGCCGGATTCGCCGCAAGCCTGGGACTGCAGGGCATCACCGTTGAGAGCCCCGACGACGTCGGACCGGCCTGGGAGAAGGCCCTCGCCGCAGACAGGCCCACCGTCCTGGATGTCCACACCGACCCGGACATCCCGCCCATCCCCCCGCACTCCACCCTGGAGCAGGCCCGCAACACCGCCAAGGCCCTGGCCAAAGGTGATGAGAGCGCCTGGGGCGTACTCAAGGAAGGGGTCAAGACGAAGGTCCAGGAATTCCTCCCCCACAAGGAGGGCTGAGCCGTGGCCGTCCCGGAGGCCCCCGTCAGAGCCGTCACCGCCGCCGCTTACACCGTGCCCACCGACGCCCCCGAAGCCGACGGGACCTTCAGCTGGGAATCCACCACCATGGTCCTGGTCCAAGTGTCTGCAGCCGGGCAGACCGGGCTCGCCTGGACGTACGCCCCTCCGGCGGCAGTGGATCTGGTCGAAGGACTGCTCGGCCCCGCCGTTCACGGAATCGACGCAGTGGACGTACCGGCAGCAGCGGCGGCCATGGCCCGGGCGGTACGCAACCCCGGCCGCACAGGGCTGGCATCCTACGCTGTCTCCGCCGTCGACTGCGCACTGTGGGACCTGAAGGCCCGCCTGCTGGAGCTGCCGCTGCACAAACTGCTCGGAGCGGTCAGGGACAGGGTGGCTGTCTATGGCAGCGGCGGGTTCACCACCTATACGGAGGACCAGCTGCGGGACCAACTGGAGGGCTGGGCCCAGGGCCAACACATTCCCCGCGTGAAGATTAAAATCGGCGAGGACGGGGGAACCAACATGCCACGGGACCTGGCCCGCATCCGCCAGGCCCGTGCCGCGATCGGCCCGGACACCGAACTGTTCGTTGACGCCAACGGCGCATACACCGCCAAACAGGCCATCCGGGTGCTGAGGGCGGCAGCAGAGGAGCAGGTGACCTGGTTCGAGGAGCCGGTGTCCAGCGACCACCTGGCCGGGCTGCGCACAGTACGGCGGGCCGTCGAGGCAGACGTGGCCGCCGGCGAATACGGCACCGGCCTGTTCTACTTCCAGCGCCTCTGCACCGCCAGCGCGGTGGACTGTCTTCAGGCGGACGTGAGCCGGTGCGGAGGCATCAGCGAATGGCTGCGCGTCGCCGCCGTGGCTGCCGCCCACGGCCTGGAGGTCTCCGGGCACTGCGCGCCGCACCTGAGCGTCGCCGTCGCCGCCGCCATCCCGAACTTCCGCCACCTGGAATGGTTCCACGACCATGTGCGCATCGAGAACCTGTTCTTCGAGGGAACGCTTGATCCGGACGGCGGATGGGTACGGCCCGGAGTAGAACCCGGCAACGGGCTGGCCCTGCGCAGCGCCGATGCTGCGGACTACCGGGTCCGCTGATGCGGCGCCGGAATCAAAGAGGAAAGGACCCCCTTGTGAAGATCCAGAGGACCAAGCCGAACGGGCGTACGACGGCGGGAGGTGCGTGATGCCGGCGTGGTTGCAGGCGTGGATGTGGGGCACCATCGCCGGTGGGGCGCTCGTGGTAGGCTGCGGCCTGGCCTGGAAATGGAAGATTCCTTCCAAGGTGGTGTCCTCTGTCATG
Source organism: Arthrobacter sp. 05T423 (assembly GCF_056396245.1). Taxonomy (NCBI): domain Bacteria; kingdom Bacillati; phylum Actinomycetota; class Actinomycetes; order Micrococcales; family Micrococcaceae; genus Arthrobacter; species Arthrobacter sp. 05T423. The sequence goes on from NZ_JBFTLC010000017.1 coordinate 33,207, forward strand.
TCCTTCGGTGCAGGCGTCCTGATCTCGGCGCTGTCCTTTGAACTCGTGGAAGAGGCGGTTAACGGCGGCGGGCTCTGGCCGACTATCGGCGGGTTCGCCACAGGCGCCGGTGTGTATGTCGCGGCCAATGCGCTGCTGGCCAGCAAGGGCGCCAAGCACCGCAAGCGCTCGGGCGGGAAGCAGCCCTCGGAGCAGGAAAAACCGGGCAGCGGGACCGCCATAGCCGTGGGGGCGTTGCTGGACGGCGTGCCGGAATCAGTCGTTCTTGGGGTCGGCCTGGTCACTGCCGGGGCCGTGAGCCCGGCCATGCTGGCCGCGGTGTTCATTTCCAACGTCCCCGAGGGGCTATCCAGCACCGCCGGCATGAAAAGAGCCGGCCGCAGCGCAAAATATGTCTTCGGAGTCTGGGTGGGAATCGCCGTGCTCTCGGGCCTTGCCGCCCTGATCGGGTTCGTTGTCCTGCAGGACGCACCTGGCGGCGTCGTTGCCTTCATCACGGCCGTGGCTGCGGGTGCGATCCTGGCCATGCTCGCAGACACCATGATCCCGGAGGCCTTCGAAGAGCACCATCTCCTCACCGGACTGATCGCCGCCGCAGGGTTCCTGGCGGCCTTCACAATCGACCAGGTCGGAAGCTGAAGCCGATATGACTGAAAGGAAGCCCATGAGCACCAATCCAAGTAATACGGATCCGGCTTATGCAGAACCGCTTAGCACTGACCCCACCGGACAGGACCCCGGCGCCACGGACCCTACGGCGGATGTGAAGGCACAGCTCCAGTCGGCCATTTTCGAGGTCACCCGCGACGCAGAGGGCAAGAGCCTGGATGACATTCTGGAACTGCTCCGCTCAGCATTCGCCCGCCGCGGCGTTGAGGCCCCGCCCAACACCTGGCTGGAATCGGTGGCTTCGGCGGCGTTCTATGGTGAGCCTTACATCATCGACCTCCCCGCCGCACTGGCAGCGGAGGGAGCAGTGCCCGCCCCGAGTGAAGACGTGCGGCGCCAGCTTGCCTCCCGCCGGCAGCTTCGGCAGGAGACGTTGCCGCCCGGGATTTTTCCCGCACCGGCTGACTGGGACATACACGGCGACGACGTCGCCCTCGCTGGCGCGGACCCGGGCGGGCGGGGGCACTCCCGCGCCGTAACCCGGAGGGCACGCGGGCAGGGCGCGGCCTTGGCCGTGGCGGCGCTTGTTGCAGCCGCCGTCGTGGTGGTCCTCGCCACCCGTGCGTCCACTCGGCACCCGGACACCAAACCGGGGTCTTCGGATCCGAGCACCACCAGGAATGGCAGTAATGGCCAGAATTGAAGACTACGCAATCATCGGCGACCTGCACACGGCCGCATTGATCGGCCGCAGCGGATCTGTCGACTGGATGTGCCTGCCGAATTTCGACTCTCCGTCCTGCTTCGCGGCCCTGCTGGATTCCCCATCAGCCGGGCGCTGGTTGCTGGCCCCCGCGGGAGCAGCGGACTGTACCCGCCGGCGCTACCGGCCCGGCACGCTGATCCTGGAGACCGAATGGGACACCGACGACGGAAGCGTCAGAGTCACCGACTTCATGCCCGTGCGCGATGACGGAGCTACCATCGTGCGGATCGTCGAAGGTCTCAGCGGCAATGTGCCCATGTACGGGGAACTGTGCCTGCGTTTCGATTACGGACGCATCGTGCCTTGGGTTCGGCACAACGAACACGGCTTGTCCGCCGTCGCGGGACCGGACGCGGCCTACCTCACCACCGCGGCGCCCCTGGAAGGCCGGGACCTGCGCACCGTCAGCGAATTCACCATCCGCGCCGGCGAATGCGTGCCGTTCGTCCTGCGCTGGGCGCACAGTTACCGCCCCGCGCCGGAACGGACCGAGGCCGTCCGCGCTCTGACGTCCACCGAAGAGTTCTGGCGAAAATGGATCAGCCGCTGTGAAATGGAAGGGAAGTACAAGGACGCCGTCGAACGTTCCCTGATCACCCTCAAAGCACTCACCTACGCCCCCACCGGCGGGATCGTCGCCGCCGCCACCACCTCCCTACCCGAAGACCCCGGGGGCACCCGCAACTGGGACTACCGCTTCTGCTGGCTGCGCGATGCGACACTCACGCTGCAGTCCCTGCTCGCCGGCGGATACACCGAGGAAGCCTCTGCCTGGCGCGACTGGCTGCTGCGCGCCATCGCCGGCGACCCCGCGGACCTGCAGATCATGTACGGGCTCGACGGCACCCGCCGGCTGCCCGAAACCGAACTGACCTGGCTGGCAGGCTACGAAGGCTCCAAACCGGTCCGCACCGGAAACGCCGCCGCCCCACAACTGCAACTGGACGTGTGGGGCGAAGTCCTCGACGGACTCTCCCTGACCCGCGCCGCCGCACCTCCCGGGACCGTCGACGACTCCTGGGACATCCAGGTCGCACTCATGGACTTCCTCGAAGGCGCCTGGGACCAGCCCGACAACGGGCTCTGGGAAATGCGCGGCCCCCGCCGCCACTTCACCCACTCCAAGGTCATGGCCTGGGTCGCCGCAGACCGGATGGTCAAAGGAATCGAGCAATCCGGGCTCCCTGGTCCGCACCAGCGATGGGCCGCTCTCCGGGACACCATCCACACCGACGTCATGACCCACGGCTTCAACGAAAAACAGAACACCTTCGTCCAGTCCTACGGCAGCAACGAACTCGACGCCAGCCTGCTCCTGATACCCCGCGTCGGATTCCTGCCCCACGACCACCCCCGGGTCACCGGCACCGTCGACGCCATCCAAAAGAACCTCACCGACGACGGCTTCGTCCTCCGCTACCGCCCCGAGGCCAGCAACGACGGACTGCCTGGCACAGAAGGCGTCTTCCTCGCCTGCTCCTTCTGGCTCGCCGACGCGCTGCTGGGCATTGGCCGCCACCACGAGGCCGTCGAACTCTTCGAACGCCTGCTCTCACTAAGAAACGACGTCGGTCTGCTCAGCGAAGAATGGGACCCCCGGTCCCACCGGCAACTGGGTAACACCCCGCAGGCTTTCAGCCATTTTCCCCTCGTCCACTGCGCCCTACAGCTGCACCACGGCCGCGCCCATCACAGCGACACCCCCATTCCCCGCCCCAAACACCCCGACCACGACCGCCAGCCGACAAGGAACACACCCACGACAAAGACTGATGTTGGATGAGTTAGAAGTCGTGACTTTGTTAGCTGAAACCCAGCGCGGGATCGTCCAGACCAAACATGTACCGAAGTCCAACCCTTGCGACATGAAAACCCGGCATGCCCGAAACCCCGGGCCGGGGCCGGGCAGGGTCGAAGAAGATCAGAAGCAGACTCCCGGGCACGGATACGCCGGGATACAGGGGAAACCACCGGCCGCTGCAGCAGGCCCCGCACGCCAAGCCGAACCGCACTCAAATCACCGCACTGCTAGTTCTCGTCGTACGCCGCCAGGTCTGCCGCCGTCGTGACCTTGCGCCCGATCACCAGGCCCCGGAATCCCGGCCCAAGCGTTCCAGCTGTTCCATGATCGCCTCACCCATGTCCACTGTGGAGCTGGCAGGCACATGGCAGTAGGCCCAGAGCGTGCGCCTGCCCCTCGGGCCCGTGCTCTATCGGTCAACTTGACCACGGCGGCCGGATCCTCGGCCCAGCTGATGGGCGTGTTCGGCGCATTGCGGATCATCGGCGGCCTCGTCAATCTGGCGATGCCTGGAACACCGGCCATGGAATGGGCTCAGGCGGCCCTGGGCGCCGTGTTGTTCCGCACTGAACAGTGCGAACTTGGGCCGGGGGCCCGCAACTGATCCCGCCAGCCCGTCGCCCCTCCGGGGCGAACCGCAGCACCCAGAGTCCCTGCAGGTCCGCAGGAGGGCGCCAGCCATGACGTTGCTGAGCACAGGACCGCACAGAAATGCTCATGGATAAGCGCCCTCGTCAGCGCGAAAAGCACACACTAATGCACTCAATGCAATGAGCAGCATATGCAAATAAATGGTGGCTGCACGCTCTTTCTCTTCGCTGGCCCCCGGCCTAGACTCATCTCGACTTCATCGGATTCTCAACCCCTGGCCCGCCTCACCCGTCAACCCTCGTGAGGGCCTGGGGACCGGGTTGGTCGGGCGAGGCGCCCACGCCAGGACGAAAGCCGGAAGGAGGCAGAAGACGGCATGAGGATCGTCGTTGATCTCAACAAATGCCAGGGCTACGCCCAGTGCGCCTTCCTCGCTCCGGACGTCTTCTCGATCCAGGGGGACGAGGCGCTAACGTACGACGCGGACCCTGCCGGGGAGCAGCGAACCCGGATCCGACGGGCCGCCGCGGCCTGTCCGGTTCAGGCCATCGGACTCGAACAGATGGACGGGCAAACCCGGTCGCTGCCCTCGAACCCACGGCCAGGAATGGCTGACACCGCCGGGGACAGCGTGGGAACGTTCAAGAAAACGGGACGGATCGTGATCGTTGGCGCATCACTGACGGGGCTGCACGCAGCAGAGCGGCTGCGGGAGGAAGGGTTCACCGGCTCGCTGACGCTGGTCGGGGAGGAACCGCACGAACCGTACGACCGGCCGCCCTTGTCCAAACAGCGCCTGTCCGGGCCGGCGGGGTCCGAAGGCACCTCGTTGCCACGCCGACGCGACATTGACGCCACATGGCGGCTGGGGGTGGCGGCAACGGGACTTGAACTGGCTGCGAAACAACTCCACCTGGCCGATGGCAGCCGGATCGGATTCGACAAGCTGCTGATCGCCACGGGCCTGCGGGCCCGCCCCTGGCCCAACGCTGCCGAAGCAGCCCTTACCGGAGTGCTGACGTTACGCACCCGGGAGGATGCCGCAAGGCTGCGGCACCACCTGGCCCGGCAACCCCGACGGGTGCTCGTCATCGGCGCGGGGTTCATTGGTTGTGAGGTCGCTTCCGTTTGCCGTGACCTCGGCCTGCCTGTCACCGTCGCGGAAGCTGGCCCGGCGCCGCTCGTTGCCGCCCTCGGAGGCACGATCGGGGCCATAGCCGCAGAGCTGCAGATCGAGAAGGGGGTGGATCTGCGCTGCGGCACCCGGGTCACTTCCCTTGACGGTGATGCCACCGGACAACTGCGACGGGCCGTTCTGTCAGACGGGACAACGCTTGAAATCGACGTGGCGGTCGCCGCGCTGGGCGCCGTCCGCAATGTCGAATGGCTGGCGGATTCCGGCTTGGCCTGCGGCGTGTGGGGCGTCACCTGCGACGCCGGCTGCCGCGCGTTCGACTCCAACGGCCTGGTCACCGATGATGTCTTCGTCGCCGGAGACGTCGCGCGCGCGCCGCAGCCGATGTATGGGTATCAGTACCTCGCCGTCGAGCACTGGGGCAACGCCATCTCCCAGGCTGAAATAGCGGCCCACAACATGGTCAGCCCCGAGACCGAACGGTGGCCGCACCTGGCGGTCCCAAAATTCTGGTCTGTCCAGTTCGGCACCGAGATCAAGAGCGTCGGGGTCCCTTCGGTCGCCGACGAAGTTGCCATAGTCCAAGGATCCGTGGCCCTGAAACGCTTCGTAGCCGTCTACGGGTACAAAGGCCGCATCGTGGCGGCCGTCGCCTTCAACCAGAACAAGTGGCTCGAATTCTACGAACCGCTGATCGAGCAGGCAGCAGCCTTCCCTCCGTCGTTCCGCCACGTGGACGAGTCAACCGATGCCCAACCCGTGCCCGCGAGGTTCAGGCCCGCTGCCGGCCCCACCCAGGATGCGACCGTCGTAGTGACCGGTCACTATCCCAATGAACGCCGCGCCAGATCGACCCGCCCCGCAGCCGGTGACACGCCGTCGGGGAGGCCAGCAGAAACCGTTCACGACTAAAGGAGCCTCCACCGTGACCCACACCAGCCCCTGGGAGCAGGTCCTCCACTACTCCAACAGGGCCAACCCATACCCGTTTTACACTGAGCTCCGCAGGACGCCGGTGACAAAACTTGCGGACGGAACCTACGTCGTCAGCACTTACGCTGCGATCACCTCGCTATTGCACGATCCACGAGTAAGCTCCGACATCAGCCGCAACCCGGCCGCAGCCGCTGCGGGGGCCGGCGGAGACGGTGAAGGTATGACTCCGACGTTCCTGAGCATGGATCCGCCCGACCACGACAAGTTCCGACGGATCGCCATGCGCCACTTCGGACCACCCACAACGCCGGGCCGGGTCGCGGCGATGGAGCCCAGGATGACGGAAATCGTCACCGAACTGATCGACAACATGGTCGGCCGCAGCAGGATCGACGTGGTCGATGACCTGGCATACCCACTGCCCGTCGCCGTGATCTGTGAACTCCTCGGCGTACCTCCCGGGGATGAACACCGCTTCCGGGTCTGGGTGGACGTCGCCCTGCAATCCACCGATCCCGGACTCGATCCCGAAACACAGCAGAAGAAGCGAGCCGAAGCCGGGAGAGAACTACGCTCCTTCATGGAAGAACTGGTCGAAGCCCACCGGCAGACACCGGGCGACGACCTGCTCTCAGCGATGGCCGCAGATGACGGCCCGGAAGGCCCGATGCCCGCCGAACAGCTGGTCGGCACCGGACTTCTCCTGCTCATAGCAGGACACGAAACCACCGTAAACCTCATCGCCAACGGCGCACTGACACTGCTCCGCCACCCGCACGAGCTCCAGAGACTGCGCAACGACCCCGACCTCGCCATTCCGATGGTAGAGGAGCTGCTGCGCTATGAGCCTCCGGTGCATTTCGTTCCCTTCCGAACAGCCCTCGACGATATCGACGTCGACGGCACGACCATCCCGGCAGGCGCCTCCTTCACGCTGCTCCTCGCCGCAGCCAACCGCGACCCAGCCCACGTCACCGACCCCGACATCTTCATCCCGGACCGGCCCAACACCCAACACCTCGGCTTTGGCAGCGGCATCCACATCTGCTTCGGAGCACCCCTGGCCCGGCTCGAAGCCCAGATCGCCCTCACCGCCTTTGCCAACAGGCTGCAAAACCCGCGGCTTGTCGCCGACCCGCCGCCATACCGGCCGAGCCCGTTTCTGCGCGGACCATCGCACCTGCCCGTCGACATTGACGGCGTCGCCGCCCTGACGAAACAGCCACAAGGAGAAAGGAACGCGCGCTGAGGCCGGGACTGCCCTTTCGTCGTCCCGGGAGCCCGCTTGTGTTCAGGCACTTCCCGCAGGCACCGTGTAGGTGGGTAGCGTGGGACACCGGCGCTTCAGCGCGGCGGCTCTTGGAAGAGCGTCAGACGCTCAAGGCCCGGCGCCCTGACTGCCCCGTTCGGCGTGACATTGAAAAAGGCCACCGACGCCAACCCCACGAGCAATCAGATCAGATGGAACCGAACCTCCCGAACCGGGCCAGCCCCGCCACGAGCTGAGCGGGCCGCTTTCGGGATCGGGCCATCGTTTGTACCCGTGCCATGTTCCCCAAGTTCGGCGACGTGCTGGGTTAATGCCTCACACCATCGGCTTCCTGGACGAACCATCCCGGAGGTCCGGAAAGGGCCATTGCTTCGGCTTGCGCCCTACCAGCGGCCATTCCAATCCAGACCGCGGTGCGGTCGAGGCCATTTGTAACCACGACCCACCACCCGTACTTCCTAGTCATCAATTAAGGGTGTACTCGAGCCTCGTCTGGGGGCAATCGAATCCCCGTCAGGTTGCTCCGTTCCGTACAGAAGCATTACCCGAAGCCGTTGGCTTCCTCTGGTGTTCATTTGTGACGAACTCGCGGATCATGAGGCGGCCTCGTCCTTGGTCGTATAGATGCCAAGGATCGCCGGCCCCACGCGCTCCGCGGCGGTGAGGCTCAGCTGAACGCCGTCGGGGTAAAGCCGGCGACCGGCGCCGACCGCAATCGGGAAGGTAAGCAGCCGGTACTCATCGACGAGGCCAGCGGCCGCGAGCTGCGCGACTACCGAACCGCTTCCAATCACCACGATGTCACGCAGCCGTGAAGTGCCCGTCACCCAGTCGGCCAACGGTGCAGGGATCCGGCTTGAGTTGGCCCACACCCCCGGATCGAGGTGCTGGTGGGTGACCACCACCTTGGCGGCCGCATTCATTCTCTGCGAGAACGGGTCATCCCGCGCTGGCCACAGCGTGCTGAAGTGCTCCCACGTTCTGCGGCCAAACAACAGAAGGCCGTGCTCAAGGATCGGGCCGAGGCGGAACTTGTCACCGGCCACACCCTGTGGGCCGTACCGCATGGCCCATCCGCCGCCTGCGGTGCCGGCGCTTCCGTCGGGATCCTCCACGACGCCGTCGAGGGTGATGAACTGGACAACGATCAACCGTCCCATGATGTCTGGTCCTTGCTGAGAGATGAATGCTTCACCCATTCATACGGTCCGCAGCACGCGAACTCATCGGTGTGTGGAGAATCCGCTCTCGAAGAGAGCGAAGAGACGTGCATCCTGGTAGACGAGCACATGTCCGATCGCTCCGGACCAACCGCCGTCGAACAGCTGCAGGGTGTGCGGCTCCAACGCCTGCGCCGTCACCCTGTAGAGCAGAATGCCGTGCTGCCCATTGGCGGAGACCGGGCGCGTCCGCCACCCGGTCCCGCGCCACGAGAACAGATGTTCCATGAAGGCGCGATAGGGCTCCCGTCCGCGCGACCAGTTCGGCACCGGCGGCATTTCGAAGATGACATCCTCGGCCACCAGCGACGCCAGCTCGTCCGCATCCGCCCGCTCAATGGCACGCGCATACCGCTCAACGACAGCAGGTGCCAGCGGCTGACGCCGGGACGCTCCCTTCTGAATCGCGTCGCGTGCACGGACCAACGCGGAGTTGACCGAAGCCACGCTCATCTCCAGCACCTCGCCCGTTTCCGCCGCCGTGAAACCCAGCACGTCCCGAAGGACCAGGACGCCGCGCTGTCGTGGCGGCAATCTCTGAAGCATCGCCGTTACCGCCAGCCTGACGTCCTGGGCCCGTTCAACGGATGCCTCGACGTCGGAGGTTGTGCACCACTCACTTGGCGCCGGCATCAGCCACGGGACGTCAAGGGCGGGCACCAAGGGTGAGCCGATCTCCAGCCCGGGATCCTGCAGGTCGCGCGGCAGCGGGCGCCGCGGTGCCTCACGCAGCCGGTCGATGCAGACGTTCCGTGCGATACGAAAGGACCAGGTGGCCAACGTGGCGCGCCCCGGATCAAATGAGTCCCGGGCACGCCATGCACGCTCCATGACGTCCTGGGCAGAATCCTCGGCGTCAAAGGGCGATCCCAGCATCTGATAGCAGAAAGCGATCAGTCCCCTGCGCAACCCCGCCAACTCATCCGCTGTAATGTCAGCCACAGAGCCAATGCTACGTAGCCAACCGACAGGAAGGCTTCTGACTCCCAAGGCGTTTCTCCGCGCAGTACAACATCGGGGCCGGGACCGGCATGATCGGCATACGCCGAGCCCTGGCTGGCGACTGCGGTACTCATTGCGCATAGGCAGTCCACATCTCGTCCGGCGCGGTCGGCGCCGGGAATCTGGTCGAGGTCGAGAACCGGCGGGTCCAGGTCCGGGTGAGAGGACGCGTAGCCAGAATTCCCCTTGCCAGCCGCACACGCACTGGCCCCGCTATCCGATGATGTGCCGGTGCAGATCCGGAACCATTGGCCGTGGATTTTGTATCCGGCTTCATGATGATCCTGTGGAGTAGGAGTAAGTGAGGCGGTAATCAGGCACAAAGATGCGGACCCAGGAGCCGGTACCAACTGCGGCGCCCATGGAATAGTCGAATTCCACAAGTGGATGCTCCTTTCGGAGCATCACCGATCCTTCTCGAGCGACGCCGCAATGTTCGCCGCTGGAAAAGCCGTGGGAGCTTCCAGCCGCATCAACTCACCTCAAGCAAGCTCTTCAGCAGGACCGTGCGACTGGGAAGGTGAGGCCGCACGCGCCTGCGGGCCCTTTCCGCTCGTGGCCATCGACGCGGATAGGCTTGCCGCTTTGAGAAGTTCCGGTCCTCCGGCCGCCGCTCCCATCGGCGAGGATCCCAGGCTCCGCGGACACCCTCGTTTGCGGCCAGAAAGTCTACGATGCTCGACACGATCTCAGCTCGGGGCAGCTCCTGCATCGCGGGCACAAAACCAGTGCAGGAAACAGGCCGTAGCTGCCACGTTAGCGGACTTAAGCACCACCGGAACGACAATGGCAATAGCTAAAGCGCGAGGCGGGACGGGGCGCAGACGCGTATCCCCCAGCCCCTGTCAGTCAGGTCCTCCCGGGCGTACAATCTGGCTGCGCCGGCCCTGTCCGCGGAATCCATCCGCCCGGTCGGCAGACGCATATTGAGGGAGTCCCACCATGACTATCCTGACCAATAGCACCGTGACCGGCATGACCCGGGAACAATATGAAGGAACCGCGGCCGTCCTTACAGACAAGCTCAAGGCCACCCCTGGATTCATCGCGCACTACGCATGGGAGCAGGATGGCGGGATAAGGGTTGTGGAAATCTGGGAGAGTGCTGCGCAGCACGACGATTGGTTCAACAACAGCGTCAAGCCAAACCTGCCGGTGGAGGTCAGCCCGGAGAAACACGAGCTGATGAACAAGGTGACGCCCTAGCAGTCACCGCCCCCCGACTACAGAAACGGTACCGTTATCGGGTGACGAGACCCGCCTCCGACTCGATGCACGGAATGTGACAGCTTGACCTGTTCCGCTGCACCAAGCCCAGGCTTTCACAGGCGTTAGCGATCAGGTCGTTGTGGTCGTCTCTAAACATCCACAGCGTCTGAGTGTTGAGGGGGCAGCGCCCAGGGGTGTGTCTTCACTGGCGGTGGCCTGGGCGAAGCCGTGCTGGAAGCTGCGCCCAATCTCCACGGCGAGCAGCGCGGCCGACAATATCCCGTGATCAACACTCAGCTCGATGGGTAGCTGGCAATCCAGCTGCTGATTTCGGTTGGGGAGCCCGATCCGCGAACAGGTCTACGGGGCGGCGTTTTCGACGGCGGTCAGGTGCTCAGGGTGGACCGGGGTCATGCGCGGCTGGTAGTCCGGGTGCTTGCGGAGCCAGACCTTGACGTAGGGGCAGACGGGAACGACGGCGATGCCGGCTGCGAGGGTATCGTCCAGAGCATCCTGTACGAGGCGTGCGGCGAGGCCTTGCCCGGCGTAGTCCTCGCTGACGGTGGTGTGGTAGAAAACCCGTTCGGGTCCGTTGCTGCCGTCGCGGGGCAGGTAGTGGGCTTTGCCGATGACGGCGTCACCGTCGAGGATTTCGTAGCGGTGGCGTTCCGGGGCACTGCGGACGGTGATGGTTGCCTGGTTTTCCAATGGAGGTCTCCTGAAGTGAGTTGTTGGTCAGCCGCGGGGGCGCAGCTGGGCGTTGGGCAGGGCCGGGGCCGGCAGTGGTGCCGGGTGCCCTTCCGGGTAGGGCCCGAACCGGGGGTATGGGGCGCCGTCCGGGTAGGTGTTGCCGGTGGGAGGGTCGGCCGGTTCGGCGCCGATCTCTGCCTGCCAGGCGGCGCGGTAGGCGACCACCTCGTCGTGGGTGCGTCCGACGAAGTTCCACCACATCACGATCTGTTCGCCCAGCGGTTCTCCGCCGAGGATCAGCACGCGGGCCGGGGTCTGCCCGGCTTCCAGGACGATCCTGCCGCGGCCGGTGCGCAGGTAGTGCAGGTGGTCCACGGCCATAGGGGTGCCGTCGAGGGAGATCTCGCCGGTGTCGAGCAGGATTCCGTGTTCGAAGGCCGGGTCCAGGTCCAGTTCGAGCCGTGCACCGGACCTAAGCACGGCCTCGGCGCCCAGCAGGGGCGGGGCGTAGGTGGGCACGGGCGAGGACGATCCGGCCAGGGAGCCCAGGAAGACCCGCAGTTCGGTGCCGTCGCCCCGGACGGGTTCCGGGGCGTAATGTTCGAAGGCCGGGGCCATGCTCCGGGTGGCGTCGGGCAGGGCATACCAGAGCTGGGCCCCATGCAGGATGCCGGTGTCCGGGGTGGAGAACTCCTGGTGAGAGATCCCCCGTCCTGCGATCATGAGGTTGACCTCCCCGGGGCGGACGATTGCCTCGTAGCCGGCGGAGTCGCGGTGGGCGATCTTGCCGGTGAACAGCCAGCTCACCGTTGCCAGGCCGGTGTGGGGGTGGCGCGGGACCCGCATGCCCCCCGATTCCGGGACGAGGTCCGGGCCGTAGTGGTCCAGAAAGCACCAGGCGCCGATGAGGCTGCGCTGCTTCTGGGGAAGCGTGCGCCGCACAGGCATGGCGCGCGGGCCGCCGAGCGGAACTTCCCGGGGGGCCAGGAACTCAACCCTGGCCGTGCGGGCGCCCTCGGTGCAGATGATCTCCTCGGGGACGGTCTCAAGGTTGCTCATGGCATGGCACCGGCAGACGCCCGGGACGCGGCCGCCGTCCTGTCACCGGTGGCGCTGGCTTCGGGTCTGGGGCGGACCGGGTGGCCGCTGAGGATGGAGACGCGGTTGAAGGCGTTCATCGCGATCGCGCACCACTGCAGGGCCGAGTACTGCGCCTCGGTCAGCGCGGCGCGGGCTGCCGCGAGTTCGGCGAGGAACTTGGGGTCGCCGTGCAGGGCGGTGGCGGCCTCACCGACGGCAAGGGCCGCGCGTTCGGTTTCGGTGAAGACGGCCGTCTCACGCCAGGCGGGCAGCACGGCCAGTTGCTGGGCGCTGGCCCCGGCTTCCCGGGCGAGCCGGTGGTGGAGATCCAGGCAGTAGGCGCACCCGTTCAGCTGCGAAACCCGGACGTTGAGCAGTTCAACGACGGCCCGGCTCAGGCCCGCGGCTTCGGCCGCCGCGGCGACCTTCACGGCCAGCCCGTTAAGGGCTCTCCAGCTGCCGGGATCGGATTTGTCCAGGAAAAACGAGCCAACCATGAAACTCCTTAATACGACGCTGCACGTTAGTACGGCACTGCGGCTTTATAGGCACCGCACCGATGGCCGGTGCGGCATCCTGGTCCCGCCTGCCGCTGGTTCATGAGCGGCTGACTGCAATGATCCTTTCAACAACACGGCCTTCGGGGCAACGGGGCTATCCGTTGCGGCTGAGCCAGTTACGGGCGGCGTCCAGGTCGTAGGGTTCGATGCCGTGACCGCCGGGGCGAAGTACCTGCTCCACGGTGGCTCCCTGGCGGGTGAGTTCGGCCATAAGCCTGGTGACGCTGGCGGGCGGGGCCATGGGGTCCGTATCGCCGTTGAGGGCAAGGATGCGGCTGCCCGTCAGGGCTGTGGCGCCGGTGCGCTCCCCCAGCGGATACATGCCGGAGAACGCGATCACCCGGTCCAGGGCTTCGGGGTGCAGCATGGCCGTGGCGAGGGCGATGTTGGCGCCGTTGGAGAACCCGACCGCGATCAGCTTCCGGTCTCCGAGGCCGTAGTGGTTCCGGGCCGCCCCGAGGAACCCGGCCAGCTCGCGGGAGCGGTCGATGACGTCCTCTACGTCGAAGACTCCTTCGGCGTGCCGGCGGAACCAGCGCAGCATGCCGTGCTCCTGCACCCGTCCCCGGGGGGCGAGGATTCCGGCGTCCGGGTCCAGGGCGCCGGCAAGGGAGGCGATGTCGCGTTCGTTGCTGCCGGTCCCGTGCAGCATGAGCAGCACGGGGGCATCCTCCCGTCCGGGGGTGTAGAGGTGCGGCCAGGCGGTGACCTCGGTGTTGGTTGTGGTCATGTCCGGGGTCCTAGCGTCCGGCCAGGGCGGGGTTGTTTTCGCCAGGGAGCTGGATGCGGGCCATGGAGCCCTCGATCGCGTCGCGGGAGGGTTCCATCCACGGCGGAAGCTTCAGGGACCGGCCAAGTTCCAGCAGGGGTTCGTCGATGTCGAAGCCGGGGGTGTCCGTGGCGATTTCGAACAGGACCCCGCCCGGTTCACGGAAGTAGATGGAAGTGAAGTACTGCCGGTCCAGGATCTCGGTCACGGCGTAGCCGCGTTCGGCCAGGTCGCGGCGCCAGAGCTCCTGGGTTGCGGTATCCGGGACCCGGAAGGCGATGTGGTGGACGGTGCCGCCGGCGACCAGGCCTGAGGGTCCCCTCGGGTCGGCGACGACGTCGACGATATTGCCGGCGCCGCCGTCTCCGGCTTCCAGCCGGGTCCGGTCAGCGGTCTCACCGGTGATGCGCAGTCCCAGGTCCTCGGTCAGCACGCGCAGGGTGCGTTCGGGGTTTTTGACGGTGAGCACCGAGGAGTGCTGGCCGCGGACGGCGTATTTGGCCGGGACCGAGGCGGAGTCCCACGGGTCGCGGGGGTCGGCGGTGGAGGAGGCGACCAGGTCCAGCTGCAGGCCGTCCGGGTCCCGGAGCGAGAGGCGTTCCTCGTCCGGTGAGACGCGGGTTATGGCGGAGTTCACGCCGAGGGCGTTGAAGTGGTTTTGCCACCAGCCCAGGGTTCCGGCGGGGACGGAGAAGGCCGTGGTGGTGGACTGCCCTGCGCCGATCCGGCCCGGCGCCACCTTGCCCCACGGGAAGAACGTCATCAGCGATCCGGGCCGGCCCGCCTCGTCACCGTAGTACAGGTGGTAGGCCGATGGGGCATCGAAGTTCACGGTCTTCTTCACCAGCCGGAGCCCGAGGCCCTGGATGTAGAAGTCGATGTTGGCCTGCGGGTCCCCGGCGATCGCGGTGACGTGGTGCAGACCGGAAGTGTGTGCGGTCATGATGTTTCCTCCGGGTTCGATTGGCGTCCCGGTCGACCTTCCGGCCGCCGGTATGCATGCAAATTCATTTACTTTGCGGGATATTCCCGACCCGCCCCCGCCACGGCGCGGCGGGGCAGCTGATGAGAGCGCCTTAGTTCGCGGAGAGTACGAAGGCGGCGTCGACGTTGATGGTGACCTTGTCGCCGACCAGGACGCCGCCGGCTTCCAGCGCCGCGTTCCAGGTGATGCCGAACTGCTTGCGGGAGATGACCGTGGTGGCCGAGAAGCCGGCGCGGGTGGCGCCGAAGGGATCGACGGCAGCGCCGCCGAATTCGACGTCGAACTCCACCGGCAGCGTGGTGTCCTTGATGGTCAGTTCCCCGGCAAGCTTGAACTGCCCTGCCGAGCCCGTGGCCCCGGAGGAGCGGAAGGTCATCTTCGGGAACTGCTCGACATTGAAGAAGTCGGCGCCCTTCACGTGGGCGTCCCGGTTGTCGTCGTTGGAGTCGAAGGACGCGGTGCTGATGCTCGCGCTGACCGAGGACGAGTCGACGCCTTCACCGATGACCAGGGTTGCGTCGGCCTCGGTGAACTGGCCGCGGACCTTGCTGATGCCGGCGTGGCGGACGACGAAGCCGATTTCGGTGTGGGCCAGGTCAAGGTTCCAGGTACCGGGGGTGAGTTCAACAGACATTATTTCCTCCTAAGGATGCGGCGGGAAGGTCCCTGCCGATACATGCATTTGCATCTATCTTGACGCAGTTTCATTGAAGAGTCAACTGTGGCGCTGCGCACGTACCCGGTCCGGGCTTGTGCCGGCCGGGTCTGGCCTATACTCGGCCGTGTCATTGCTATGAGCAGGGAGTACCACGCCATGAGTCTGAATTTTGAGCACACCACCCTGGGCCAGAGGGTGCTGTTTGGCACCGGGTTGGCCGGAGCGAACCTGGCCGCCGAGGTGGCCAGGCTGGGCGCCAGGAGGGTCATGGTCATCTCGTCAGCCGCGGAGGCGAGGCGCTTGGCGGCCGTCACGGACAGCATCAGCGTCGCCCTCCATTACGATGACGTGGCCCCGCACGTACCGGCGGACAAGGCCGAAAAGGCCCGGGCAGCCGCCGCGGAAAACCGAATCGACCTGATCGTCTGCGCCGGCGGCGGGTCAACCACAGGCCTGGCCAAGGTCATCGCGCTGACGCTGCGCCTGCCGATCATCGCCATCCCGACAACCTATGCCGGCTCCGAAGCGACCAACGTGTGGGGACGGACAGAGGCATCCCGGAAGACCACGGGCGTCGATGACGCCGTCCTGCCCGTAACGGTCATCTACGACGCCGCGCTCACCCTGGGCCTGCCGGTGGAACTATCGGTGGCTTCCGGACTCAACGCCCTGGCGCACTGCATCGATTCACTGTGGGGCCCTCGCGCCGACCCGATCAACGCCGCCCTCGCAACCGAAGGCGTCCGCGCACTGAACGTGGCGCTGCCGGCCATCAAGGTCCACCCCCTGGAACCGTCCGGGCGTGAACAGGCCCTCTACGGGGCGTACCTGGCTGCGGTGGCGTTCGCCTCGGCCGGATCCGGAATGCACCACAAGATCTGCCACGTCCTCGGCGGGGCCTACAACCTGCCCCACGCCCAGACCCACGCCATCATCCTGCCGCACGTGCTCGCCTTTAACGCCCCCTTAGCCCCCGACGCCGAGGCCCGGATCGCCGCCGCTTTCGGTGCAGCCCGGGCGCTGGACGGGCTGAACGCCCTGCGGGAAACACTCGACGCCCCCAGGGCCCTGAAGGACTACGGCCTGGCCGAAGATAGCATCCCCGAAGCCGCCCGGCTGATCCTGCCCGCCATTCCGGCCTCCAACCCACGCAACGTCACCGCGGAAAACCTTCAGGAACTCCTTCGCGACGCGTACGCAGGTACTGCCGCAAAACAGACTCCCGGACGACTAAGCAACTCTCTATAGGAGCGCGGAAACGCTGCCGTTATTGCCGAGGGAGAGGGAAATGACACGCTCCTTCGGCGGAAGCGAGCCAAGGCAATGCCAACGTCCAGCAGCCTTGCCTCGAAGTTGTTCGGGGCCGCACCCCGGCGAGTGTGGAGATTGCAAGGTTCTCGTCCTGGTTCCACCACCAGTACTCCGAACGCTGCGTTTGTGCGCGTGCTAACCGTCGCGTATGACGGTCCTCCGACGCGACGCCTCCTGCCCCCTCCCGTACCGCAAGAGTTCCGCCTGGATACTGCCCTCTCGATGGGTGTTTGCCCTGGCACCTGAAGGCCCGCTGAGGGTGCCTTCAGGGCTACACTGGCGGGCATGAACGCGCATTTTGTCGGGTACGCCGGATGTCCACGGATGAGCAGGACCTGACTGTCCAACGGAACGGACTTGTCGCCCTCGGGGTGGCTGCGGTCGGATCTATGTTGACCATGGACTGACCGGTACGAGCCGCGAAAGGCCGGGGCGTCGGGAAGCACTGGCTGCAGTTCGGGCCGGGGATACGTTCGTGGTCACCAAGCCCGACCGTCTGGCACGATCGCTCCCTGACGCAAGGGACATCGTTGAGGACCACACCCGGCGTGAAGTGAAGCTGATTATCGGCGGATCCATTCATGACCCATGCACCCGGTCGGCCAGGCCTTCCTGCCGGAGAACGCGACCTGGGTCGAGCTGGAACACCTGCGCACGGTGGAATCGGGAGGTCCGGCGGCAGCTCAGCCCGTATCGTTTGATCCCAACGTATTGGGGTAGCTAACCATCAACACCGGACCCGAACAATTCGCGATGACTAGCAAGGAGAAGTTTTGTGGAATCAAATGATTTTCCGGGCCGCCCGACTGGATCACCGCGGCCCCAGTCTTTCACCGCAAGGATGGGGCTGTTGTGGGCTGACGGGCTGGGCCATGCAAGCATCCGGGCCATCCAAACACTCTCCGTGCTGGTGCTGGCCTGGGTAGTGGTCCTGGGCGCGACCCGGGTTCCACTGGTCACGACGCCAGTCCTCATTGCCTTGGTCCTCGCCTCGGCGATGGCACCCGTAGTCCGTTGGCTCTCAGCACGCGGTTGGCCCCGAGCCCTCGCAGTGCTGTCCTCATTCCTGGCGATCCTCGCCGTCGCCGCCGGAATCATCGGCGGCATCGTCACCCTGGTGCGCCAGCAGGCATCAGTACTGGCGGCCCGGGCGGAAGTAGGCATAAAGCAGCTGCAGGAATTCATCACAACCGGACCGGTGTCGTTGTCCAACGATCAGATCGATGCGGCCCGCGGAGAGTTCCAGAAGTTCCTGGCTGGGGGAAGCCTTGGCGCCGACGCATTGACCGGGCTCAGGAACGCTGGGGAGATAGCCGCAGGGACAGTCCTGACAGCGGTCATCCTGTTCTTTTTCCTCAAGGACGGCGAGAAGATCCGCGCTTTCCTCATCGGGTTCCTCCCCGGAGAACACCAACGCAGGGCACATCTTGCCGCCGACCGCAGCATCATAGTGCTCGGAGGGTATGTCCACGGCACACTGATCATCGCAGCCATCGACGCCGTCATTGTGCTGGGCGGTCTACTGATTCTTCGAGTTCCACTCGCCCTCCCGCTCGCCGCGGTGGTCTTTCTAGGGGGCTTCATCCCCATTATCGGCGCAACATCCGCGGGCAGCCTCGCAGTCCTGGTAGCCCTCGTGGAGAACGGGCCCGGCCCTGCCCTTACAGTGCTGATCATCCTGGTGGGCGCCAACCAGTTCGAACACCACATTCTTCAGCCCTTCTTCATGGGCCGTGTCCTGCGTCTTCATGGACTGGTCATCATCCTGGCCCTGGCTGCAGGGGCGACACTGGCCGGAGTCATAGGTGCACTCCTCGCAGTCCCGCTGTGCGCCCTGGCGTGGACCACATACAAATCCCTCGCGGAACGGGAAACACCGGGCCCGGAACCCCTCGCCCCAGCCGAACCTGACCAATAAAAGATTGCGAGCAGGGCCGCCCAATGAAAAGGGCCCCCGGAAAAAGCGCCTTCTCGACACCGCCGTTGCTTGCCTAGAATTGGGTGGTGCCGCGCAGCCTGCGTGGGCGGCCGTCCGGGTCCACGACGAGGCGGCTGAGCGGAGCCGCCCAGAGACGTTGGAGGCCCGATACGGGTTCCGGAACGTGGTGGCGAACGTGTCCGGCAGGTCGCGTCGAGCGGCGGCCAGTTTCGTGCCAGCGGTCGAGAGTGTCGGCGGTGGTGTTCCAAAGTTCCAGCCCGGTGGCGGGGTCGTGGAGTCGGGAATCGTTCTGGTCCAGGCCCAGGTGTTCGGCCCAGAGTTGGAGGCGGAGTCCGCTCGCCAACGGTCGGGGGGCGTCGTGGCCGGTGTCTCTGCCGTGAGGTTCCCGGTTGGCGGCAGCCGTGTCGAGTACGGCGCAGGTGAGCTCGCTGTCGGTGGTCCATGATCTGCGGTTGAAATTGTCCGAGCCGCAGGTGAACCAGGTGTCGTCGATGATGCAGATTTTGGCGTGGACGTAGATCGGAGTGCCGGTGCTGTTCTCCAGGTCGAACACGCCGACCCTGTCGGGCGCGACCCGGCGCAGCATTCTGATGGCGCGCAGTTGCCCGATCCGGCTGGGCGGTCCTGCGAGGGGGCCATCGGAGTCGGGGTAGCGGGGCACGACGGCGATCACCTTCAATTCGGGGTTCCGTTCGAGGGCCTCCGCAATTCCGGCTGCGACCTCTGTCGACCACAGGTACTGGTCCTCGATGTAGATCAGGGATCGGGCGCGGGTGAAGGCCTTCGCGTAGGCCCGGGCAACGCTGCGCTCTCCACCCGGTGCGAACGGGAACGGGGGTCGTTTCACGCCGTAGGTGCGGAGCAGCTGCACGGCGTGCGGGCCCGCCGGTGGTGGCGGCGGCGCAGCAGCTGGGAGCGGCTTGGGGTGTCGGGGCATGCGGGCGAGACGTTGCAGCAGCATCCGGTAGGGCGTGCGCCGATCCAGGGGATGGGGATCGTTCCACCGTTCGGCGAAAACCGCCAGCACATCGCCCACCACGGGGCCGCGCAGTTCGAGGGCGGCATCGTGCCACGGGGGTCGTTTCCCGTAACGGGAATCCATGGCCACCGCTTGCGGGTCACCCGCGTGGCCGGCATCGTCTCGACGGCTGTGGCAAAGGTCGAGCCCGCCAACGAACGCGACGTCCCGCGACGGGTCCTCACGATGGCAGATGACGAAAAACTTTTGATGATGGGAGCCGAACAAGCGCACTCGCTGATCCAGCAGCACCTCTCCCCCGGCGTCGTTGATCTCTCGACCGAGGAGCTCGTTGGATCGGCCGCTCATCGGGGCTGACACTCGCTCTCCGTGGGATCTCCAAACGAGGCCCCGCACGTCCACTCCCGCGCGAGCCAACCCGGCGAGCAGAACGCCGATCGATGGTCCACCAGCAAGTAGCCGCTCGTCGGCATCGCCCCGCCAGTCGGTGAACCACACACGGTCTCCCGCACGCAGAGCCATAAGCTCCTCATGCAGTCGGGCGAAGTAGGTCGCTCCATGAACCAGAGGCCGCACGAGGTTGCCCTCCGACCAGGACGGCGACCCGGCGCCGCCCGCTTTATCGTCCGTGGCCAGATTCCCCCGCTCAGCGCGACTCAGGAACCACGTACCAGCATCACTGTCCACTCGACGCACTCTACGGGGCACCGTGAAGAAGTAGCAATCCAAGAAGCCCTCCCAACAACAGAAACAAGAGACACTGCAAAAACGCGCCACGGCACCGGCTTCCCTAGTTTGCACAGAAACCAGCTGGGCAGAACTTTAGGGTCAGGCAGGCCGCCCACGGCAGCGGGCCCCGGACAGCTATAGCGGTCGGATTTTTCGGCCAGGGGACCCTTGGGTCCGCGAACCACCTCGAAGTGGACTTATTGGTTCTCTCCCAAGCTTCAGACGGACCGGCGGAAAACACGGCCCGATCTCCACTCCCCAGAAGGTGTCGCCGAGGCGCAGCGAAAGTTCATGGGAACTGCCGCTCCCTATCGAGGTAGCTGAGACTACGAAGTGCGTCGCAGTGAACGGGACTCCAGGCCTCGGTCGCAATCAGGGTCTTGCACTGCCGAGCACGAAAAGCGGCCGGCGAATGGGTCGGTCCCTCCCCAAGCCCCTGCGGCGTCATACATCCCGTGGACCTTCGATGCCGGCCACGATCTCGTCGTAGAAATCCTTGTCGGAGTAGTGCATGGCGAAGTTGTGCCCGCCGTCGTAGGTCCACGGGCCGCCCATCACCCAGTAGTGCAGGCGCTCTCCGCCCTTGCCCAGGCCGTACTCGGGCCCGTCGTCAGGGCCGGTAACAAAGAAGTCAACGGACGTGGTGATGGATGCCGTGACTTTGCCCATCACGCGCCCGGCATGTCCTGCGTCGCCACGCTGCCCGCGCGCTCGTAGACCAGCGACACTGCCCCCTTCGGGAAGGTGCGCGCCGGCTCGGCGAGGCGGAAGGAGGCGGGGACGGTCCCGGCGTCGAAGATGCGCTTGCCCTGCCCGAGGGTGATCGGATAGAGCCAGAGGTGGAGGCGGTCGAGCACGTCCGCCGCCAGCAGCGACCGGATGAGGACGCCGCTGCCGAACATGTGCACCTCGTCGAACTCTTCTCGGAGCCGGCCCGCTGCCGCTACGTTTGGCAGCACCTTGGTGCCCGCCCACGCCGGAGCAACCAGTGAATTGGAGACGACGAACTTGGGCACCCGGTTGAGCGTGCCGCCGATCTCGCCGGACTGGTGCGGCCAGTAGGCCGCGAAAATGTCGTAAGTCTTCCTACCGAGGAGCAGGGCGTCGATGCGGCCAATCTCCTCGCCGATGGCAGCGCCGGCCTCGTCATCGGACACGGGCGCCTGCCAGCCGCCGAAGGCGAATCCGCCCGCGGTATCTTCTTCGCTGGCGCCCGGCGCCTGATAGACGCCGTCGAGGGTGACAAACAGGTTGGCCACGATGATTCCCACGCGCCCATTCTGGAACAGGGTCTAATCGCTGTCCATAGCCAGCGGCCGTGACAGACTGGTGCCATGCTGCTCGGCGAGCTTGTGAGGACCTCGGATACCGTCGCGACCACTCGCTCCCGGCTCGCCAAGGTCAACGAACTGGCAGGTCTGCTGCTCCGGCTCGACCCCGCGGACATCCCGACGGCGGTCGGCTTGCTCACCGCCAAGCCCCGCCAGGGCCGAGTCGGGATCGGCTGGAGCGGCATGAGGGCGGCCAGGGGCGAGCCCGCTCCTAAGCCGAATCTCACTATCGCCCACCTCGACGCTGTGTTGGACCGGCTGTTGGCAGCCGCAGGCACTGGTTCGACCATGGAACGCGCCGCCACCCTTCGGACTCTGATGGCGGAAGCCACCGAGCGGGAGCAGGCCTTCATCGCCGGCGTGCTGCTCGGAGAACTTCGTACCGGTGCACTCGAAGGCGTACTGATGGATGCGGTCGCCCGCGCCGCCGGCCGGCCGGCCGAGGCCGTACGCCGCGCAGCGATGCTCTCCGGCGATCTCGGCGGGACCGCCCTGCTTGCCATCACGGGCACCGCGGCCCAGCTTGACGCGGTCGGGCTCGTCGTCGGGCGTCCCGTGCAGCCCATGCTCGCCGCAACCGCGGCCAGTGCCGGCGAGGCGCTGAAGGCCACGGGGGAAGCGTCGGTGGAATACAAGCTCGACGGCGCACGCATCCAGGTGCACCGTGCCGGCGACGACGTGCGCATTTACACCCGCACCCTGGCCGAGGTGACCCACCGGCTGCCTGAGGTCGTGGAGGTGGTGCGCGGACTCCCCGTGCGCGATGTGATCCTCGACGGCGAGACCCTAGCCCTCGACGAGGACGGCGGCCCCCGGCCGTTCCAGGAGACCATGTCCCGGTTCGGGGCGAACGCGGCGCGCACCACGCTGCTGCATCCTTGGTTTTTCGACGTGCTGCACGTCGACGGGCGCGACCTGCTCGACGAGCCGCTCTCCACACGCATCGGCGTGCTCGAGCGTATCGCCCCCGGGCACCGCATCCCGGGGAAAATCACTGCGGATCCGGCTGTTGCCGAGGAAGTGTCGCGCGGTGCGCTTGCCGCCGGCCATGAGGGTGTGGTGGTGAAGGCGGTGGGCTCGGCCTACGCCGCCGGGCGGCGGGGTTCGAACTGGATCAAGGTGAAGCCGGTGCTCACCTACGACCTGGTGGTGCTCGCCTGCGAATGGGGGTCAGGACGGCGCACCGGGCTGCTGTCGAACCTGCACCTCGGAGCCCTGGACCCTATCGGCGAGTTCGGCGAACCCGGCGGTTACGTGATGGTCGGCAAAACTTTCAAGGGCCTCACCGACGCGCTGCTGCGATGGCAGACCGAAAGGTTCCAGGAGTTGGAGGTGCGTCGTACGGCTGGTACGGTCTGGACCGAGCCGATCACCGTCGTCGAGATCGCCATCGACGGCGTCCAGCAGTCTCCCCGCTATCCGGGTGGAATCGCCCTTCGGTTCGCACGCGTCAAGCGCTACCGTGACGACAAGACGGCCGCGGAGGCCGACACCATCCAGACGTTACGCGCCCTGCTCCATACCCCACCGGGCAGAAAGGTATCGCCCGCGCCGGTGGGGCCAGATTCGGGAAGGGACGCCCCACTCCCGTAAAATTGATGGTTGGTTATGGGCTCCGGAGGGTTATCCGTGTCAACACTTAGGGAGCGGGAGGGGCGGCACCAGCGCCCGCCGACGTGGCGGGTGTCCCGAAAAACCCTCTTATCGCCCGGAAATCCAGGGCTTGCGGTCGCTGGCCGTCCTCATTGTGGTTACCTACCCACGTCTGGTTTGGCCGTTGGGGAGGCGTCTTCCATGCGGGCACCTTCGACGTCAGCTCCCCCGCTTTGTCGTCAGGGGCTCGACGCAGGCCAGGCAGGTCTCCCGGCCCCGACGTCGGACAGAGAAGGCCGCCGCTGGATCAGCGGCGGCCTTCTTGTGCTCCGGCTCAGGAGCTGTAGCTGTCCTTGTGCGGATAGGGAGCTCCTGGCTTCATTGCTCCCCCAAAAACGTTTCCGTGCAGGTGCGTGCACGAGCTTCAGTTCCTGGCAGCGGCGAAGGTCTTGATGAGCCGACGATCATCACCTGCCAAGCTCTCCTTGGACCGGGCTGAGGATCCTTAATTAGGATGTTGCTTGGATGGAGGGAGGCCGGTGAACAAGAACCGCCTGGAGGCGTTCAGTGATGGTGTGCTCGCCATCATCATCACAATCATGGTGCTGGAACTCCGTGTGCCAGACGAACCGACCTGGCGTGGTTTGGGGTCGGTCCTGCCCACGTTCCTCAGCTACCTGCTCAGCTTCGTCTACGTTGGAATTTACTGGAACAATCACCACCACATGATCCACCTGGCAAGCAGGGTCAACGGCGCGATCCTCTGGGCCAATTTGCACTTGTTGTTCTGGCTTTCACTAATCCCGTTCACCACCCGCTGGATGGACGAGTCCGGCTTCGTGCAGATCCCGGTGCTCACGTATGGGATCAACTTGCTATGCGCCGCGATCGCCTACTTCATCCTGGAACAGGCACTGATCCGCCAACAGGGCCGGGATGGCCCTCTCGCCCAGGCAATCGGCCGGGACTGGAAGGGCAAAACGTCGCCACTGATTTACCTCGCGGGCCTCGGACTGAGCGCAGTCCAGCCACTGCTTGGAGTTGCGGTCTACACCATCGTGGCCATGATCTGGCTAATTCCTGACCGCCGGGTTGAGCACTTCGTCACCAGGGCTCACCGGGACTGATCCGCCCGCGGCGGCATGTAGTCCGATACCTGAAGATGTTTGAGCAGCCGGCTGCCTATACCATCAAAACCGCCGAAGCTCACCGGTGTTCTCACGTCGCCACCCCATAGGTGGTCACTGTCCTACTGGAGTTCCTGCCCAGCGCTCCCGGTATCCGGATGCAGACCTTCGCGTCGCGTTTGAAGATATCGATTTCCGCGGCACGCTCGTGCATGGTGTCCATCATCTACTCCTCGCATCTGGTCCAACAACACCACCGGCTGGTGGTGCCAGGTGCCGCGGGAAGGACGGGTAACTGATTCAGTAATCTACTAAACGGGCTCATCAAACCGATGCTGCTGGGGTTGCGGCGCCAATCCACGGTTCCCGTGGAAGCCCTCCACACCACGCTCATAGACAGGCTCTAAGCACTAAGACACACGGCGTCGACCGCGGCACCCCCGTCATCCGCCGCTACCCAACCCAGCCACAAGGGCGTTTTTCCAACCACAACTCCGCAGAAAACGACCCGCTTCGTTGCTAGAGGTAGTCTCCGGCTCGTTCGCGGGCGATCTCCAGCAGGGTGGAGTGGAATGCGACTTCAGCCGGGGCGTAAACCTTGTCTTGTCGTTGGGCCAGTAATACGCGCCGTAACGGTGCGCCGGGGCCGAGGCTGATGACCCTGACGTCGGGGTGTTGGAGGGCGACGGCGGTTTTCGGCACCATGGCCACGCCCATCCCGACGCTCACCATGGCCTGGGCTTCCTGGTAGTCGTTGGCCAGGAAGCCAATGGTTGGTTCGAAGCCGGCCTCGTGAGCGGAGCGCTGCAGCACTTCCACCACGGGGTGGGCCTCGGCCCGCACTATCCACGATTCCTTGCGGAGCTCTTCCATCCGGATCTCGTCGCGGCCGGCAAGTGGGTGCCCGCGGGATACCAGGAGGACGGTGCTTTCCTGGAAGACTTCGGTTATGCGGATTGAATCGTCCTGGAAGCGGTTCCAGGGGTAGTCCCACAGCAGGCACAGGCCGGTAACTCCAGAGTGCAGGTCTGTCACGAGGTCATCGAAACGTGCGCTTCGCACGGAGAGGCCAATGGCCGGGTACCTCTTTTTGAAGGCCCGGATAACAACCGGCAGGAATGACCCAGCGAGAGTCGGAAATGTTCCGATGGTCAGGGAGCCGCGTTTGAGGCCTGCGATTTGATCCAGGTCCGACTGTGCTGCCCGCATTTGCCCGACGATCTTCCGGGCGTGGCCGGCGAGCACCTGTCCCGCCTCGGTGGGCACCACCCCGCGGGAGCGGCGGTTGAGGAGTGGCTGGCCAACTTCCTGCTCGAGCTTGCGCAGCTGCTGGGAGACTGCTGACGGCGTGTACATCATCAGTTCGGCCGCGGCAGTGATCGATCCCTGCTCGACGACCTCGACCAGCAACGCCAGCCGGCGAATATCGAATAAATCCCGGCTCTCATCGTTAAGCAATCGTTCACCCTTCTGTGCAACATGTTCATTCTATGCACGGGGTGCTTCGCTCCCGGGAAGTCAAGGGTCTTTTCGGCCCATCGAGCCTGGTTTTTCATTGGCGCATTCCTTCAGGGAACCTGATTGAAGTGTTTCTACATCCTCCATCACAAATCCGACATTGTCTTCATTTGTGATCTGCCTCAATCTCGAATCAGGCCCTTGAAAACACCTGGGCAGCAGAGAAGCAAGGAACTAACCATGAAGATCGAAGCGGAATGGATGCGCGGAGGCACCAGCAAATGCTGGGTCTTTGAAAGCGGGCAGTTCGGTGAGACTGAAACCAGCCCGGACGTGCTGCTTCCCCGGCTGTTCGGCAGTCCCGACCACAGGCAGATCGATGGTGTTGGCGGGGCGACTTCAACGACCAGCAAAGCGATGATCCTTAGCCGTCCCGCCGCCGGCGATGTCGACGTTGAGTTCACCTTCGCCCAGGTGGGGATTGAAGAAGCCTTGGTGGATTGGGGCAGCAATTGTGGCAACTGCTCGGCTGTGGTCGGTCTGTACGCCATCGAGAAGGGCTGGGTGGTCCCGACCGGTGACGTCACCCGGATCGTTACCCGCAACACCAACACCGGCCAGATCATCATCCAGCGGGTATCCACGCCGTCCGGTGCGCTGCCGATCGTCCCGCAGGCCCAGATGCCCGGTGTCCCGTTCCCCGGATACCGCGTGGGGCTCGGCTTCCAGGACCCTGCCGGCAAAACCACGGGCCAGCTGCTTCCCACCGGATCCGCCTCAGACACGGTCACCGCCGGCGGAACGCGCTGGACCGTCTCCATGGTCGACGCCGGAGCACCGGTAGTCATTCTCCACGCCGAGGACCTTGGCCTTGACCCGGAACGCTACGACAGCTGGCTCTCCGGGGTGGAGCTGCAACTGGAAGCCCTGGAACACATCCGTCGCCAGGCCGCAGTGCGGATGGGGCTCGCAGCCACCACCGCCGAGGCGGCCCGCGCCGTCCCCAAGGTCGCCATCGTGGCCCCGCCGGCCCAGGCCGATCTGGACAGCGACGTCAGCGTCATGATGCTCTCGATGGGTAAGCCCCACCCGGCATTGGCGATTACCGGCAGCATCGCACTGACCCTCGCCGCCCGCACCCCGGGCACCGTGCTTAACGCCATCACCGGCGACACGATTCACCCCACCCTGCGGCTGCGCACACCGGCCGGGGTGATCGAAACCTGGAGCGAGGAACGGGATGGATCGCTGCTCGTCGGCGTCGACCGAACAGCCCGCACTCTCGCGACCACCCTCATCCACCTCCCCGAGGCCCTCGGCAGCGCCGTCGACGCCTCCCTAGCCCGCGCCACTCAATGAGGAGACAGCATCATGACTAAGACCGCAGAACAAACTGCACCCCTAGACAGCGACACAAGCACCGCCCGCTCCCGCCGTCCCACCCGCCGGCGCCGTATCCTGCTGATGACGGTAGCCGCCGCCACTATCCTGGGTCTGGTCGCCCTCCTGTTCGGGGGTGTCCTCTTGAACCCCGCGGCCGCCCCGGGATCGGAGCCGACCATGACCGCCACCCAGATCATCCCGCTCGTCATCCTGGTCGTGATGTTCGTCGTCGCCACAAAATGGCCGCTGAACATCGGCATCATGGGGCTGGTGGCATCCTTCGGCGTCGGCTACTTCATGCTCGGAATGAGCGACAAGCAAATCCTCGAGGACTTCCCGGCCAGCATCGTCTTGACGATCATCGGCGTCACCTACTTCTTCAGCATGGCCCAAAGAAACGGGACCATCGACATCATCGTCCAAACCTGCGTGCGCCTGGTCAGGGGCAAAACCATGCTCCTCCCCTGGGTGTTCTTCCTCCTGGCTGCCGCGCTGACCTCACTGGGCACCTTCTCCCCCGCCGCCGTCGCACTCCTGGCACCGGCAGCCCTCGGACTTGCCTACGAGTCCCGCATCCACCCGGTCCTCATGGGCGCCTTCGTCATCAACGGCGCCCACGCCGGCGGATTCTCCCCGCTGTCCGTCGCCGGCGTGCTGGTGCACGACGTCGCACTGAAAAACGGATTCCCCATCTCCCAGGGCGCGCTGTTCACGGCCAGCTTCGCCCTCAATCTCATCCTCTCAGCCCTGACCATCGCGCTCTTCGCCCTCCTGGGCAAGCTGCGCGACAAGCACGCCAACGAGTACGCCGGCCTCGACGCACCCCGAGTCGGACGCCCGCACGGCCAGCAGATCTTCACGCTGGCGTTGATCGCTGTGATTCTCCTGTGCACCCTGGGCTTCCAGATGCCCATCGGATTCGTCGCCCTCTCCGCCGGCCTCCTCCTCGCCTTCGTCAACATCAAGGAACACAAAACGTTCATCGGCGGCGTTTCCTGGTCCACCGTCCTGCTGGTGGCAGGCATGATCACCTACGTCTCCCTCCTCCAGCACGTCGGCGTCATCGACACCCTCGCCAAGCAAGCCCTTGCACTCGGTGCACCACTCCTGATCGCCCTCGTCCTCTGCTACGTCATCGGCGTCGGATCAGCCTTCGCATCCTCCACCGCCTTGCTGACCGCGTTCATCCCCCTGGCCGGCCCGCTGCTGGCCACCAGTTCACTCAGCGCCTCCGGAACCGTCGCAGCACTCGCCATCGCTGCCACCGTCGTGGACGTCTCCCCCTTCTCCACAGACGGCGCACTCGTCGTCGCCAACGCCCGCGAAAACGACCGCCAACGCGTCTACAAGCAGCTGATGATGTACGCCGGAGCAGTCGTCCTCGCAGCCCCCGCACTGGCCTGGGCCCTGCTCGTACCCACCGGCATTATGTGACCGCCGCTCCCTGCGAACCCACGCAGGCATCTGCCTCAGGTAGCGACATCAGACGATAAGGGGACCCAGGACCGCCGGATCTACGTCCGGCACGCGCACGGGATAAACCTGCCTCCAACGCAACAGGAAACCCGATAGACGGGCGCAGGCACGCCCGTGCGCACCAAAGGCAGGGCGGCTTTCACAGCCGCCCTGCCTTTGGCTTTGCATCAATAATCCACGGTTCCCGTGGAAGCACTCCACACCATGCTCATAGACAGGCTCTGAGCACTAAGACACGGCGGCGTCGACCGCGGCACCGCCATCATCCTCCGCTACCCAAGCCAGCCACAAGGCCGTTTTCTCAAGCCAACAACGCCGTGGAGCGGCTCCACAGCTCGTAACTATGTCTCGTAGCCTTCAGGCGAATCGGCGTATGGGTTCTTATCGGCAAAGGGTGCTTCGACCTCTCACCTTTCCGGCAGGTACCCTCCAGCAGGGATGGCATGAACAGATATGAGAGATCGGCCTAACGGCAGGTACCTCACTTCGGGACAACGCGGCGAAAATCCGTAGCGTCATGTAGTCGACGCTGCAGGTAGCCATGAACAGGCATCGTTGGAAAACCCTCGAGCCAGGGAAGAAAGGCGGTGAGCTTCATGGGCTACATGTACGGCGGCGATAACTCCCCGTCGGGCACAGTAGGGTCGTTAAAGGACAACCATGAGTGGCCCGCATAGTCCGCCTGACCACACCTAACATTGTCATTCCTCCGGGCTAGCGGGTCAGTGCGATGGCGACTTCGCCGCCGAGGGACACGTTACTTCGGTATACATCGACGTTTACGTTCACGCTTCGGCCGTTCGTCTCGCGCTGAATGAAGTCCAAAAGGAACGGTGTGGTGTCCTTGCCGGTGATCCCGTTCTTCTCTGCCTGCGCCCACGCCCGGGAGAGAATGTCGTCGAGCTCGGCCGGAGGGAACTGCTTGTCCTCTGCGATCGGGTTTGCCAACAGGATGGCCGATTTGATGTGCAGGTCATCACGTGCGCTGCAGATTGCTGCAACTTCATCCGGAGTGTTGACCGCGTACTCGATCTCCAACCCCGAGTCGGAAACGTAGAAGCCAGGGTACTTCTTGGTCTTGTAACCGACGACCGGGATGTTGAGCGTTTCGAACCGTTCGAGGGTGGCGGCGACGTCCAGGATGGACTTCACGCCGGCGCTGACGACGATGATCGGGGTAGTAGCCAGGGTAGTCATATCGGCAGATTCATCGAAGGATGTTGCCGCACCGTGGTGAACTCCACCCACGCCGCCGGTTGCGAAGACTTTGATGCCGGCGCGGTGTGCCAGGAACGCCGTCGCTGCTACGGTGGTCCCGCCGTGGAGCTGAAGAGCAGCGGCTACGGGAAGATCGCGGAGGCTGACTTTCTTCACTGCCCCGTCATTGGCGAGCGAGGTGATCTGCTTGAGGCTGAGCCCCACCGTCGGAGCGCCGGCGAAGACACCGATCGTTGCAGGAACGACCCCTTGACTGCGGAGGCGTTCCTCAGCCTCCAAAGCAACTTCGAGATTGCGCGGACGCGGAAGGCCGTGAGTGAAGATGGTCGATTCCAAAGCAACGACAGGGCGCCCTCCAGCAATGGCTGCGGCCACCTCCTCTGAGACATGGAACGCGACGCTGGGGGTGGATGACACGGTGGTCTCCCGGTCGAACGTGACTGACCTGACTCAACAAGGTTCCCGCACGCGAGAAATAACAACAAGACATCGCGGCCGGGCCGGTGCAGACTGGCGTCCCTGGGATATTGGCGGTCGGCGGGGTTGTTTTCTCGGCGTAGCGTGACCGGCCCGGCAGTTTTCCCCTCCGCCATCGTCTGCCCGGGCCCGGGCCACCCGTTACCTGGCGACGGCATCTTCCTACGGCGCCGGACCGAACTTCACCCCGCTTTTCTGCGCGGCGATCACCCCGGCCCCGACCCGGGCATTGATGAGCTCTCTCGTGCTCAGCCAGCGTCGCCAGCAAGGTCAGTTGGAGCTTCCCCGGAGGACTGGAAGGATCCAACGGATCCACGATCGAGGGCATCCGGATCCCCCTGGACGTGACGGCCGTTGAACGTGTTCAGGACGTCGATGCCGTAGGAGCACGCCCCGCATCTCGACTTCATGGACCGTGACCCGGGCATTACTCCTGAGTTCCGATAGTGTGGGCCCATGCCCATCGAAATCCCTGCAGCAGCAGGCACCGCGGAGGCCTTCGTGGCCCGGCCGTCCACCGCAACCGGCCCTGTTCCCGGCGTCATCTTCTACATGGACGCCTTCGGACTGCGCCCCCGAATCCAGGAGATGGCCCAGCGCATCGCTGACTGGGGCTACGTGGTGCTGGCGCCGAACGTCTTCTACCGTGAAGGTTCCATGGCGGAGCTCGCCCCGGCGGTGGACCTGTCCACCCAGGAAGGCAGGGAGGCCGCAGGCAAGGCTGCCTTCCCCCGGGTTGGCCGCCTGACGCCGGACAAGGTGCTGCCGGATATCAATGCGTGGGTGTCCGCGCTGGCCGGGCTCGACGGCGTGGCCCCCGGCCCCATGGGAACCACCGGTTACTGCATGGGCGCCCGCCTGGCCGTCCGGACCGCAACCTCACACCCCGACGTGGTGGCTGCGTGCGGCGGCTTCCACGGCGGCGGACTGGCCACCGACGACCCGGACAGCCCGCACCTCAAGCTTGGCAACGCGCGGGCCCGGTTCGTATTCGGCCATGCGGACCAGGACCGCAGCATGGCACCGGATGCCGTCGCCCGGCTCGGCGAAGCCCTACAGGCCGCAGGCCTAGAGGCGTCCAACGAAATCTATGCGGGGGCGCCCCATGGCTACACCATGGCCGACACCTCCGTCTTCGACCCCGAGGCCACCGAGCGGCACTTCCGGGAGCTGCAGGCCTTACTCGACGCGGCGCTGAAGGGCTGAACTCCCCCCGGTCACCGCCCCCGGCCGGATTGCCCAGTTCGAATCGCTGGCCGATCAGACCACAGACCAAGGCAGCCGGCCGTCCAACCACCCCGAACCGGCACAGTTGACGCGGGAGATACATGCAGCGATCATCCGTCGCTCTCCTCCCCCCCCCGGGCCGGCAGCGCAGCCGGCATGGATGAGCTGACCCTGTTCACCGAAAGCGTCGTCGCGGTCATGGTAACGACATCCGCCTCCAACTGGCCGAACACATCGCAGCAGTGATCGGATGGGGCCGCCCTGTCCATGCCTCCTTCATTGAGCCGGCCGCTGAAGCCGACGAGGCCTGGGGGCAGACAGTCCATGCGGCCGCCATCGACAACAGGGCATTCCAGGCTAAACGCACACCCGGGTACTACAACGGCGACGGTACAGAGGCTACAGGAACGCCACGAGGAGCAACCTCCTGACTAAACCGCGCGAGACACATGGGAGGCTGGTCGCGGGTGGTCAGAAACGGTCGTTTTTGGTGGACGCGGGCAGGCCAACTTGCTTTTACTGGTAGGCATCAACGGCTTACCGCTGCTGGGTACACGGGGCCTCAGCAGCGAACCCTGTCCTGTCTGGGCCCGTCGCATGGCCAGGTCCTTCCGCCCCTCGGAACTTCCGCCTACGGCGAGCCCGGGCGGTTGCCCGCACAACAAGGGAAAGCCCCTCGGAAGGGGCTTTCAACGGTTGGGACAGTGGTACCTGGTCTTGGTCAGCAGTGACGCGCTCCTCCTTCCCAGACGCTATGTGCGCCCATGTCGGTTTCAGTGTTAAGGGACACTAATAGCTAATCGCCCACACGTCCAGCGACACTCACGATCTGGGGAAATCCAGCGGATCAGCAGGGACCAGCCCGAGCAAATGGAGTCCGTTGTGGCGACACAGGCTTTCTCAGCGCGGTGGCTTTGGGTGCGGTCCCGAGAGTTGTGCGGCAAGGCCCGAGAGCAGGATGCTCAGTCCTTGATCAAGCTCAACGTCACCGTCGTACTCGGCGAGGACCGGGCCCAGTGCACGCAGGTTTGGAAATTCCTTTGCCGGCAGGCGGTGCAGGCCGAGGCGGAGGATGGCTTCGTTCTCGTCCGGGTCCACGATGTATTCCTGGAGCTCGTTGAGGATGTGGCCGTAGAGGAATCCGTAGTAAGCGCGATAGACGTGCAGGGCGTCGGGTGGAGAAAAGCCTGCCGCTATCAGCAGGGCCAATATCTGCTCCAGGGGGCGCAGGGTGCCCAGCGGACGCAAGCCCAAAGGAGTGGACAGGGGCCTGGTGACCAGCAACGGCACGACGTTGGGGTGCCGCAGAGCCAGGAGCCTTAGATTGTGCCCGATCCGGCGAAGCTGGGCTTGCCAGTCGCGATCATGGACAAAGATGGCCAGCTCGTTGAGCACCATTTCGGTGACCCCGTCCAGCAGGGCGGCACGGTTGGCTGCGTAGCGGTAAAGGCTCATGGGGTCCCGCCCCAGTTCCTGGCCCAATCGGCGCATAGTGAGGGCTTCCAAACCCTCGGCGTCCACCAGTTTCAACGCGGCAGAGAGGACAACTTCCCTGCTCAGGCGCGCCTTCCGAGGACCTGCACCGTTGGTGGTGCCTTTGGGGGAGGCCATAGAGGAACCGTCCTGTTGTTCGGCGTCATCCCCCATGCGAGGGATGCGTAAGCTTGCTTATTAGATAGTCTACGGGTAAAGTCTACAACGTAGAGAAGTTGTCGACATGGTTTCAGTAGAGGGATCAGAGTTTGCATCGCCGTCCAGGCTGCTCACATCACCCTCAGGAGACCCACATGACTGCTCAAACCCACAACGAGAACTCCAGCACTGTCCGCAACGCCAATGACGTTAAGATCTCGACCCGGACCCTTGAGTTCGCTGTCTATGTCGCGGCAGTGATCGCCACGATCATTACCGCTGCAGTGGTGGGGGACAATGCAAGTGAAAACGGTGTTGACGTTTTCAATGCCAATGACGCGATGCAGTACATCACCTGGCTCACGGTCGGTCTGATGATCGCCCGCGGCCTGGCCAAGGCCGGCAACCGCGCCCACAACAACCACGGCTAAAACGCGCCTCCCCGGCACGCGGCCGGGAAATGGTAGATCCTGGCGCAGCATCCTGACCGGTGCTGCGCCAGAGTCATCTGCTTCACCTGTAGATCAACGTGCCGAAGCATCTCAAAGGTCATGGTCCGGCAGTACGCTCGATGTCCAGTGCAAGGCATTTGAGTTTCAGCCGCTGTAGCCGCACGGCGGACACCCGCACCGTAGTGAAAAGAGCCATCATGGCACATTCACAGTTCGACCAATTCCTCAGCGAAGCCACCTATTGTGACCGGGAGTCCGATTCGGCTCTTGGCGGGGATTCCTTTTACGGCCTGTACACCAGCTGGTGTTACCTGTCGGGTAACGCTCCGCAATCGGAGCACGTTTTCTGGGCCGCAATGAAACAGCGCGTCAGTCCCGGCCAGTGCCTGAAGATGAAGGGCCCGGCCGCTGCGGACTTTATCCTTTCCAGCTACCAGGCCGTGGTCTGAGCCTCCGGCTGTGACATCCTCGAACACTTACATTCCCCGTGGCGCCCATCAGCCACGGGGAAAGCAGCCCTGGTGCCCCGGGTGCGATACCGACGTTCATTTGTTGGTGGAATCCCCGGCTGTCACTGACGGGCGGACAGGCATTCTGGCCGTCGCCCTCCACTGCTCGAATTGCCGCCTGTCAAGGGTCTTTGACACCACCGCAGAATACATCGCCACCCTTCCTGCCTGTTCGGCATCAAAAGCCGGCCCCGGCGCCCTTGCGACGGGATCAACAAAGGATCAAACATGACGAACACCCTTCACACCGAACCACTAAACACCGCCGTCTTGAGGAAAATGACTCCTATCTGCATCGATGCTTTTGACCTCACACCGGAAGGCCTCGCCGACGCCCCGGCCCACCAAGAGGACCACGGAAGCATCGTCCATACCGGAAACAGCTAACCACCGATGCCCCCTCGGCCCCGGAACGATACACGGATCAAATTAGCAAAAATCACAGAAACCCACGGAGCGCGTAATGAGCACTGCCCGGACCTTCGAATCAATCGTCGTAATCTTCAACCCCAACAGCACCGGTGATGCGCCCAAACTCGCTGAGGAGCTCAAAGCCAGCCTTGCGGGCCTTCTTCCGTACGCTGCCGACATCACACTCCAACCCACTGCCCGCGCCGGCCATGCCGTCGAACTTGCCCGTGAAGCCGCCGGCGGCGGCCGAAACGTGCTCGTTGTTTCTGTCAGCGGGGACGGCGGCTACAACGAGGTTGTGAACGGCGTGATGCAGGCTGGCAACCCGAACGCGGTGTGTGCCGTGAAGGCAGCAGGTAACGCCAACGACCACCGCCGCACCACGCGCACCCAGCCGCTCGAGGCAGCCATCGCCGGCGGCAAGGTGCGGCACATCGACCTCCTGAAGATGACAACAGGCGCGAACACCGGCGCCCCCATGGAATACGCCCACTCCTACATCGGGTTCGGCCTGACGCCGGTCATGGCCATCGACCTGGAAAAAGGCAGCAAAGGCGCCCTGAAGGAGATGTTCTCCGTGATGCGCACCTTCTCGAAATTCAAACCATTCGAGATCCGGCAAGCAGACGGCAAGCGACGCAAGTTCGACAGTCTCGTCCTGGCCAACATCGCCGAAATGGCAAAGTACGCCACCCTCAGCGAAGCCGACGACGCAGCATCCGACGGGAAATTCGAAGTGGTGATCTTTCCCCACAGGTCAAAGCTCCGCGTGCTGCTGACCGCGCTGCGGGCCACCACTCAGGGCCTGGGGGACCAGCCCAGCGTGAATAGCTACCGATTCACAACCCTCAAACCCATCCCGTACCAAATCGACGGAGAAGTGCAATCCGTCGAAGCAAATACCGCGGTCACAATTGAATGTGCACCGGCCGCCCTAGCGACGCTAGGGTAACCACACACCGCCTCCACCTGGCAGACCGTGAAAGGACATCCGGTGCAAGCCAACAACGATCAATCCCCGGGCAATGTACCGTCTCGGATACCGTAGGTGATGTCCACGCCGGAGTAAATTGCCGCAAAGATCAGCAGCGAGTCAAGAATCGAGTGGAAGAGTTGAAGCCCTGCCAGCAGGAACCCACCGATGATGGTGGCAACGATGCGGGCGACATCATTGTTGCTGCCCTGCTGCATCCGCCGCTTCCCCGAAAACATCCACAGTCCGGTCCGGTCCGGCGCCGGTACAACCGAATCCGAAGCCCAGGGTGTGGAGACTGTCCACACTCCTCCTTCTGGCCGCTTTTGATCCAGCACCACGAGATCTGCCACAGTCTTGGCCAACCCTGTGGGCTACGCCTTCATGCCGCCCACTGTAATCACACTCCGGTGCGTAAGCCGATGCTATGTATACGGCGTCGTCCGAGCACCGGCGTTCGCGCCAAGTGGCAGGCGGGGAATTTACGATCGTCGTGGTGTTACACCTCCTTTGAACATCTCCTGGGCGACACAATGGAAGAAGGCATGACTAGAACCTTCCCATGCGGAGCACAGCCGAAAAAAGCCCGGCGGGACAAGTAGCTCAGATCAGCTTCCATGCCAGCAGCTAGCAGCGCAGCGTCCGCTGGCACTACTTCTCAGTTCGAGGCCTGTCCTGTTTCATTAGGTCGCCTACCCATGGCAGGTAGCCCCGGTGGAAAGCCATCCCTTCGGGTAATCCCTGGATCGATACGTTGGACCCGGAAATGTCGACGGTGATCGGACCGGCGCCCATCGGCGCGTTGGTGATGTGCAAGTAGCCATAGGACTCAGGGAGCACGGGATCCATCCATACTCCCCCTTGGGAAACGTCCGGGTCGTAGCGCATCAGAGTTGTCACCAGCATGATGGGTGTTGTTGCTGCCCAGGCCTGCGGTGAGCACGCCGTCGGGTAGGGCACGGGCGTGGCGAACTGCTCTCGGCTGAACCCGCAGAATAGTTCGGGCAACCGTCCCGCCGAAAACTCTGCGGCCTCCAATAGGGCGGTAGAGACTCGCTGCGCTTCCGCGACAAAGCCATAGCGCATGAGACCAACTTGGATGATGGCGTTATCGTGGGGCCAGACAGAACCGTTGTGATTGCTGGCAGGATTGTAGGCGTCCATATCGGAAGCCAGTGTGCGGATGCCCCAATCGCTGAACATCTCCGGGGACGTCAACCGCTCCACCACCAGCGCCTTGTCACCATCAACAATTCCGGTCGTCAGGCAGTGGCCCATGTTGGACGCGCACGCATCGACGGGCCGTTTGTCTTTGTCCAGTGCTACAGCAAAATAGCCCTTGTCCGGCAGCCAGAACTGTTTCGTTGAACTGCCGCTTCAGACGCGCGGCGCGCTCCCGCAACTCGCCCCTTAGCTTGATCACCAGCATCATGGGCCATCCATGCTGAGGCCAGGAGGGCACCATAGACGTAACTTGTACTTCGCAAAGTGCAATGGGGGGGCTCCGCAAGGGTTCCATCGGCGAAGTTGATCCCGTCCCAGGAGTCCTTCCAGCCCTGATTGATCAAGCCTCGACCGTTGAGACGTTTATACTCGACAAAGCCGTCTCCGTCCTTATCCCCATAGTCCTGGATCCAGTCCCTCGCACGGTCCGCATGAGGCTGGAGCGCGGCGATGGTCTCCTTGGCAATCCCCCAGCGGCTCACTTCACCCAGCACAATGAGGAACAACGGTGCGGCATCCAGGCTGCCGTAGTGAACCGATTTACCGCCCAAGGCCAATCCGCTGGAGACGTCCAGCCTTACCTAATGCAGGATCTTGCCGGGTTCCTCCTCGGTCATCTGGTCTACCACCGTGCCCTGACGCTCTGCCAAGGTCTGCAATGTACCAAGGGCCAATGATGGATCGACCGGGAGTGCCATTTGTCGATGCCCACAGCGAGTCTCGTCCGAACAGGGTCATAAACCAAGGCGCCCCGGCAGCCACCACGACCCGCTCGGGATGTTGCGGATCCTCAATCCGCAAAGCGCCAAGGTCATCGTAGCTTCGCCGAAGATTCCGCTCGATCGAGCGATTGCCCATTTGCAGCACTGGTATCTTGCCCACCCACTCCTGCCGGGGCCGACGAACTGACTCCGCTGTTGCCGCTTTCACTTCCAGCGAGCTCCCCTGGCGCTCCTATGTCGGTGCTCTCGGCGATGATTGTCCGGTGCCTGCCCATTCCGATTCGAAGCGCCCGCCCCGCCGAGGCCGTCCCGCCGGGGCGCATGCGACATGACATCTCGGAGGACCGGATCCTCCTGCACACGATCCAGACGGCGGACGCGTTCGGTGCGCTCCTTTCCAATGGAGCTCTCCGGTCCGCCCCGGCCCTGGCGGAGCCGCCGTTGCACGCGGACGGCTACGACTGTATGTTCCGGCAGATGGATGCACGGGAACTGCGTGGCGACGACGTCTTGCAGGCCGTCCGGATGAAGGCTGACCGCTGCACACCGTCTGTAAAGCCAAGCTGTACTGTCAGACCGGCTAAGGCGGCCATCCGCGGCGGGGATCCGCGGAAGGGTACGCCACAACTACAGCCACCAACCGCCGCGCCGGCGCTCAGAACCCATTACGAGCGACGCAAGCTCATGGCAGCCAGAGGCTGAAGCCGGTCGCGCCCGGTAATGCCTCACGCCGGGATCCAGGAAAACAAATGTCGGGAATATCGTACATTCCGACTCCGAACTCGAAAGTACGATATATCAATCATTTCCATTTCTTGACCGTATGATTGATATATGCAACATGACGAGCTGATCCCGTTCTACAGGGCCGTAGACGCACCCTCTCTAGGGCGGGCCATCAGCGACGCGCGCAAAGAAGCCGGCCTGACCCAGAAGGACCTGGCTGCCCGGCTCAAGGTGACCCGCGGAACCATTGTCAGACTGGAGCAGGGAGAAGCGGTGTCCCTGGTCGTTGCCATGCAGGCCATCAGGATCCTGGGCCGTGACGTCGCCCTCGTGCCGCGGTTCTCGAAACTGCAGGTCCGCCCGTGAGTGCCCGGAAAAGCCTCGACGTCTTCCTCCACGGGCAGCGGATCGGTGAGCTGAAAGGCAGCGGACTTCGCCTGTCCTTTCAGTACGACCGCTCAGTCCTGGCGGAGTACGGCGCCGGCTCCATCCTGCTTTCCCTCTCCTTGCCGGTGACCAGGAACCGGATTGACGGTCCGGAAGTGTACGACTTCTTCGACGGACTCCTGCCCGAAGGCCAGGTGCGGTCCCACATCGCCAAGGAAAACGGCCTGTCCACCCCGGACGCATTCGGCCTGTTGCGGGTTCTCGGCGCTGACTGCGCCGGTGCGGTTCAAATCCTTCCGCCCGGCGAATCCCCGGACGTGCCAGGCGCCGCGACACCCATGACCGAGGATCAGGTCACGACCGCCGTGGAGTCGCTGCCAACCTGGGACCTCCCCGATGACTTCCTCATCACCGCGTCCCTGGGCGGAGTCCAGTCCAAGGTGCTGCTGACCCGCCACGGCAACGGCTGGGCATGGCCCGGCCGCGGAGCCGTATCCACCCACATCATCAAACCGGAACCCCTGGAATCAACGATCCCGGACCTCCTCGCCTCCGAGGACTGGGCGCTGCGGACGGCAGCAGCCGCCGGCATACCCGCAGCAAAGGCACACCTGCAGATGTTCGGCACCCGCCAGGCGATCGTCGTGGACCGCTTCGACAGGGGCCCGGACGGCAGCCGGCTCCACCAGGAAGACTTCACCCAGGCACTCGCACTGGCAAGCGAAGCGAAGTACGAAGGCACCTCGGCCCGCCCGTCCCGGCTGACCCGGCTCGTCACCGCAGCCGCCCCACACACGCGCGACGACGCCGCGTTCCGCAGGGACCTGCTCCGGGCGGCTACCTTCAACCTGGTCATCGGCAATGGAGACGCCCAC
Organism: Arthrobacter sp. 05T423; assembly: GCF_056396245.1. Lineage (NCBI taxonomy): Bacteria > Bacillati > Actinomycetota > Actinomycetes > Micrococcales > Micrococcaceae > Arthrobacter > Arthrobacter sp. 05T423. Next base: position 72,647 of record NZ_JBFTLC010000017.1, read on the forward strand.
TCCAAAAACTACTCCCTCATCCTGCGCGACGGCGGCGAGGTGCTCCTTGCTCCGCTCTATGACCTGGCGCCCACCCTGCTGCTTTATGCACCCAGTAACAACGCCGGCCATACCATCTCCGGGCAGGTCCGGCTCGGCTACATCACCCTTGAACATCTCGTACGGGAAGGCGCAGCCTGGGGCATGGACGAGGACGACGCCCGGCAAACCGCAGTGTCAGCCCTGGAGGCCGTTGCGGCCGCCGCCGCCGGATCCTGCCCTCCGGAACAACTGGGCTTCCTCCGCGACCTCGTGCCTGCGCGCGTCAAGGATCTGCTCAACGGCGGTACCGCACGCCGGTCGCTGCACTAAACCCCAGGGACCAGCGGCCGAAGGCCTTGCCCTCGGCGGAGCAAGTGTGGCGTCTGAAGGGTCGCAGTTTCCAAATGCCTGCCCGACGGCACGCCGATGATGGGGAGGCCGTTCGGGAGCAGAACGGCCACGACGGCCCACAGACGTTCACCTGATCCCCCGGGAAAGTCCGGGGACCTCTGAACGTCGAGGCGTAGTGAACTGCGGGCGCCGAGAAGGCTCTCCCCTAGCTTTTTTGATTTCCGGAGGCGTCCGTGACATCCGGGCGCTGAAGGCGAAAGTCCCGGGAGGCGCGGGCCCGGTGGGTGAGGCGTGCCTGGCCTATGCTCGCGATGACGACGTAGTGCGGGGGTACGTTGTCGCTGAGCGGAACCGCAACCACGCCGTTTGTTCCAATGCACCGGAGTAGCGCCGACGCTTTGAGAGACCATGGGGTATCCCATACCCTGATGAACCAGTGCCCGGATGTGGTCGAAGTTGCTCGAGCAGAACCGTACTCGGGGACTGACGCCGGCAGCCGCGAAAGTTTGCATTATGAGCGGTCGGGCGGGAGCGGTCGTGATCATGATGAATGGCTCCTCGGCGATTTCCCTGAGCGATACTTCCGTCCTGCCAGCTATCGGGTGTGCTTGATGCACGAGGGCGTGGGGCTTTGGCTCGTTAATCACGGTTCGCTCCAGCCCGGGCGTCAGGTCGTGGTCATACATGATGGAAAGCTCTATCCGCCCGTCGAGCAGGGCTTGTTGGAGTTCCGTCTGGCCCCCTTCGACGAAGTCAACGTCAACGTCTGGGCAATCGGCTTCCGAAGCTGCGGATGAGAAGTCCGCCTGGGGCGGATCGATGCCGGCGCCCCTGGGCCTACTCCTCGCGGTCGATCACCAGGTAGCTGAGGCCGCTCAGATCTAACCAATATTGAGTTGGTGTTTCCACCAACCGCAGCAGCACTCCTTGGCAGTCGCGGCAGCGGACCACAATGCCGGGTGCGTCGGGGAAGACCATGGCCTCGCCAAAAGCTCTAACTGAGCCGCAATGCCTACAGCGTCCGAGCGCCGCGATGATGTCGATGCGGAACACTTCGGACAGGGCGCCGGCTGTGGCGTTCCCGTCCACATACGGAATCGGGTCATGGGGTGATGCTGCAATGTCCTGGTCTTCCGAGTCCGGGACAGCGTTGCCGTCGGCGTCGTTCACCGGATACCTCCCGTCCCGCCAAACCGTTCGGTCTTTATCGACTCCGGCGAATAGCCGGCCATCACGAGCCAGTCCGCAACGGTCTCCACGAATACTGTTTGGCCGCAAACAAACACATCCGGATTCTCCTCAGCTGGGAAGATCTTGCCCAAAAGCGTGTCCGACGTCAGGCGCGCCGGCGTGACCGGCCAGCCCTCCGGCGTCGACCGCGTGTAGACGTAGTCGACCATCAGCTTGGCTGATTCCTGGTCCAATCGACGCAGCTCGCCGCGGTAAAGCAAAGTCTCGGGGGACTTGAGGGAATAGAGCAACCTGAAAGGGGACGCGTTGTTCGAAGCCTGATGCGCGCGGATCATCGACATCAGCGGCACCACACCGGATCCTCCCCCGATCAGCTGTATCCGATTCACATTACTCGGCCGCCAGACAAACCACCCGCCCACCGGCCCCCGGATTTCCAACCTGTCCCCGACGGACAGGTCCCGGACAAGGTAAGGCGACACTTCGCCGTCGGGCAGCTCGTCGACGGTGATTTCCAGATGCTCATCCGCACTTGCGGATGCCACCGAGTAAGAGCGGATGGCCGTGTACCCGTCGTCAGCGGTGAGGCGGACGTCAATGTGCTGGCCCGCCAGATGTCCCATTAAGCCATCCACGCGCAGCCGAATGGTCCTGGCTGTGGCGTGTTCCGGGACCCCGCCCACCACTTCAGCGACATGCCATACGGAGCTCACGGCAAGCGCCTCACGAGTACCGCTCCTCGCGCCACGGATTGCCGTGAAGATGATAGCCATTCGATTCCCAGAAACCGGGAACGTCTTCCCCTGTCAGTTGCAAACCATGAATCCACTTGGCGCTTTTCCAGAGATACAAATGCGGCACCAAAAGCCGAGCCGGACCGCCGTGGGCCCGTTCAAGAGGTTCGCCATCGAATTCCCAGGCCACCCACGCCTTGCCGCCGAGGAGGTCCCAAAGCGGAACATTGGTTGTGTAGCCGCCGAAGGAATGCGCCGTGACGAAGTTGCTGGTGGTTTTCACGTTTTCAAAGAGCGTGTCCAAGGAAACTCCACGCCACACTGTTCCCAGTTTTGACCAGCTGGTCACACAGTGAATGTCCATAGTGATTTCCTCCTGCGGCAAGGCCAAGAATTCATTCCAAGACCAGGAGAGCCGCAGGCCATTCTCAGTGGTGATGAAAAACTCCCACTCGTCGACGGGTATAAGCGGAGCAGGCCCCGCCGTCAGGACGGGAAAGTCCTGCGTTTCATGCTGCCCAGGAGGCAGTGCAGGATTCTCGGACCGCCGTCCACGGAAACCGGAAGAAATGATACCCATGATGCACCTCCGCAGTGGACCCCCACCCGGCCCAACGGCCGTTGATGCCCCAACCATAGGGCAACGTCTGGGCGTGGTCTAGGCATCAACGGATCCGAAGAGAACCGCTGCCGCGGTTATCGAATGGCGTAAAGGGCAGGCGCAGCTTGTCCACTTGGCACTCGGCGTCACCGACGAAACCGCCGTCGAGCTTTTCCGGGCGTCAGATGTGGCGCCATTGAGCCGCTCGAACACGACACAGAACTCATCCCTCCGCTCCCCAGCGCATTTCCTGCCCGCTGGCTGTTCTCCGATTAACGACAACACGTCGTTGCAACCCATGTCGTGGCCCAGCCGCGCCGACCTGGCCCAGAAGGCGGCAAACCAGTACGCCCGATCGACGACCGCGCGGCCGACCCGCGGGTCACCAACAACCACTGGCGGGGGTGAAGTTTCGCCCCCCTCCGCCAGCGTTCCGGCGCACATCGGGTGTGTGCGGTGTTTTCAGGAAGCGCAGCATACGTTCAGGCGGAGTTGACACGATAGCTCCATGAATTCCGAAAAACCCCTGCCCAGACGCTCCCTGCTGCTAGGTACCGCTGCCACGGCGGGCGGCGCGCTGGCCCTGTCCGCCTGCTCCGTTTCACCCTCGGGCAGCACCACCGTCCCGGCGGCTCCGTTTCACCCTCGGGCAGCACCACCGTCCCGGCGGCTCCCGGCGCTTCAGCGCCACCTGGCCGTCCCTTCCGGATCGGCAAGCTCAGCGAGGTTAACGTAGGCGAGACCGCCACCGGGAAAGCAAATGGAAGGACCGTCGTTATTTTCAGACCCGAAGACCGCAAGGTCCTGGCCTATGACGCAACCTGCACGCACGCCGGTTGCCCCGTGGCCCCGGCCGGCACGAACTTCGAATGCCCCTGTCACGGCTCCACTTTCAACGGCACGGACGGCAGCGTCATCACCGGGCCGGCGCGCCGTCCTCTCATGCCCCTGACCGCCGCGATCGACGGGGATTGGATCACGGTCATCGCCTAACGGGCATCCCGCAGTACGTAGCAGTACCTTACGACGTACTAATACGGGCTGATCGGATGCCTCAATTCGTCCTGGATGGCATAGGCCGACAGCTCCCGAATGCCTCTCCCCAAATCTTGATCAGGACTACGGCTATGCGGCCATGGCGGTGAAACCTCGGCCACCCTGCAACTTGGCCGGAACGCGCCAGTTACTCACGCCGACCGGCTGAGGACGGGCCTTAAATGAGATCTGGAGAGAGCTCGTATAGGGCATAAGAGGAACCTGTACTCCTTGGCAGGTGTATCCGACTTATTGGTGCTGCTCCCCGCCGCCACAGGCCACAAATGGGTTCTTATCGGCCGACCGGTACCTCGGCGTCTCACCATTCCGTCATGTTAGTAACCCAACGTCACGACGGCGAGAAACATATGCGTCCCGAGGCTTTTCTTATCGCGATGTAACATGTACCATTGCACATATCACGTGACATAGCCCACATACCGATGGCCATTTGGTCCCCACATGGAAGATCGCTATGACCCTTTCAGACATCGCAGACGGCAAACTTGCACCACGTCTGGGCATCAAGCTAGATAACATTTCGAAGCGCTACGGCGACCACACCGTCCTCGAAGACGTGTCCTTGCACGTCGAGCCGGGGACGGTCACCGCCCTGATTGGCCCCTCCGGCGCCGGAAAGAGCACGTTCCTGCGGTGCATCAACCTGCTTGAGCGGCCCGATTCCGGCACCATCCAGGTAGCCGGGCACACGATCGAACCCGGCAGGGACGTCAACGGCCGCGACCTTGCCGCACTCCGGCGCACGGTGGGCATGGTGTTCCAGTCCTTCAATCTTTTCCCCCACATGTCTGCGATGCAGAACATCAGCTTCCCGCAGCAGAAAGTACTGGGGCGCACCAAGGAAGAAGCTGACGCACGCTCGATGGAATTGCTGGAGCGCGTTGGCCTCAAGGAGAAGGCTGACCAGCACCCGGGGAGGTGCTCGGGCGGCCAGCAACAACGCATCGCCATCGCGCGGGCGCTGGCGCTTGATCCGAGCATCATGCTGTTCGATGAGCCGACGTCGGCCCTAGACCCCGAGGTGGGGCTGGAGGTCCTGGCCGTCATGCGCGAACTGGCGGCCGATGGCATGACGATGATTGTCGTTACCCATGAGATGCAGTTCGCCCGCGATGTTTCCGACACACTCGTGGTGATGGCGGATTGCAAGATCATCGAACAGGGCGATCCGCGCGCCATCATGAGCGACCCGCAGGAGGACCGGACCCGCCGCTTCCTTCGTGCTGTGCTGGAGCGCTAACGTGGACGCCTTTTCAGCAGTACTCCAAGGCTTGCCCATGACTATCGTGCTGACGCTCTCGGCGTTCACCATCGGCATTCTAGGCGCCGTTCCACTCGCTGTAGGCCTGTCGTCGTCGAACATTCTTGTCCGGTTGGCGTCGCGGCTCTTCGTGGACCTCGTCCGGGGTGTGCCGATCATCGTTTGGCTGTTCCTGCTCAAGTTCGGCATCCAAATCGGCACGTTCAAATTCAACCCCGTTGGCGCGGCGATCGTCGGCCTGGGTGTCGTCTCCACGGCCTACCTGGCCGAGATCTATCGCGGAGGACTCCAGGCCGTTCCGCGGGGACAGGGCGAAGCTGCCCACGCACTGGGCCTGACCGGGGGAACCACGTTCTACGGCGTGATGGCCCCCCAGGCCTTCCGGATCGTGTCGCCGTCCATCGCGACCTACCTGACGGGCCTGCTCAAGGACTCCTCGATCGCCTCCACCATCATCGTTGCCGAGATGGTCTTCCAGTCCCAGTCCTTCGCCCGGCAGCACCCGACAGTCGAGGGGATCCTGCCCTACATCCTGGTGGGCATCCTTTATATCGTGCTTAGCCTGCCGGTAGCGTACCTGTCCCGCAGACTCGATTTCCGCATGAGGAAGGCTGTTTACGCATGACCTGGCTTACCGAATGGGCGGCATATCTGCCGCAGATGATGTCCGGCCTCAGCGTCAGTCTCCTGATCGCAGGGGTGTCAATCGTCGTCGGCTACCCGCTGGGGCTGATCCTCAGCCTCATGGTGAGCGCGAAAAACCTGGCCGTCCGCACTCTGGCGCTTGCCGTCGTCGAAATCGGCCGCGGGGCACCAGCCCTGGTGATCCTGTACCTCTTCTACTACGGCCTGCCGAAGTTCGGCATCGCCTTCGAAAGCATCACTGCGGCGTGCCTGGCCCTGGTCTGGAACTCGGCCGCTTACTCGTCCGAGATCATGCGGGCCGGCATCCAGTCCGTAGGCCGCGGACAGCTCGAAGCATCCAACGCCCTCGGGCTCGCCCAGCGGCACACGTTTTTCAGGGTGATCCTTCCGCAGGGCATGCGCTCGGCAATCCCGGGGCTGATGGGCGTGGCCATCCAGATGTTCCAAGGCACCTCCCTGGCCTACGCCATCGCAGTCCCCGAGCTGATGAAATCCGCGTACAACATCGGCAGCCAGGACTTCAATTATCTGCAGATCTTCGCCCTCGCCGGCCTCTGCTACGCAGTCATTTCGATGCCGGCAACGTGGATCACCGTCTTCTTCGAAAAACGCCTGGCCCGCCACGCCTAACCCGACCCAACGTTCCATCACTCCCCCAACCGATCACACAGGAGCCATCATGATCAACAATCGCATCAAGACCCCAGGACTTCTGACGGTGAGCGCACTCGCGCTCGGCCTCACTCTCTCTGCCTGCGGAGGGGCCACGGAGGCAGGCACTTCAGGGTGCACCCCCAAGCACGCCAACATCCAGACCGTCGCCCCCGGCAAGCTCACCATCGGGGTCATCGACATCCCCCCGTTCAGCAGCTACGGTTCCGGCAAGCCAACAGGCATCGACATCCAGATCGTCAACAAGATCGCCAAGGACGAATGCCTCGAACCCGCATACCAGCAGGCCACCTACGCCGATGCCGTGCAGTCCATCTCCGGCGGAAACATCGACCTCGCCCTAGGGACAATCGACGCCACCGAGAAGCGGCTCAAGGCCGTCGATTTCTCCGCTTCCACGTACCTTGACGGTATGGGCATCGTCTCCAAGTCCGGCGCCACGACGGTGGCCGACCTGGAGAAGATGAACAAGGTGGGCACCATCGATGGCTACCTCTGGGTCGAGGACCTCAAGAAGATCCTGGGCGACCGCCTGGTGACGTACCCGAGCAGCGTTGAGCTGAAGGCCGACTTCGACGCCGGGCGCCTCGACGCGGACGTCGACGCCTACGGCGTGCAGGTGCTCCAGTTCAAGCATGCCCAGGGTGTGACCGTGGCTCTATCCAACGAAAAGCCGGACCCGCGCGTCGGTGCCATCAAGAATGCCCCCGAGGCTGCCTTCCCGATGACCAAAGGCAACACCAGCCTCAAGGAAGCGCTCGACGCCGGAATTATCGCCCAGCGCGACGACGGAACAATCGCGAAGCTCCTGACGGACGCCGGCCTGTCCGAGGGCCTTGGCAAGGTCGCAGCCCAGCAATACGTAGTTCCAGCCAGCTAGCCCCGGTTCCGCTCCCCCGCGGAACCTCATCTCCGACAAACCGTCACCGACTTCCACCTATCTGTGCAATGTCACATGTTAAGCTTGGCCGTGAGGTACGTCACGGCCGCAACACACGCGCCCAGCGTGCCAACCGAAAGGATCATCCATCATGACCGAGAGCCGCAAACCCTGGCACGGAGTGCTCGTCGCAACCGCGCTGCCGTTCAATGACGGCCTAAGCGTGGACTACGACGCTTACGCGGAGCACGTCCGCTTCCTGGCGAACGCAGGCTGCGACGGTGTAGCACCTAACGGTTCCCTGGGTGAATACCAGACCCTGAGCGAAGAGGAGCGCGCCCGGGTCATCACCACCGCCGTCGAAGCTGCCCCCGAAGGCTTCACCGTCATGGCGGGTGTGGGCGCCTATGGCGGCCTGCAAACCCGTAAGTGGGCGGAACAGGCCGCCGAAGCCGGCGCCGGCGCCCTGATGCTGCTCCCCCCGAACTCCTACCGGGCCACCGACGACGAGGTCGTGGAGCACTATCGCCTCGCAGCCTCAGTGGGCCTGCCCATCGTGGCGTACAACAACCCGATCGACACCAAGGTGGACCTGACCCCGCAACTGATCGCCCGGCTGCACGGCGAAGGTCTGATCGTCGGCGTCAAGGAATTCACCGGCGATGTCCGCCGGGCCTACGAGATCAAGGAACTCGCTCCCGAAGTGGACCTCCTGATCGGTACAGACGACACCGTCGTCGAAATGGGCCTGGCAGGTGCCGTGGGTTGGGTGGCGGGCTACCCGAACGCTATCCCGGAATCCACCCTCGAGCTCTACCGGCTCTCCACATCCGGCGACGTCGCAGACCTCGAGCGGGCCCGCAAAATCTACCGCGACCTGCACTCGCTGCTCCGCTGGGACAGCAAGACGGAGTTCGTCCAGTCCATCAAGCTGTCCATGGACGTGATCGGCCTCCGCGGCGGCGCCTGCCGGCCGCCGCGCAGTCCGCTCACCCCGGCGGTGCGCGACGCCGTCATCCGCGACACCGAAGTAGCCCTCGCCAAGGGCTACAAATAACCAACCAGGTCACGGCAGTCCCGTGACTGCCCCTTGTGGCTTCAACGGGGCAGTCACGGAACAACAGATGGAACAAAGAGGGAGTATACAAATGAGAACCAGCCGCATTTTCCACGCCGTGGACTCGCACACCGAAGGCATGCCCACGCGCGTCATCACAGGTGGAATCGGCACGATCCCCGGTGCCACGATGGCTGAGCGCCGCCTGTGGTTCATGGAGAACAGCGACTGGATCCGGACCCTCCTGATGACCGAACCGCGCGGCCACGCCTCGATGAGCGGGGCCATCCTCCAGCCACCCACCCGGCCGGACGCGGACTTCGGCGTGCTGTTCATCGAGGTTTCAGGTCTGCTGCCGATGTGCGGCCACGGCACCATCGGAGTCGCTACGGTCCTGGTGGAGACCGGCATGGTGGAGGTCGTTGAACCGGTCACCACTGTGCGGCTCGATACGCCTGCCGGCCTGGTGATCGCCGAGGTGGCAGTCCAGGACGGGCACGCCGAGTCCGTGACCATCCGCAACGTTCCGTCGTTCGTGGATCGGCTTGACGCCAAGGTCGAAGTGCCAGGGTTCGGCCCCGTGTCCTACGACCTGGCGTTCGGCGGAAACTTCTACGCCATCGTGGACCTGGACCGCCTGGACCTGCCGTTCGACCGCGGGCGCAAGGATGACCTGCTTAAGGCTGGCTTGGCCATCATGGACGCGATCAATGCCTCGGATGCACCGGTCCACCCGGAGCGCGACGACATCCGCGGCTGCCACCACGTGTACCTCAAGGCCCCGGGTTCCACAGCGGAGCATTCCCGCCATGCGATGGCCATCCACCCGGGCTGGTTCGACCGCTCCCCCTGCGGCACGGGCACGAGCGCCCGGATGGCCCAGTTGCACGGCCGCGGCGAGCTGGAACTGGGCAAGGACTTCGTCAACGAGTCCTACATCGGCTCGCGTTTCATCGGCCGCCTCGTCGAGGAGACGGAAGTCGCCGGCCGTCCAGCCGTGATCCCCACAGTCACAGGACGGGCCTGGCTGACCGGTACCGCCCAGTATTTCCTCGATCCCACCGATCCCTTTCCTGCGGGGTTCCTGCTGTGAACATTCCCTATTTTGATTCGACGGCGGTGCGGGCCGCTGTTCCCTGGACAACGGCGATCGAGGCCCTGGAGCAGGCGCTCCTGAACATGGTCGACCCCGAGGACGACAGCCCCAGGCTATTCAGCCCCGCACCAAACGGGGAATTCCTGCTCATGGCTGCAACAAACCGGCAGTACAGCGGCATCAAGGCGCTCACCGTGGCCCCCGGCAACCCGGCACGGGGGCTGGAAAAGATCCAGGGCGTCTATGTTCTCTTCGATTCGGACACTTCGACCCCCCTGGCCACGATGGACGGCAACGAACTCACAGCCATCCGCACCCCGGCCACCACACTGCTGGCCGTCAAGCACATCCTTGCCTCGGCGCCCCGCGGCGCGGCTCCCCCTCACCCCGGCACGACGCGGGTGCTCGTGTTCGGCACCGGTGTGCAGTCGCTCAACCACCTTCGCGCCGCGCACGCCGTGCTCCCCGAAGCGAGCCTCGCCGTCGTCGGCCGGCGCCCGGACCGGGTAAAGGCGCTGATCGGGCAGCTGGCTGCCGAAGGCGTGGACGTCTTCCCCGCCACCCCTGCCGAGGTGGCTGACGCTGACGTGGTGATTTGCGCAACCTCCTCCCGTACGCCGCTGTTCGACGGCGGCCTGGTTGCCCCCGGTGCCGTAGTTGCAGCGGTGGGCCAGCACGGCTTGGACGCCCGCGAAGTCGACGCCGAACTCGTGCGGCGCAGCGACGTAGTGGTCGAAGGACGGGCCTCGGCGCTCCGCGAAGCCGGGGACCTGATACCCGCACGGCCTGCAGAGGAATGGGAAGCGATCCGGCCTGCCAACCTCCGCGATCTCGTGAAAGGCGAATTCGGGCGCGCCGCAGGAAAGCCCTGCCTGTACGCAGGGGTGGGGATGGCATGGGAAGACCTTGTGATCGCCAGCCTGGTGTATGAAGGAGGCACTCGACCATGAATTCCGTACAAGGAGTGCTCACCGTGCCAACCAACAACCAGCTCCCGATCGCCCCACTCGGCCGCCAGCACAGCCTGCGCGAGTCCGTGACGGAGTCACTGCGCACAGCGATCATCGCCGGCACGTTGGAGGAAGGCACCCTCTATTCCGCGCCGGCACTTGCCGCCGCTTTTGGCGTCTCAGCCACGCCGGTGCGCGAGGCAATGATGGACCTGACACGCGAAGGCCTGGTGGAAACCGTCAAAAACAAAGGCTTCCGCATCACCACCATGAGCGACCGGGAGCTGGACGAGCTGACGGAGATCCGCCTGCTCCTTGAGCCGCCAGTTGTTGGCGACGTAGCCGGCACCGTTCCCCCATCCGGCGTCAAAGTCCTGCGGTCCATGGCCGACGACATCGTTGACGCGGCGCGGAAGGGCGACCTCACCGCCTATCTTGCCGCGGACCGCATCTTCCACGCGGAGCTTCTGCGGTATACCGGCAACGGCCAGCTCGTCGAATTGGCCACCAGCCTGCGGTCCCGAACCCGCTTGTACGGCCTCAAGATCCTGAGCGACAGCAACCGCCTGGCCGATTCCGCCCAGGAACACCACGTCCTGCTGGACCTCATCGAGGCCGGAGACGGAGCCGCCGCGACCCAATTGATGCGCCAACACATCAGCCACGCCCGTGGCCTTTGGGCAACGGGCGAGACCGAGACACCACAGGAGCAGCAGACATGAACGCAGCGAGCGATGTGCTCGTCATCGGCGCAGGGGTAATCGGGGCGGCCACCGCCTACTTTGCAACGCAACAGGGCCTTACCGTGACTGTCCTGGACAAGGGGCTTCCCGCCAACGGCACGTCGTCCGCCTGCGAAGGAAACATCCTCGTCTCGGATAAGGAACTCGGTCCCGAACTTGAACTGACCCGCTACTCCCTGGACGTGTGGCATGGCGACCTCGCTGAGCACAAGCGGCTCTGGGAATTCGAGTCCAAGGGCGGCATCATCGTGGCCTCCCGCGAAAGCAGCCTGGCCTCGCTCAACCGGGTGATGGCCTCCCAGGCCGGCTTCGGCGTTCTTGTGGACAGGCTGGACGCGGATAATCTGCGGAAAGCCGAACCGCACATCACGCCGGACGCCCTGGGCGGAGCGTTCTACCCGGAGGACTGCCAAGTCCAGCCCATGCTGGTTGCCGCCCACCTGGTCCGGCTGGCGACACAAGCCGGAGCGCGTTTCCTTGCGGAAACGCCCGTTAGCGGCTTCCTCAGGAGCGGAGACCTCGTCACAGGCGTCCGGACACCGCGCGGCGACTTCTCCGCCGGGGCCGTGGTCAACTGCACCGGGACGTGGGCCGGCGAACTCGCCGCCCTGGCCGGGGTCAGCGTGCCGGTCCTCCCCCGCCGCGGCTTCGTCGTGGTGACCGAGCCGTTGCCGCCCATGGTCCACCACAAGGTCTATGCGGCCGAATACATCGACAACGTGGGCAGTTCCGGCGCCGGACTCCAAGCCTCCCCGGTGGTCGAAGGAACCCCCAGCGGCACCATCCTCATCGGCTCCACCCGCGAACGCGTCGGCTTCGACCGCACCGTAAGCGCCGACGCACTCCGGCTCCTGGCGGGCAACGCCGTGGCGCTTTTTCCCTTCCTCAAGCACGGTAAGGCCATCCGCCACTACCACGGCTTCCGGCCCTACTGCCCGGATCACCTTCCGGTGATGGGCCATGACGACCGCGCCCCCGGCCTGTGGCATGCGGCCGGCCACGAGGGTGCCGGCATTGGCCTTTCCGCAGGAACGGGCAAGCTCCTGGCACAGGCCCTGGCCGGCCAGTCGCCCGATCTTGACCTGGCCCCCTTTGCCCCGGCCCGGTTCGGCGAACAAGCCCCCAACAGCACAACATACCGAGAGGAGGCCACAGCATGAGTGCCTACAAATCAGAAGACAACCTGCTTGGCACGCCGGGCGAGGTGGCCGTCAGCTTTGACGGCCGTCCGATCAGGACATCTGCGGGCCAAAGCGTTGGCTCGGCGCTGGTCACCAACGGCATCACCGCCTGGCGCGATACGCGCAAGCACGCTCGTCCCCGCGGGCTGTTCTGCGGCATCGGCGTTTGCTTCGATTGCCTTGTCGCGGTCGACGGCGTACCGAACCAGCGCGCCTGCCTGGTGGAAGTGCGAGACGGCATGGAAATCACGGGTTCCTGCAAGCCTGCTGTGCATCCACTGTCCGGATCCGAAGGAGGACGGGAATGAGTGCCGCGGCTCCGGGCATTGTTGAAGCGGACGTTGCCGTCGTGGGGGCGGGACCGGCGGGACTGGCAGCCGCCGTCGCGGCAGCGGAAGCCAGAGTCGCCGTCGTTGTTGTGGATGCCGGCCCCCAACCGGGCGGCCAGTTCTGGCGGCACCGCCCCGAAACCGTTGAGCCCGACCCCGATGGTAAAGGCCACCATGGCTGGCGGACCTACCGTGACCTCCGTGCCCGCTTCGACGCCGCCCGCCACACGGGCCGGATCACATACTTACCCGGCCAACAGGTCTGGATGGCGGAAAAGGCCGACGCCGGATTCGTGGTCCGCACGACGCCCACCATGACGGCGGGCCCGACGTCCGGGAAAGCCGAAGGCGGCAGCACCGTCGTCGCCCGTCGCCTGGTTTTGTGCCCCGGAGGCTACGACCGCCAACTGCCGGTTCCCGGCTGGGACCTGCCCGGCGTGATGGCCGCAGGCGGGATTCAGGCGTTCGTCAAGGGCCGCGGAGCCCTTCCGGGGAAGCGTTTCGTCATCGCCGGCACCGGTCCTTTCCTTTTGCCGGTCGCGGCGGGCATTGCCAAAGCCGGCGGCCAGGTCCTCGCTGTGCTGGAATCGTCCTCACCCACGGCTTGGCTGCCCCACCTTAAGGCAGCCGCGGGTGTGCCGGAGAAGGCTGTCGAGGGTGTGGGGTACGCGGCCGTCTTCGCCCGGCACCGGATTCCATACTGCATCCGGACCATAGTCACGGAGGTGCTGGGAACTGACGGCGCCTCCGGCGTGCGCACGGCCAAGGTGGACGCCGACGGCCGGGCCCGGCCCGGTACAGAGCGCGTTTACCAGGACGTGGACATGATCGGCTTCGGCTGGGGCTTCACACCCCAGATGGAGTTGCCCCTGTCCCTCGGGGTTGAAACCCGCCTGGATGCGGATGGCTCCCTTGTCGGCGTCGTCACCGAGCGCCAGGAATCCAGCGTCCCCGGCCTCTTCCTGGCAGGTGAGGTGACCGGCGTCGGAGGCGCGACCCTGGCGGTGCTTGAGGGCCTCGCTGCCGGCGCTTCCGCTGCAGCCGAACCGGCTCCCGCCAGTGCACTGCCGGGCTCGCGCGCCATGGCCCGGCATCGGCGCTTCGCCGAGGCCATGCACCGCGCCCACCCCGTACCCGCAGCCTGGCAGGACTGGCTCGCTCCCCAGACCACCGTGTGCCGTTGCGAAGAGGTCACGGCCGGCGAAATCACCGAGGCACGGGAGAATTTGGGAGCCCGCGACGCCCGCACACTCAAATCCTTCACCCGCGCCGGAATGGGCTGGTGCCAGGGCCGCGTCTGCGGTTTCGCCGCCGCCTGCCTGGGCTCCGGCCCGGGTGCTGCTCCCACCATCGAGAGCCTGTCCGCCGCCGCAAAAAGACCACTGGCCGCACCCGTGGGCATCGGCGAACTCGCCGCGCTCCAAACTGCGGACGACTGACACTCCCCACCTAACCCTGCCTCCCGAAAGGAGACTGCGCATGACCACGACCGCCCCGGCCTCCGCCGTCGGACTCCAGCCCACCAACGACGCCGAGCTGGAAAACCTGCTCGCAGCCGCCCAAACGGCAGCGGCACCGCTCGCCGCACTCCGTCCCGCCGAGCGCGCCAGGCTGCTCGACGCCGTCGCCGACGCCTTGGATGCTGCAGCCGACCAACTCATTCCCGAGGCCCAACGGGAGACCCACCTGCCGGGGACGCGCCTGCGCGGGGAGCTCAAGCGCACCACCTTCCAACTTCGCCTCTTCGGGGAAGAACTGCGCGACGGCGGCTACCTTGACGCCCGCATCGACCACGCCGACCCCGAGTGGCCAATGGGCGCGCCCAGGCCGGACCTGCGGCGTCTGCGGGTGCCTATAGGACCCGTGGTGGTCTTCGCCGCCAGCAACTTTCCCTTCGCCTTCTCCGTTGCCGGCGGCGACACAGCCTCAGCACTTGCCGCAGGAAGCCCCGTACTGCTCAAAGCCCACTCCGGCCACCCCGCGCTGTCCCGGCTCACCGCAGAGGTGGTGACCGCCGCGCTTCGCGAGGCCGGTGCTCCGGACGGCACATTCGCGCTCATCGCCGGGACTGCAGCGGGAGCCGCAGCCCTGCGCGACCCGCGCGTCAAAGCCGGCGCCTTCACCGGATCCATCCCTGGCGGCCGTGCACTCTTCGACATCGCGAATTCCCGGCCGGAACCCATCCCCTTCTTCGGGGAACTGGGCAGCAACAACCCTGCCTTCGTCACCGCCGCTGCAGCCGGCAAGCGCGGTGCGGAGATCGCCCAGGGGTTCGTGGACTCCTTCACGATGGGAGCGGGGCAATTCTGCACCAAACCCGGGACGCTCTTCGTCCCCGCCGGATCCGGGATGGTCGAGGCCCTGTGCGGCGCCGCCCTGCCGCCGGCCGCTCCCCTGCTCAACGAGCGCATCCAATCCGGCTACACGGACGTCCTGCAAAGCCTCCAGTCAAACCCCCGCCTCACGGTACTGGCACAGGGAGCCGGCCCGCTGGCCAATCCCCCGGGACCAACACTCCTCCTCACAACGGCAGCGGACATGCTCTCGGGGCCGCACGCCCTCCAAAGAGAATGCTTCGGACCTACCGCCGTAGTGGTCACCTACGACGACGAATCCCAGCTCCCCCAGCTCGCCGAGACCTTCGAGGGCCAACTCACCGCCACTGTCCACGGAACTGATAGTTGCCAAGTGGCCGCACTGGTCGAGGTCCTGGCCCGCAAAGCGGGACGGGTGGTCTGGAACCAGTGGCCAACCGGTGTCTCAGTAACTCACGCGCAACAGCACGGCGGACCGTACCCGGCGACAACCGCAGCTGGAAGCACCTCCGTGGGCACCGCGGCGATCGAGCGCTTCCTGCGACCTGTCGCGTATCAGGGATTCCCTCAGCACCTCCTGCCGGACGCACTCCGCGAAGATAATCCCCTCGGAGTGCCGCGGCTGCTAGACGGCCGGCGGGAGGATTAGGCGTGGTTGTAGCTCAGTGGCTCCAGGCTCTCGCTCGGCCTGGGCGCCAGCCAACAGACCAGACGGACTGGCACGTTGCGCAGGGCGATCCCGGGAGGCGGATCATCAGCGAACGTTTGGACTCAGACGATTCCTACTGGTGGATCCTCGCCGGCGGAGTACACGTTCCCGGATTCGGCGCCTACGCTGGAGCGACGGAAGATTCCTAAGTTCGGGGCGGCATCGTCTAGCTGTCGCCACCTCCGGCCGGTAGTCCCAAGTGCTCTGGGCTGCCGGCCGGTCGCGGCGGTACCAGACAGAACCGAGTAAGTGCGAAACCTGCGCCACGACGGCTGGATCTTCGCCGCAGCCCTCCTGGCACTCGTTGCCGTTGCCGCACTACTGGCCGGGCGCTTCGAGAAGAGGCTGTCGGCTTGCGCGTCCGCTGACCCGGAGAAGGAATCCACCAGACTGCAATTGATCGCGTTCGCTCACGAGCGCAAACTTTTGGGCGACTGACGGAGCTCGGAACCACCCGCTTCGAGACGGGCGAGGCAACATCTAGATAGATCCTGGGGCGCCCGGTGGAGGATCCTTTCCGTACGGAGCATCTGCTTGGCGTGGTGGTCAACTGGCCCTCGGTGTGGCCTGACCGATGACTTTTCCGCGCCGTGCTGGTCTGTACAACGAATACCGACTCACGGGAGACTGGCGCCATGCGAAAACTGACCTTCGGCATGAACCTGAGCCTGGACGGCTACATCGCCGCGCCCGGCGACGACCTCGGCTGGAGCGTACCGAGCGACGAGCTGTTCCAATGGTGGTCCGACCGGGTGGGGGCGACGGGCCTGGCGCTGTACGGGCGCAAACTGTGGGAGACGATGAGCTCGCACTGGCCGACCGCCGACCAGCAGCCTGGCGCCACACCGGCGCAGATCGAGTTCGCCCGCCGCTGGCGGGACATGCCGAAGGTGGTGTTCTCCTCGACGATCAGCACGGTCGACTGGAATACCCGCCTGGTCACCGGCGACGCGGTCACCGAGATCACCCGGCTCAAGGCCGACGACGGCGGCCCCATGGACATCGGGGGTGCCACACTCGCCGCGGCGGCCATGCGGGCCGGGCTGATCGACGAGTACGCGATCGTCACCCATCCGGTCCTGGTGGGCGGCGGCACGCCGTTCTTCACAGCCCTGGACAACTGGGTGAACCTGAGCCTGGTGGAGACCCGGACGTTTCCCGACGGTGTGGTCCTTACCAGGTACGAGACCAGGAGCTGAGTGCCCGACGTCGAATCAGCGCGAGCTTCGGGCCACCCAAGGATCTCGTGGCGCTGTGTTCCAAGGCGATCGTGACGTTCCTGCCGGATCCTGTAGTTCACCGCAGACGATCCGTCCGGATAGGGATCCCCTACCGGAAGGCCGTCACCTATCCGTGCAGCAGACCAGCGTTTTTTCCTTAGGATCAGGCTGATCTAGATCCAGTCGGCTTGTGGCCGGCGATGAGGGCAGCGACTCCGACTATCAATAGCTTGTCCAAAACCCCACGATGTCTCCGATGTACGTTCCCGTCGACAATATACCCGGGGATGAAGATGAAGGATCGTTGCCCGGTCGTTTGATGTGACTTCTCTAGCGGCGACGTGATTTCCCGAGCTCTGCTAGGTCATGCACGGACGGGTGACAGTGGTTGGGCACAGCTGACAATTCCTACTGCCCGGCCAAGGATCGGCTTACGGACGCTGGTGCGACATAGAGCGATCACAGAATGCCGCCACGAAGCGGTCAGATCCACACTTACGGGCGAAAGATGGGGCCTTGCCGCGCCATGGTCAAAAACGGTCGTTATTGACCTACACGGGCGGGCTGGTGGGCGATCGCCGGCCGCGCGGTCCAAGGTATCGGGGCTGCGATCGTGGCCCCCGCGTCCCTGTCACTGCTGATGGCGAGCTTCCCGGAAGGCCGTGAGCGCACCCGGGCGGTGTCCCTCTACGGTGCGACCGCCGGGATCGGTGCCAGCCTCGGCCTGGTCATCGGCGGCGCACTGGCGCACTGGATTTCCTGGCGCGCCGGGTTCGTCGTCAACGTACCCATCGGCGCGGCGATGATCGCGCTTGCTCCCCGATTCCTCCCGGAAACCGGACGTGCCAGCGGCCGCTTCGACGTTGCCGGGGCGCTGACTGCGACCCTCGGCGTCGGTGCACTGGTATTTGGGATCATCAATACCGCTGAAGCGGGCTGGATCTCGCCGGTCACCGTTACGGCTGTGGGCGCCGGCGTCGTACTCCTGGTCTTGTTCGTGCTGATCGAACGCAAGGCGGCTCAGCCGATCATGCCGTTGCGGCTGTTCGCGAGCCGCCGCCGCACTGGCGCCTATGTGGCACGCTTCCTCTACCTCGGTGCGATGATCGGGTTCTTCTTCTTCACCACCCAGTTCATGCAGGAAGTCCTTGGCTTCAATCCGCTGCAGGCCGGGATCGGGTTCCTGCCCATGACCGCCGTGAACTTCGCCGTCGCGATGAGCATTCCACCGCTGGTCAGGCGGATGCCGGGCTCGGTTGCTCTGCTGGCCGGTATCCTGATCACCCTCGCCGGGATGTTCTGGCTCAGCCGCGCCGGTGTCGACTCCAGCTACTTGACCGGAGTCGCCCTGCCGATGGTCCTCATTGGCGCCGGCCAAGGGTTTGCCTTCGCGCCGCTGACGTCGTTCGGCATCTTTGGTGCCCCTGCGGCCGACGCTGGCGCGGCTTCGGGCCTGGTGAACACCTTCCACCAGATTGGTACCTGCCTGGGGCTCGGCATCGCGGTCGCGGCCGCAGCCACCGTCCCCATCGGAGGCCCTGCTGCGGGGCACCTGGCCGCGCAGGTCACCGCCGCGCTCACCACGGGCAGCGTCCTCCTTCTCCTCGCCCTGGTCACCACAGCGGCCCTCGTCCTGCCCGCAGATCTCGCGGCCCGGCGAGCCGGGAAAACAAGGTCGACCGTGCCCGCACCGGAGGCTGTGCCCGCCCGCTGAACCGTCTGAGACCCGATCCCCCGGGCTCCACGGAAAAAGCTTGTCCGCGTTTTCTGCCTCCTGAAGGACAAGCCCTTCATTCCCCTCAACCCAAGCGTTCAACAACACTAAGGAAAAATACGATGAAAACACGTAAGCTCGGCGACGGCCTTGAGACATCGGCCATCGGCCTCGGCTGCATGGGGCTCAGCTTCGGCCTTGGCCCCGCCACCGACCGGACCGAAGCCCTTGCCGTCATCCGGTCCGCCGCCGAACGCGGCGTCACCCTCTTCGACACCGCCGAGGGCTACGGCCCCTACGTCAACGAAGAACTCGTCGGCGAAGCGCCGCAGCCCATCCGCCACGGCGTTCAAGTGGCCACCAAGTTCGGGTTCGACATCAACGCCGACGGGGAAACGGTCGGACTCAACAGCCGCCCCGGGCACATTCGGGACGTGGTTGAGGCGTCGCTGCGCCGGCTGCGCACCGATCACATCGACGTGCTGTACCAGCACCGGGTTGATCCGGACGTCCCGATGGAGGACGTCGCAGGCGCCGTCAAGGAACTCATCGCCGAGGGCAAAGTACGCCACTTTGGCCTGTCCGAGGCGAGCGAGACAAGCATCCGTCGTGCCCACGCCGTCCAACCCATCGCCGTCATCCAGGACCACTACTCACTGTGGATGCGGGAACCGGAAACCAAGAAGTTCGGGGTCTGCGAAGAGCTGGGGATCGGGCTGGTCGCCTGGGGTCCGCTCGGACAGGGATTCCTCACCGGCGGCATCACCCGGGACATGAAGTTCGATAACCCTAATGATCTCCGGGCGGACTTCCCGCGCTTCACGCCTGAGGCACTTGAGGCGAACTTCGCCCTCGTCGACTTCCTCAAGAATTTCGGCGCCGAAAAGGGCGCCTCCCCGGCGCAACTGGCACTGGCCTGGCTCCTGGCCCAGAAACCGTGGGTCGTTCCGATCCCCGGCGGCACCCGCCTGACCCACCTGGACGACAACCTGCCCGCGGCCGACCTCGAACTCACTGCGAACGACCTGCAGCGGATCGACGAAGCCCTCACCGCTCTCGACCTCGTCGGCGCACCGCTTTCGGCAGGGCTGGACGCCGCCATCGACCGCGACCGCTAACCGCACGGTCAACCTGCTGGCCAATTGCCGGCACCCCAGCGGCGCCGACAATTGGCCAGCCCCGACTCTCGCCGCGACCGCCCGCTGAACCAACACACCTGCACTTCATGGGGGTACTGACATGCACTCCCAAGCGGTCCGTGACCGGTGTTGACTGGAAGCCGGCAACAACCACTAAGGAACCCCAACCATGCGAGCAACACTGATGTACGGCGCCGGAGACGTGCGCGTCGAAACCGTTCCCAACCCCACGATCCAGGAGCCCACTGACGCGATCGTGCGCATCCTGGCCGGCTGCATCTGCGGCAGCCACCTGTGGCCCTACGCCTCCAAGCCCGAAACCCTCCGAAGGCGCCCGGATGGGCCACGAATTCGTAGGCATCGTCGAAAAACTCGGCTCCGAGGTGACCGGCCTGACCGTGGGTGACTTTGTCATCGCACCCTTCGTGGCCTCCGACGGCACCTGCGATTTCTGCAAGGAAGGACTGCAGACCTCCTGCCGCCACGGCGCCCACTGGGGCGGCCAGGGCGAATTCGCCCGGGTTCCGCAGGCATCGGGCACCCTTGTCGTGGTGCCCGCCGGCTTCGATGAGAAGCTGATTCCGTCACTGCTGAGCCTGTCCGATGTCATGTCGACTGGATACCACGCGGCCAAGAAGGCCGACATCGAGCCCGGGCAGACCGTTACCGTGATCGGTGACGGCGCTATGGGACTCTCAGCGGTTCTCTCCGCCAAGCTCATGGGCGCGTCGCGCATCATCCTCATGGGCCGCCACCCGGCCCGCACGGACCTCGGCCGCGAATTCGGCGCCACCGACGTCGTGGGCGAACGCGGTGAGGAAGGCATCGCCAAGGTCAGGGAACTCACCAACGGCGACGGAACCCATGCCGTGCTCAAGCCGTGGGCCTCAAGCCGGCGATCGAGATGGCGATCGGTGTCGTCCGCGACGGCGGCATCATCAGCCGCGTCGGAGCACCGCAGTTCTCCGACGTTCCGCTCGGGTTCGCTGAGTTCATGCGCAACGTCACGCTCACCGGCGGCGTCGCACCGGCCAGGGCCTACATCGAGGAGCTGCTGCCCCTCGTGCTCGACGGCACCATCGAACCCGGCAAGGTCTTCGACCGCACCATCGGCCTGGACGACGTCCCGGCCGGCTACCAGGCCATGGCCGACCGCGAAGCACTTAAAGTACTCGTCCGCCCGTAACCAAAGGATCAACATGTCTATGAACATCACGCTCAACAACGGGGTCGTCATGCCGGCCATCGGGCTCGGCGTCTTCCAAAGCCCGCCGGAAGAAACAACGGCCGCGGTCGAGGCCGCCCTTGCTGCCGGTTACCGGCACATTGACACTGCCGCCGCCTACGGAAATGAGCGGGAGGTCGGCGACGGCATCCGCAGCTCCGGGCTCGACCGGTCGGACGTGTTCATCGAGACCAAGGTATGGGTCAGCGACTACGGCTACGACCAGACGCTGCATGCCTGGGACAAGGCGACCGGCAAGCTCGGGGTGGACTACCTGGATCTGCTGATCCTGCACCAGCCGGTGCCGAGCCGCTTCGAGAAGGCCATCGCAGCGTACAAGGCGCTGGAAACCCTGCTCGCCGACGGGCGCGTGCGGGCCATCGGTGTCAGCAACTTCATGCCGCACCACCTCAAGCAGCTGCTCGCTGCCACCGACGTCGTCCCGGCCGTGAACCAGGTGGAGCTGCACCCGTACTTCAGCCAACCGGATGTCCGGGCGGCCGACGCCGAACACGGCATCACCACCCAGGCCTGGTCACCGATCGGCGGCATCACCTTGTACCCCGGCTGGGGCGAGGACCGGAAGAACGTCATGCAGGACCCCGCCATCGCCGCGATCGCTGAAGCGCACGGCAAGACGCCGGCGCAGATCATGCTGCGCTGGCACCTGCGGCAGGGCCGCTCAGCCATCCCGAAATCGACCAACCCGGCACGCATCGCCGAGAACTTCGACGTTTTCAACTTCGACCTGTCCTCGGACGAGCTTGCGGCCATCGACGCGTTGGACACCGGCGTGCGCAACGGCCCGGACCCGGACCTCTCCCGCGACCAGTGGTTCGATGTGTCCATCCCCGAAGCCTAAGCACGGCAGAACCAGACCAGAGAGAAGGAACCAGCATGGAATACCGCTCGCTTGGCCGCACCGGAGTCAAAGTCAGTCCCCTGTGCCTGGGTGCGATGATGTTCGGCCCCTGGGGTAACGAGGATCGCGCTGACAGCATCCGCATCATCCACCGTGCCCTTGATGCAGGGATCAATTTCGTCGACACCGCTGACGTCTATTCCGGCGGGGTATCCGAGGAGATCGTCGGGCAGGCGCTGGAAGGCAGACGTGATGACGTCTTCCTCGCCACCAAGTTCTTCATGCCCATGAACCAGGATGACCCCAACCAGCGTGGCGGCTCCCGCCGGTGGATCATCCGGGAGGTGGAGAACTCGCTGCGTCGGCTGAACACCGACTACAATCGACCTCTACCAGGTCCACCGGCCCAGCTCGGACACGGACGTCGAGGAAACCCTCGGCGCGCTCACCGACCTGGTCCGCCAGGGCAAGGTCCGGTACATCGGTTCCTCGTCCTACTCGGGATCGCAGATCGTCGAAGCCCAGTGGGTGTCGAGGGAGCGGAACCTGGAGCGGTTCGTCACCGAGCAGCCGCCCTACTCGATCCTGGTCCGCGGCATTGAGGAAGACATCCTTCCCGCGGCGCAACGGCACGGAATGGGCACCCTCACGTACAGCCCGCTCAGCGGTGGCTGGCTCTCCGGCCGCTGGCGCAAGGATTCAGCCTCGGCACCCACGTCAAGTGCCCGCCCGAGCGCCCGCTTCGACCTGACGAGCCCGGCCAATCTGCGAAAGCTCGACATCGTCGAAGAACTCGCCCAGCTCGCCGAACAATCAGGTATGACGCTCATTGAGCTGGCTATCGCGTTCGTGATCAACCACCCCGGCGTCACCTCAGCCATCGTGGGCCCGCGCACCATGGAGCAGCTGGAGTCCTACCTCCCCGCGGCGGCCATCACGCTGTCCACTGATGTGCTGGACAGGATCGACAAGCTCGTAGCCCCAGGTGTCACCGTTAACCCCGACGACAACAGCTACGGCGCACACGAACTCACCGCAAAGGCACGGCGACGGCACCAATCATGAGCGACAAGTTGATGGGTGCGCTCTACGAATCCATGTGTGATGCGATGGTGGCTGCTGATATCGCCGGGCTGGACAGCGTTCTCGCCGACGAATTCACGCTCACCCACATGACGGGCTACGTGCAGTCCACGGTTGAATGGCTGGACGCCATCGAAACCGGCCAGATGCAGTACCACCGGATGGAGACAGTCGAGGCATCCCCGAGTCCGGAGGGGGCCGCGCCCGGCTGACCGCACGGACGCTTACCGACGCGACAATTTGGGGGTCGAGGGCCACGTGGCGGCTAACGCTACGTTCCTGGTTCGAGCCTCGAGGCGAGGAATGGGTCATCACAAGAACGGTCGCATCGACCTGGTAACAACCCACCACACAACGGTGTCGGTGCGCTGCATCCGAGGACAAGAAAAGTGAGGAGGACCTGATGGAGGGCCTGGAGACCGTTGTACTGCTGGGCGTGGCCGTGCTCGCGGGCGCCGTGTTGGCTCCGCGGCTCCGTGTTGCCGCCCCCTTGCTGCTGCTGGTTTTCGGCCTTCTCCTTGGCTTCGTTCCGCAGCTGCGGCAGATCGAGCTTCCACCGGAGACGGTGCTGTTGATCTTCCTGCCCGTCATGCTGTTCTGGGAAAGCCTAACCACCTCGCTCCGCTCCATCCGCCGGGACCTGCGCGGCATCGTCATCATGAGCACCCTGTTGGTCGTAGTCTCCGCTCTCGCAGTTGCCGGTTTGGCGCACCTTCTCGGCCTGCCATGGAACACGGCCCTTATCCTCGGTGCGGCCCTCGCGCCACCGGACGCGACGGCCGTCGCTGCTCTCGGGCGGATGCTTCCGAGCCGGAACTTCATGCTGCTCAAGGCCGAAAGCCTGACAAATGACGGCACCGCCCTGGTGTTGTACGCCATCGCCGTGGGCCTGACACTGGGCGGCAACTACACCCGGTCGATATTGCCGGGTTGTTCGCTCTCTCCTACGCCGGAGGGGCGCTAGCCGGTGTGATAGTCGCCGGGACGGCTTATCTGCTCCTGGCCCGGGTACGCGACCCGCTCATTACCAACATCGCACTGCTGATCACCCCGTTCGCGGCTTTCCTGCTCGCCGAAGCAGTTCGAGCCTCAGGAGTCCTGGCCGTTGTTGTAGCCGGCCTGATCATCTCCTTCATATCCAACCGGATCAGCACGGCAGAGCCCCGCCGTCAGACAGAGTCTGCATGGCCCTTGGGCTCCTACCTGCTCAACGGAGCCCTGTTCGTTCTCATCGGCCTTCAGGTCCAGGCCGCAGTACACGAGATTGAGCCCCGTAACGTGGGTCGCCTTCTGGCGTCAACAGTTGCCGTGTGGGTCGCGCTCATCGTGATCCGGTTCGTGTTCCAGACCCTTAGCATCACCCTCATCCGGCTTCTGGACCGGCGCCCTTCGCAGCGCAAGCGCAGAATGACCTACCGTGCCCGCGTCGTCAGCTCCATCGCAGGTTTCCGCGGAGCAGTG
The DNA here is from genome assembly GCF_056396245.1 of Arthrobacter sp. 05T423. Classification (NCBI taxonomy): domain Bacteria; kingdom Bacillati; phylum Actinomycetota; class Actinomycetes; order Micrococcales; family Micrococcaceae; genus Arthrobacter; species Arthrobacter sp. 05T423. The sequence continues at coordinate 97,143 of NZ_JBFTLC010000017.1, forward strand.
TCCCTGGCGATCGCACTGTCTGTGCCACCGATACTGAATGACGGCCAGCCGCTCCCCGGACGCGACGACATCATCTTCATCAGTGCCGGCGTGATAGTGCTGACCATGCTTGTGCAGGGACCTCTACTGCACCCGGTGGTTCGTTGGGCCAAGCTGCCGGATGAGCCCGAGGAGGAAGAACTGCGCCTGGCCGAACTGGCCATCTCCTTAGCCGCCGTCCTAGCCGTTGACGACCTCGCGAACAAACTCGGGATCAACGCGGAAGTCCACGACCGCGTCGCAGACGAATACCGATCCCATCTGTCCGTGCTGCAGGCCCTACGGGAGGGCTCCGATCCGGACGCCACCACGCAATCACACCAGGAAGAACAGACGCTCCGCCACGGCCTGCTCGACAAAAAGCGTGAAGTGCTCCTCGGGCTGCGTCTCGCCGGCACCGTCGATGACACCGTCGCACGGCGGATCCAAACCAGGCTCGACATCGAAGAACAACGCCTCACCGGCGTCGAAACATACGACTAACGCCAACAGGCAACCAAAGGTTCACACCGAAAGAAGGATCAACATGGCAGACCAGCCAAAGCAGGTCGGCGGCGGCCAAAAGATGTTCGGGGACTTCGCACCGAAGCTTGCCGAGCTCACCGACGACATGCTCTTCGAGGACGTCTGGAACCGGCCCGAACTGAGCGCCCGCGATCGCAGCCTCATCACGGTAGCTGTACTCACCGCCGGCGGAAACACCGAGCAGTTGGGTTCCCATCTCGGCCGGGCCCTCGACAATGGTGTGACCCAGGAGGAGCTCATCGAAGCCATCAGCCATGTCACGCTCTACGCCAGCTGGCCCAGGGGCATGTCTGCAATGGGCGTCGCCAAGCAAGTCTTCGCTGACAAGAAGTAAGGAGGCAATGATGAACATCGAACCCACCGTTCCGACCACAAAGAACCCGCCGGCCCAGTTTGCCGGTGACGTGTGGCTTGACCCGATCGCCCTTCCCCACGGGGACGACCAGACGATGGTCGTCGCGACCGTCCGCTTCGCACCCGGAGCACGCACGGCCTGGCACTCGCACCAGCACGGCCAGTACCTGAGGTCACCCAAGGTGTTGGGCGCTTCGGCACCCGAGACGGAAAGATCATCGAAGTCCACCCCGGCCAGACGCTCTACACCCCGCCCGGCGAAGAGCACTGGCACGCGGCCGCCCCCGGCTGCTTCATGGAACACATCGCCATGCTCCAAAACGGCGAGGACCCCTCCAAAACCACCACTTGGGGCGAGCACATCAACGACGACGAGTACAACGGTCGCTAACCGCAGCCCATCTCTTCGGGGAACGTCTCATAACCCTAGGGATTCGGGGCAGATGGGTTATGAGACAGTGCGCCCGGCCTGGGACTTCAGCATCGATCATCCGCGAAACCGTGCCGGCCCCGACCTCCGCAAACGACACCACCCTCTAGCCCACTGCCGCCGCCCCGGGTGTGCGATGGCGGTGACGCTCGATGGGCGACTTGGCCATCGACTGGGCTAGTTCGGCGGCCTGGGCGTCGCCTTCCATGGCGGAGATGACCGAGCCCTTTAGCAAGAGGTGCCATGCACGGGCGAAATCGACGCAACGTTCCAGCCCCGCCTCCTCCGCCAACGCCTGCGCGTGTCCTCGGATCCTTGCCATGTAGCCCACGCAGGCCCTGCCCAAAGGGTGGTCCGGGCCCATTTCCATCAGGACCTTGATAAACAAGTTGGATTCGTATCCGCCGTTCCCGAGCCAGTCCGCGAACACGTCAAAGATGATGAGCAGCTCTTCCTCTGGGGTTGCACTGCGGCTCTGAGCCTCAGCCACGACCTCCGCGAACCAGATCTGGTCTCGGCGCGCCAGAACTGCCAGGACCAGATCGTCTTTGGACGGGAAGTGCCGGTAGAACGTCGACTTGGCAACCCCGGAGGACTCGATCAATTCATTGACGCCGACGTCCCGGAGACCCCGCCGGCAAAACAGATCGTAGGCGGTATTGAGAATACGATCCTCGGTACCGACCGTGGCCACCGAGGGCGGGCCAGGAAGGGAAATGTCGTGCGGAACCTCCCCTGCTTTCATGAGCGAACAGTCTACGCCCCGAGAGAAGGTTCAGCCCGGCAGGTGCCCGGTCACGGACGACATCGTAGGCCGTCTCAGAACGCTTTAGTTTGGCGGTGAGGACTTCCTTGGCGAGTGCCATGGCTGAGATCGCTGCGGGCCATCCGGCGTAGAAGGCCAGATGGATGATCGCCTCTTTGAGTTCAATCTCCGTCAGTCCGTTGGCCCGGGTCCGGGCTATGTGTCCGCGGATCTGTTCGGTGCTGCCGCTTGTGATCAGGCTGGCGACGGTGACGACACTGCGGTCCCTGGGGGAGAGCTCGTTGCATTCCCAAACGTCAGAGAAGAGCACGCTGTCTGTGAGAACGACGAGCATCCTCGAGAACCGCATGTTCCCAGATCCCGGAAGCGAATGAGCGGCGGGGCAATTCTGTGTAATCGGCCTCGGTAAACTGATGCTCCTGGCCCGGCAGCAGCACGTCCTTGCAGTCGAGGAGCCCGATCGAGCCATTCTCACGGCTATACTGCACTACGTCATAGATCGGCCCTGGGCTCATGTTAATCACAAAGTACCCGATCTCTACATCTTCGCCGTTCAAAGCTGCGTATATGTGGCTTGATGGCTTTCGGAGGTGTACGCCACTTGCCGGACTTGGGCTTCCCGGCGTACACGGGCATCTCGGCGGACGACGATGTAGGTGGCCAAAAGGCAGCAGTGGTTCGCGCATGGTGGCGCGGCTCAGTTGGTCAGTCTTCCTTTGAAAGTTCGCCCAGGCCGCTTCGTAGGCTGCTTCCCCCTCCTCCTTGGCCTCAAGCTTGGAAGCATCCGTAATGGCCTCGTCGATGTCCACCAGTTGTCCGCGAATGCTAGATGTATTGACCTGAGAGGTTAGTGACACGGCTGATTGGTGGCTGACCTTTGAGTGAGGTGTGGCCTCGGTGATGATTGTAGTGATGGAGCCAGTCGGCGAATGCGGCAACACGCTCGCTTTCTGACGCATAGGGCTTCGCGTAGGCCCATTCATCGAGCATGGTGCGGTTGTATCGCTCAACTTTGCCGTTTGTCTGCGGCCTGTAGGGCGGGTGCGT